>DDFE01000144.1:3420-13266 GCA_002336985.1 Sphingomonadales bacterium UBA1936
ATGCGGTCGAGCGATATCGTGAGCATCGACAAGAAGAAGGTGCTCATCGCGACACCCTGGATCAACAGCGGCACGGTGAAATCCCAGGCGCTTGCCGTCGATGTGTAACCGGAACGCATCCAGTAAGAGAGCGCGAACGCCAGGAAGGCGATCGTCGCAAGGATACGGGCGTCGATCTTGCCCGAGAGCCGCGCGACGAATGGCGTGAGCAGCACGGCAACCGCACCGCTGGGCGCCGCGATCAGACCCGCCCAGGTAGCGGTGTAGCCGACCTGCGTCTGCAGCCACAGNNACGATCGGGTTGGCGTCGGTCAGTTCCCAGATCAGCCATCCGATGAAGGCGATAGCCGCCACCAGTGCGAACACCACGATCCGCGTCGAGTTGAACCAGTCCTCGTTCTTGCCGAGGTCGAGCATGATCTGCAGCGCGCCGACCCAGACGACGAGCAGGATCAGACCGACCTGATCCACCTTGATCTTGCGGGTGGGGGTTTCGCGATCCTTGAGGTTGTTCCAGCACACCGCGGCGCAGATCAGCCCGAACGGAACGTTGATCAGGAAGATCCAGCTCCAGTGGTAATTGTCGGAGATGAATCCGCCGAGGATCGGCCCCATGATGGGCGCCACCAGCGTCGTCATCGACCAGATGCCGAGCGCGGTGGAGCGCTTCTCGGGAGGAAAGACCGCGATCAGCAGTGCCTGGCTGCCCGGCATCATCGGCCCTGACACCGCGCCTTGAAGAATCCGGAAGGCGATCAGCGACGGCAGGTTCCAGGCGATACCGCACAGGAACGATGCGACGGTGAATAGCAAGACCGACAGGCAGAACACACGGACCACGCCGAACCGGCCCATGAGCCAACCCGTCAGCGGTACCGCGATGCCGTTCGCCACCGCGAACGCAGTAATAATCCAGGTCGAATTGTCCGCACTGACGCCCAAATTTCCCGCGATCGTCGGCAACGAGACATTGGCGATCGTCGAATCGAGCACCTGCATGAACGTGCCGACGGCAAGAGCGACCGCCACCATCGCCAGATTGGCACCGCGAAGCGGAGCCGGTGGAGCGGCGCTTGCCATCAGCGATTGGCTGCGATGATCTGACGGATCCTCGCTTCGACCAACGGGTCGGCGCTTACGTCGCCTTGGGTGCCGCGCATCGCCGCGGGGGCAAGTGCACCGAGGCGCGCGCCGCCGCGATCGGCCGTATCGACCGTTGCCGTCACCGACAGTCCGATACGCAGAGGATTCCGGCGTAATTCGTCGCGGTTCAGGGCGATACGAACCGGAACGCGCTGGACGATCTTGATCCAGTTCCCGCTGGCATTCTGCGGCGGCAGCAGCGCGAAGGCATTGCCCGATCCCGCGCCAACGCCGGCAACGCGTCCGTGATAGACGATGTCGCTGCCATAGGTATCCGCAGTCACAGTTACCGCCTGACCGATCCGCAGGTCCTTCAGCTGGGTTTCGCGGAAGTTCGCATCGACCCAGACGCGGTCGAGGGGCACCACCGCCATCAACGGCGTTCCTGCTGCGATCTGCTGGCCGATCTGGACCGTGCGTTGCGCGACGACACCATCCGTCGGCGCGACGATGTGCATATGTCCGCGGGCAATGGCAGCGCGGCGATAGGCCGCGATTGCTGAAAGCACGGCCGGGTTCGTTCCGACATCGGTTCCCTGCACCGCCGTTTGCGACTGGGCCTGCTGGCTGCGGGCAAGTGCCACATTGGCCCGGGCGACCTTCACCGCATCGGCCGCATGCGACAGCTCTTCACCGGAGATCGCGCCTTCGGCAGCGGCACTGCGGCGCCGCGCATAATCGTTGGTTGCACGGTCGAGCTCGGCCTGGGCCTGGCCGACCGCTGCTCCCGTTTCGCCCAGGCGCGTGAACGATGCCCGGGTCGTGCGCACCGCACGCGCCAGTTCCGCCTCGGCTGCGGCGAGATTGACGTTCACCGTATCGGGATCGAGGTCGATCAGCGGCTGCCCGGTCTTTACCGACTGGGTATTGTCGGCATGGATCGCGAGGACCGTGCCGGGGTCGCGCGCCGTCACCGCCACGATATCGCCGGCGACATAGGCGTCGTCGGTTTCCTCCTGCGGCGATGCGAGCAGGAAATGATAAACGGCCCAGACCACGAGGCCGATGACGACGACCAAAGCCAGGATCGTCAGCAAGCGCTTCCGCGCCTGCGGGTTGCCGCGCGGCGGATCGGCTGCGGGGGTGGCGGGCGCCGGCGGGGCGGTCTCGGTCATTTGCTTTCCTTGGGTAAATAGCCGCCACCGAGCGCCATCACGAGCGCAATGCGTGTGCGTGCCGCATCGGCAGAAAGATTGGCTTCGGCGAGTTGGGCGTCGAGCAGCCGCACGTCATTGTCGACCAGGTCGAGCCTGCTGCTGAGGCCGCTGCGGACACGCACAGCGTTGAGGCGCCCGGTCTCGGCAAAACCGCTGACGACCTGCGCCTGGCTGCGGCGACGTTCGGCGATGTTCCGGTCGAGCGCCACGGCATCGGCCGCTTCGCGAACGGCCGTCACCACATGGCCGTTATAGTCCGCGGTCGCGAGATCGAGCGCAGCCGTTGCCCCTGCGAGATCCGCCTTCAACCTGCCATTGTCGAAGATCGGCAGATGGATGGCAGGGCCAGCGCCGACCGTACCGGCGTCGAGTGCGAAAAGATTTTCGATGCCGATAGCCTGGAATCCGGCAAGCGCAGCCAGGTTGATGTTCGGATAGAAAGCGCGGCGCGCCACCTGCCGGCCCGCCGCGGCAGCCGCGATCCGGACCTGCCCGGCGGCGAGATCGGCCCGGCGTGCGAGAAGGTCCGCCGGGATCGCCGCCGGCAGCGTCAATCCGTCGAGCCGCATCGTGCTCGGCGTGATCGCCGCCGCATAATCGGCGCCTCGTCCGGCGAGCGCGGCAAGCGCATTGGCGGCCAATGCGCGCTGGCCCTGCGCAGCGACCAGTGCACTGCGTGCCTGGGCAAGCAATGTTTCGGCGGCCGTGGTGTCGATCCGGCTGGCCAGCTGGCTGCGTTGCCGCACCCGGACCAGCTTCAGCGACCCTTCGCGCGTGGAAATCGCCGATGCCGCGATCTTTGCCGCGAGTTCGGCTCGCGTCAGGTCGACATAAGTCTGCGCAACGGCACCCGCGAGCGCGAGGCGGGCCGCTTCGGCATCGAGCCGCGCGGCATCGGCGGATGCGTTCGCACCTTCGATCGCAGCACGCTGGCGGCCGAAGAGGTCGAGGTTCCAGCTCAGGTTTGCCTGCACCTGCCCGACGAAGCGCGTGCTGCCCCCATAGGGCGGTGGAATGGTGTAGCGGCCCGAAAGGCGTGCGACCTGCGCCGATCCGTCGAGCGTGATGTCCGGGCCATCCTCGGCACGGCGCGAGGAAAGCACCGCATCGGCCTGTCGCACGCGGGCAAGCGCTGCAGCGAGTGTCGGGCTATTGGCCGTCGCATCGTCGACCAGCCGGTCGAGTTGCGGATCCCCGAATGCCCGCCACCAGCGGGCATCTATTTCCGGCGCAACCACGCTCCCGAGGCCCAGATCGCTGGCGGCCATCGGCGTGACGGACGGCTTGGCACTAGGAATCGTGCATCCGGCAAGCAGCAGCACGGCGGCGGGAACGGTTCGCATCAGCCGCATGATGGCTCGCTCGCTGCTTTGGACAGCGTCACTTCGAGCCGCTGCAGCAGGTCGATCAGCGTTTCGACGTCGGCGGAATTCCAGTCGGTCAGCCACACGTTCCAACAGGCGATCAGGCGCTGGCGCACGCGGAGCGCAGTCGAGACGCCCGCTTCGGTCAGTGCAAGGTTGACGCAACGGCGATCGGCCAGGTCGCGCTCACGCGTGATCCAGCCGCGCTCCTCAAGCGTGTCGATCGTCCTGATCGTTGCGCCCTTGTCATGAGCAAGGTCGTTCGCCAGTTCCGCGCCCGTCGTCGCGCGGCCGAAATAGATCGAGATCAGCGCTTGCCACTGCGTGAAGGTCACCGCTTCCTCGACGAATGCCGGGGCCAGCGCATCTTCGCACAGGCGGAAGTTGCGCTTGATGAGATAGCCCACCGAGCGGTCCGGAAAGAAATTGGACTCGGAATAGAATGCCATTCGATTGCCGTAGCAATGATTGCCTCGGCAGTCAATTTCGCATTCGACAATCGGTCTGGCCGCCAATTTACCGTCGCTCTCCCCGCAGCGGGCGAGGAAAGCGACGGAAAAACCTAGGCCATCGCTTCCTTGGTACGCTCAGCGATCCGCTTTTCGAGGATGGTCAGGGGCATCGCGCCTTCCTTCAGCACTTCGTGAAACTGCTTGATATCGAATTTCGCGCCGAGCGTTTTCTGTGCGGTTTCGCGGGCACGGGTCCAGGCGATGTGGCCCATCTTGTAGCTGCAGGCCTGGCCGATCTGCGTGCAATACCGCTCGACCTCACGCTGGCTGCGCGGCTGGGCGAAGCCGGTGGTCTCGACCATGTACTGCGTCGCCTTTTCGCGGCTCCACTGCTTGGTGTGGATGCCGGTGTCGACGACGAGCCGTGCGGCGCGGAACAGGAAGGACTGGAGGTATCCCGCCTTCTCGATGCCTTCGTACGCACCGAGTTCGTCGGCGAGCTGTTCGGAATAGAGCGCCCAGCCTTCCGAATATGCCGAGAACCCCCCGATCTTGCGAAGCGTCGGAATGTCCTTCGATTCCTGCGCCAGGCTGATCTGCAGGTGATGGCCCGGCAGGCCCTCATGATAGGTCAGCGAGGGCAGCGAGTATTTCGGCCAGTCGCCGGTATCCTTCAGGTTGATGAAATAGATCGCAGGCCGTGAGCCATCGAGTGCGGCGCGGTTATAATAACCGTTCGAGGCACCGTCCTGAATTTCCGGGGGCACACGGCGGATTTCGAGCGGTTGCGTGGGCAAGGTCGCGAACGCGCGCGGCAAACGGGCAGACATCGCCTTGATCCCCGCGTTCAGGCTGGCGATCAGTTCGGCGCGTCCCGGATCGGTATTGGCATAGACCTGTTCGGGCCGGACGTTCAGCGCCGACAAACGTGCACCGACGCTGCCCTGTGTCAGACCTGCGGCTTTCAGGATCACGTCGAGCTTGGCGGTCAGGTCGGCCACCTGTTGCAAGCCGATCTGATGGACCTCCTCAGGCGTGAACTTGGTCGTGGTCGCCTGTTCGAGTGCGGCGGCATAGATCGCCGCCCCATCCTTCAGCCGCCATGCACCGTCGCCGGCCGCCGTCGTCGGACGCAACTGCTTCATCAGCGCGATCTGGCGGTCGAGCGCGGGATAGACCTTGTCCGCCACGATCTTCGATGCGCGTCCGCTCCAGTCGCCCGCGATCTGCTTGGCCGCGGCACGTTTCACCAGCGACTCGACCATCGTGTTTGCTTCTGGTGCCGGAGCACGCAGCTTCGCCATCTGGCCCAGGGTGAGGTCGATCGACCATCCGGGTGCCAGATAACCGCGTGCGGCCTCCGCCTTCTGCTCCGTCGTATCCTGGTCGAGCGCGGTCGCGACTTGTTCGAGGCGCGAAAGATACGCTTCGCAATCGGCGCTGTTGTTGATGGTGTGGGCGGTGTTGAGAAAATCGGGAAGTTCGAAGTAATTGCCACCCTGCTGGAATATCCGGTACGGGCGCTGAACGCCGTCGATATCGAACTTGTCTGCCGCGACCATGCGCGACTCGATCTGGTAGATCACGACATCGCGATTGACCTGTCCGGACGGTGACAGGGTTTTCGGATCGACCGCCTTGAGCGATGCCAACGCCTTTTTCGTACGGGCGAGCGATGCATGACGCTCGGCGGCAGTGCTGGGCGACAACATGCCTTTCCACGCGGCATTCGGCCCCTTGTCGAGGCCCAGCGAACTGGCAAGCTCGGGTGAATGCTTCAGGTTTTCCTGGAAGATGTTTTCGAACAGCACGTTCAGTGCAGCATCACCACTGCCCGCCTGCGCGAATGCGAATGTCGGGTTGAACGCGGCATAGGCGGTGGCGGCGCCGGCGGTGGCGACGAATTGACGACGATCCATGGATGAAAGACTCCCCGGTTTATCCTTGTGGGCGAGCCTAGGTGGTCATCGGGTAAAGTGAAATGTCGTTTGTCGAACGCTGACGGTCGTTCGTCCGCGCGATCAGGGCAGCGAGCGCTTCTCGCGGCCGGCCAGTTCGACGATATAGTGCCATGCGACACGGCCCGACCGGCTGCCGCGCTGTGTCGCGAACTGCACCGCATCGTGCGCGTCGAAGGGCAGGCCGTATTGCTTCGCATAGCCCTCGACCATCGCGACATAGGTCGGCTGGTCGGCGACATGGAAACCCAGCGACAAGCCGAAGCGATCGGCCAGCGCGAGTGCATCGTCGGCAGCGTCGCGCGGATTGATTGCCGTTTCCTGCTCCGCCATGTCGCGCTTTACGATGTGGCGACGGTTCGACGTGACGTAGAGCCGGACGTTCGCAGGCCGCGCTGCCGCGCCGCCGTCCAGCACCGAGCGGAGTTCGCGCGCCGCCTGCACCTCGTCGAAACCGAGGTCGTCGATGAACACGATGACCTTCCGGTCCCAGGTGGCAGCGACGGCGAAAAGTGCGGGCAGGGTGTGGAGGTCGCCCGCGGCGACCTCGATCAGCACAACTCCAGCAGTCGCACCGACTGCAGCCTTGGCAAGCGCCGACTTGCCGGTCCCGCGCGCGCCCCACAGCAATGCGTCGTGCGCGGCGTGTCCGGCTGCGTGGCGTCGGGTATTTTCGACAAGCGTTTCCTTCACCATGTCAATGCCGGTCAGCAGTTCGAGCGGCAACGGCCGGAGGTCGGCAACGGCGAGTTTGCGGCCGTCCCAGCGATAGGCCTTCTCGCCTGCGGATGCCGGTTCGGGCGCGGGCGGCGCCAGCCGGTCGAGCGCGTCGGCGATACGGCGGAGAGTGTCGTCCATGGCTGCCGGATAGGGGCGGACCCGCACCGCCGCAACGGTCAGGCGGCGATCTCGTAGCTTTTGAGCAGGTCGTAGAGCGTCGGACGGCTTATCCCGAGCAGGCGGGCGGCCCCCGAGATGTTGCCTTCGGATCGCGCGAGCGCACGAACGATCGCCTGCCGGTCGGCCGCCTCGCGGACGGCGCGCAGGTTGATCGGGTCATCACCGCCCTCGCCACCTGCCAGGTCGAGGTCGGCTGCCGTCACCAGCTTTCCATCGGCCATGATCACCGCGCGCTTCACACGGTTTTCGAGTTCGCGGACGTTCCCCGGCCAGTTCCACGCGTCGAGCGCGGTCAGCGCATCGGGCGACAGGCCCGTGACCTCGCTTTTCATCGACGCGGCGAAACGCTTGACGAAGGCGCGCGCGAGCAGGCTCGCGTCACCCGGCCGTTCGGCGAGCGAGGGAATACGTACGACGATTTCGGCGAGGCGGTAATAAAGATCTTCGCGGAAGCTGCCGTCGGCGACCATCGCATCTATGTCACGGTGAGTCGCACACACGATGCGTGTGTCGACCGGAATGCTCTTGCGCCCGCCGACGCGTTCGATGGTGCGTTCCTGAAGGAAGCGCAGGAGTTTCACCTGCAGCGCGAGTGGCACATCACCGATTTCGTCGAGGAACAGCGTACCACCGTGCGCGAGTTCGATCTTGCCCTCGGTCGTCTTCACGGCACCCGTGAACGCGCCCTTTTCGTGCCCGAACAACTCGCTTTCGAGGAGGTTTTCTGGGATGGCGGCGCAGTTGATCGCGACGAACGCGCCGCCTCTGCGCCCGCTTGCATCGTGCAGGCCGCGCGCGAGCAGTTCCTTGCCGGTGCCGCTTGCACCCAACAGCATAACGGAAACATCAGCAGTCGCGACGCGCTCGACGGTGCGCACCGTCTTCAGCATTTCGGGCGCTGCTGAGATCAGCCCGCCGAGCAGCGGTTCACCATCGGTCGCGCTGGCAAGCCGCGCATTGTCGGCCTCGATCGCGTGCAGGTGAAACGCGCGCGAAACGATGAGGCCCAGTTGGTCGATATCGACGGGCTTCGCATAGAAATCATAGGCGCCCGAGGCGACCGCCCGCAGCGCGGATTCGCGGGCACCGTGACCGGATGCGACGATGACCTTGGTCCCCGGTTTCAGCCGCAGGATTTCGGCGAGTGTCGCAAACCCCTCCTCGACGCCGTCCGGATCGGGCGGCAGGCCAAGGTCGAGCGTCACCACATCGGGTTCGTGCAGGCGCAGGGCATCGATGGCCGAAGCGCGGTCGCCCGCGACGATGACCTCGTAATCATCATAAGCCCAGCGCAACTGGCGCTGCAGCCCTTCGTCGTCCTCGACGATCAGCAGCTTGGGTTTCACGTCGGTCATGCGGCGTGCCTTGTGATTCGAGCAATAGTTTCGGCTGGCGCGACCGGCAGCCAGATCGTCATTCGCGTGCCCTCACCCGGCGCAGATACGACCGCCACACGCCCGTGCATCGCGTTGACCAGTGTACGCGCCTCATGCGCGCCGACACCGAACCCGCCTGCCTTGGTCGAAGTGAACGGCTTGAACAGCATCGTCGCGATGAACTCGGCGGTCATGCCGGGACCTTGGTCCCACACCTCGATCCCGACCTCTCCCTCGCGCTCGACGAGCGACAGGGTGACGGGATTGGTGGAGCCGCTGGCGTCGATCGCATTCTGGACGAGGTGCGACAGCGCCTGTTCCAGCCGGCCGGGATCGGCAAGGCCGACACAGGGGATTGCGCCGTCGACAAGCACCGGATGGCGCCTGCGGAACTGGTCGCCGATCCGCGCGACGAAGGGCTGCAGGTTCAGCGGGACCGGATCCTCGACACGGCCAGTATTGTGCTGCGACAGGCGCGCGAGCAGGTCGTTCATGCGCGCCGTCGACGATTGCAGGGTCGCGATCATGTCCGCCTGGAATTCCGGATTGCCCGCATGGCGTTCGGCATTGCGCGTGACCAGCGTCAGCTGGCTGACGAGGTTCTTTATGTCGTGCATGATGAAGGCAAAGCGGCGATTGAACTCGTCGAAGCGTGCCGCTTCGCCAAGTGCATCCTGTGCATTGGCCTCTGCAAGGTAACTAGCGACCTGACGCCCGGCGAGGCGGAGCAGGTCGAAATCTTCCCAGTCGAGCGCGCGCGTGACCAGCGGCCGTTCGAGCAGGACGGCGCCCGCCAGCCGGTCGACGTGAACCAGGGGGACAATGGCAAAGGCGCTCGTATCGTGAAGGATCCATTGGGGGATCGCCGACATTTCCTGCACATCGCCCGTGTCGCTGCGCAGGACATCGAGTTCGACGATCCGTCCGCCGGCAAGCAGGCTTGCCAGCCGCGCGTCCCTCGCATCGCTCGGCGGCGACAGGGCTTCCCATTGCCACTGCGCGCCCGCTGTCATCGCGTCACCGGTCGGCATCAGCAGCATGCCGCCCGGTGCCTGGACGATGTCGGCGATCGCCTTCACCACGCGCACGTCGAGCGGTGGCGATTCCGGACCCGGGATGCCGAGCGTGCCGGTGAAACGCAGCCATTCGGCGCGATAGTCATATCGATGCGCGAACAGGTGCTTCGACAGCATGACGCTGGACCATGCGCGTGCGCGCGGCGAGGACATGGTGAGCGCCGCCGCCAGTGCTGCCGCAAGCAGCACGACCGGCGGCACGGCATTGGCATAGGCGCCGCCGAATTCGCGCAGCGCATAGGCCGAGACGATCACGAGACCGAGATAGGCGAGCGCCGCGACCAGCCCGATCGAGCGGAACGCGACCGTGCGCGACAGGCGGATCGTCCAGCGTGTATTCCGCCGCGCCGACAGTGCGACCATCGGCGCGAGGATCATCGCGACCCCGCCACGGGCAATCGCGAATTCCATCGCCCAGCC
>DDFE01000144.1:13290-18023 GCA_002336985.1 Sphingomonadales bacterium UBA1936
GGCGGAGCAGCGCGTGCAGGAAGACGAGCCAGGCAAGGTTTCGCGCACTCTCGCCAAGTTGCGCCGCCGGCGCCGCGGGGCCGACCCAAGCGGTCACACCCGCCCATACCGCCATCGCGATACACGCCACGCAAACCGCGCGCGCCACGCGGTCGCGCCAGTGATCGACCTGCCAGGTCGCGAGCACCGCGAAAAGCAGCGCCGCGATAACATGGCCCCAGAGCAGCAGGATGCTCACCGGGCTCCTTCCGGAAACAGGACGACGCGAATCGTCTGGAGGATGATCACCAGGTCGAGGAAGGGCGTGTAATTCTTCGCGTAATAAAGGTCGTATTCCAGCTTCTGCCGCGCATCGTCGAGGCTGGCGCCATAGGGATAGTTGATCTGCGCCCATCCCGTGATGCCGGGCTTTACGACATGGCGTTCTGCATAAAAGCGGATTTTCTGCGACAGTTCATCGACGAAGCCGGGGCGTTCCGGGCGCGGGCCGACGAAGCTCATCTCGCCCTTCAGCACGGTCCACACCTGCGGCAGTTCGTCGATGCGCAGCTTGCGGATGATGCGGCCGACGCGGGTGATCCGCGGGTCGTTCTTTTCGGCCCACACCGCCTTGCCGCCGACCTCGGCGTCCTGTCGCATCGAGCGGAATTTCAGGATGTCGAACTGCGAGCCATAAAGGCCGATCCGCTGCTGGCGGTAGATGACCGGACCCGGCGACTCGAGCTTCACGGCGATCGCCGCCACGGCCATCACCGGCAAGGTCAGCAGCAGCAGCAGGGCCGCGACCGTGATGTCGAACACACGTTTCGCATAGGACGACAGCCGCCGTGCGCTGGAAAACCCGTCGGAAAAGATCAGCCAGCTGGGGTTGATACTGCGCAGGTCGACGCGACCGGTTTCGCGCTCGAGGAACGTCGAGATCTCGTTGACGTGGACGCCGAGGGTACGGATGCGCAACAAGTCGTTGACCGGCATCGCCTGCCGCCGCTCCTCCAGCGCCAGGACCACTTCATTGGCGCCGAGCTGCCAAATATAATGTTCGAGATTCTCGATCGTGCCGCGGTCGATCGCCGTGTCGACGACGGGCGTGCAGTCGCCCATGTCGATATGGGCAACGACCCGGAAACTCGCCTTTTGGCTCGCGCTCATCCGCCCGAGACGCGCGGCGCGCTGGCCCGCGCCGAGGACGACGACCCGGCGCTTGAAAACCTTCGGCCCAAGGAGCCTGTCGAACAGAATCCGGACCACCATCAGCAGCACGAAGGCGATCGCCATCGCGTATAACGAATTCGACCGCCACAGGGTCGCTCCCGGAAAGGCGAAATAGACGACCGACAGGAAGATCACCCCGAGGCTTATCGCGACCAACAGCCGCGCCGCGGCAAAACGCAACGATTGCAGGGCGTCGCTGCCGTACACGCCGACCGCGACCATCGCGATCTGCAGCGTGGCGGCGAAATTCAAGATCGGCCAATAGCGATTGGCGAGCGGCTCGACCGTCATGCCGATCTGGCGGGCACGCAGCACCCATGCCGCTTCTGCCGAAGCCAGAAGGAGCACCAAATCCACGAGCGCCAGCAGCAGGACGACGTGCGGCACATAATGCTTGAACAGCCGTATCACGCGCCCCGAACGCTCCGCAGTGTCAAGAAATCCGACATAGCTATACCCTGTCGCCGAAATTGACGAAGATATGGTGAAAACTGGTACCGATACGGGAAACCATGTCGATCGCGCGGCGTTCGGATGGCGCGCGCATCATCTGCCCGCTAGGGATTATCCATGCCGAACGACAGACTGATTACGCCCGTCATTCTTTCCGGCGGGTCGGGAACCCGGCTGTGGCCGATGTCGCTGCCCGAACGGCCCAAGCAATTCCTGCCGCTCACGTCCGAAGCGACGATGTTCGAGGCGACAGTCGCGCGTTGCGGCGACCGCACAAGGTTCGCCGAACCGATGGTGGTCGCCAGCGCCCGCCACGTCGATCTGATCGAAACGCAGCTCGGGCCCTGCCCGGCAACGCTGATTCTGGAACCGGTAGCGCGCAATACCGCGCCCGCGATCGCGCTCGCCGCTCTGCTGGCACCACCCGAAGCGCCATTGCTCGTGATGCCCAGCGACCATGTGATCGCCGACCAGGCGGCGTTCGATGCCGCGGTCGATACCGCATTGCCGTTCGTACGCGACGGCTGGCTCGCGACATTCGGGATCGCACCGGACGGGCCCGAAACCGGTTACGGCTATATCAAGATCGGCGACGCACTGGGCACGGGCATCAACCGCGTCGAACGCTTCGTCGAGAAACCGAACCGCGAGCGCGCCGAGGCGATGATCGCGTCGGGCGACCATGTGTGGAACGGCGGCATCTTCCTGTTCTGCGCCGACGCCTACCTGCGCGCGCTCGCCAGTTTCGCACCCGCGATGCTCGACGCGGCCCGCGCCTCCATCGCGGGCGCGCGACGTGATGGACGCCATATCTACCCGGACGCCGCCAGCTTTGCCGCCAGCCCGTCCGACTCGATCGACTATGCCGTCATGGAACGCGCCGAACGTGTCGCTGTCGTGCCGGTCGCGATGGGATGGTCGGACGTCGGATCCTGGGATGCACTGCACACGCTGGGCAAGGATGCAAAGGGCGATGCCCATCATGGCGAAGTCATCGCGATCGACACCAGCCATTGCCTGTTCAAAAGCGACGGCATCCGCATCTCGGCGGTGGGCGTCAGCGACCTGATCGTCGTCGCCAGCGGCAATGACGTGCTCATCCTGCCGCGCGGACAGAGCCAGGATGTGAAGCGGATCGTCGAGGCGTTGAAAAACCGGCCTTAATCGCCCGCAAACACGAACGGGGACACGCCGCGTTCGCGTTCATTGAAGATCAGGGATCGGCCGGCGGGAGGCATGGCGCGCTGCGGGCAGTCGGGGCGTGCACAGGCACGGCAGCCGAGGCCGACCGGCATCGCGGCGCCATCGAGATCGACACCCTGTGTTGCGGCAAGCGGCTTTGCGAGATTGGCGTTCAATCCGACGCCTACGGCAAACTGCGCGCGAATTTGCCCGGCTCGCCCGCCTTGCGGATTCACGGTGCGGGCAAGCGTGAACCACCGGCTGCCATCCTCGAGGGCGACAAGCTGGCGTACCACACTGCCCGCCCGGTCGAACGCCGCGTGCAAGTCCCATAAGGGGCACCGCGTATCGGATTCGACCAAGGGCGATCCACTGGCCCCGGCATAACGCTTCGACACCTGCCCTGCCCGGTCGATGCGGATCATGAAGAACGGAAGGCCACGCGCACCCACCCGGCTGAGCGTCGTCAGGCGATGGGCGACCTGTTCGAATCCCGCCCCGAAGCGGCGCTGCAGCAGTTCGATATCATAGCCGGTCGATTCACAGGCCCGCAGGAAGCGGCCATAAGGCATCATGAGGGCGGCGGCGAAGCCCGACGTCAGGTGACGGCGATAGAGTCTCTCGGAAGCCCGCTCGGCAAAATCCGCCCCCTTTACCAGCGCCTCGATCTCACCTCGCGCTTCGAGCTGGGCGAGCTGGAACGCGACAGCAAAGGTGCGGCTCGCCGGGTCGAGCATCTCGCTGAGTTGCAACTGGCGCGCGTGCAGGTCCAGCCGACGCAATGTGCCGGGCAGAACGTCGACCGGCAGGATGCGAATCGAAAGCTGGTGCGTGACCCGCAACCGGTCGACGATCGCACCATAAAGATCGGCCGACCCGGCACGCAGGTCGTCGGCCAGGATTTCCGCAGCGGCCTCCAAATCAGGGAAATGGTTGCGCCATCGCTCGATCTCGCGGCGCACGGGCGCGACGGGATCATCGGCCGCGGCCACCGCCTGTCCCACGCGGTCGTAAGCGCGGGCAAAGGCCTCCGCCCCTTCCGGCGCAGCGCTCAGCCAGTCGTCGAGCCGCGCGCGGTCGATCGCCAGGTCGGCGAACAGCGGGTCCGAAAGGCGCCGCCGCAAACCATCCACGCCCCCGCCCGGTTCGCTCGCCGCCAGCTGACGCGGATCGAAGTCGAATACTTCGGCAAGGCGGAGCAACAGCGCTGCCGTCAACGGCCGCTGGTTTCGCTCGATCAGGTTGAGATAGCTGGCCGACACATCGAGCGCATCAGCCATGACCGCCTGCGTCATGCCCGCACCGCGCCGCAGACGGCGGACAGAGAGACCTGCGAAAAGCTTGGCTTCAGCCATCGCCGAGAGTTGTCATAATATTTACAACACAACAATCAAATTCTGCTGCAGCGCAACCTGATGACCTCGATTAACCCTTTTTTCTGTCATTTTCTGACGAAACTGAATGTAGCGATACATCCATCGCAATCGAAGGCATCACCATGACGTACACGCAGGAAATCTCCGCCCTCCGCCAGACCATCGACGGCAATGGCACGCCCTGGAAAGGCATCGACGCCGAGGCAGCAGCGCGCATGCGCCTGCAGAACCGGTTTCACACCGGCCTAGATATCGCGCGCTACACGGCAAAGATCATGCGTGCCGACATGGCAGCGTACGATGCGGACCCAGCGAACTACACCCAGTCGCTCGGCTGCTGGCACGGGTTCATCGCCCAGCAGAAGATGATTTCCATCAAGAAGCATTTCGGCACGACCAAGCGTAAGTATCTGTACCTGTCCGGCTGGATGGTCGCCGCGCTGCGCAGCGAATTCGGTCCGCTTCCCGACCAGTCGATGCACGAGAAGACCAGCGTCCCCGCGCTGATCG
>DDFE01000144.1:18040-18766 GCA_002336985.1 Sphingomonadales bacterium UBA1936
GCGAAGGAAGCCGAGGTTCTGGCCAAGATCGACGGCTTCGAAACGCATGTCGTGCCCGTCATTGCCGATATCGACGCAGGGTTCGGCAACGCCGAGGCGACCTATTTGCTCGCCAAGAAGATGATCGAAGCCGGTGCCTGCGCTCTGCAGATCGAGAACCAGGTTTCGGACGAAAAGCAGTGCGGCCATCAGGACGGCAAGGTCACCGTGCCGCATGAGGATTTTCTCGCGAAGGTCCGCGCCTGCCGCTACGCTTTCCTCGAACTCGGTATCGAGGATGGTATCATCGTCACGCGTACCGACTCGCTGGGCGCAGGCCTGACCAAGCAGATCGCTGTTTCGAAGGAGCCGGGCGATCTGGGCGACCAGTACAACAGCTTCCTAGACTGCGAAGAGATCGACCCGGCAACCGCGCGCAACGGCGACGTGATCCTCAATCGCAATGGCAAGCTGATGCGTCCGAAGCGTCTGCCGTCGAACCTCTTCCAGTTCCGCGAAGGAACCGGGGCCGACCGCTGTGTCATGGATTGCATCGCGTCGCTCGATAACGGCGCCGACCTGCTGTGGATCGAGACGGAGAAGCCGCACATCGAACAAATCGCGTCGATGGTCGACCGTATCCGCGAGGTCCATCCGACCGCGAAGCTCGTCTACAACAATTCGCCGTCGTTCAACTGGACGCTGAATTTCCGCCAGCAGGTGTATGACGCAATGGTCACCGAAGGG
>DDFE01000144.1:18844-20269 GCA_002336985.1 Sphingomonadales bacterium UBA1936
AAGGAATATTTCGGCGACGCGGGGATGCTCGGCTATGTCGCGGGCGTCCAGCGCAAGGAAATCCGGGAGGGCATCGCCTGCGTGAAGCACCAGAATATGTCGGGGTCCGACATCGGCGACGATCACAAGGAGGCTTTCGCCGGTGAAGCCGCGCTTAAGGCAGGCGGCGTCCATAACACGATGAACCAGTTCGGTTGATCACGGCCTGCGGGACAGGGAACAACCCTGCCCGCCACCACTTCCTGGGGAGGAAGGAGCGCTCGCTCGGGAAACCGGGCGGGCGCTTTCACTATGGATGCATATTTGAATTGCACCCACGACGCGACTTGCCCAGAAAGACGTCATGACCGGGGGCGGCAGCGCGAACCTTTTAAAAAACAACGGGTTTCTCGGTCCAGAGAGCGATTTGACGCGCGCGATCGCGGCGTTCGACTGGGCACACACCGGCCTTGGCGCGATCGAGGGCTGGCCGGCCGAACTCCGTACGGCGATCAGCGTGATCATGGGATCGGCGATCCCCAGCGCATTGTGGTGGGGCCCGCACCTAAAGCTGATCCATAACCAGCATTACCAGGACCAGATGCTCGGCGATCTCGGCGCGCGTTTCGGCCAGAAATTCGAAACGGTCGGCGCGGACGTCGCGGGGCTCGACCGGAACCAGCTCAACGAGATTCTCCAGAGCGGCAACGGTGTGACGCTGATCGACCAGCGCCTCGACATCCAGCGCGATGGACGGTCGGTCGAAACATTCTGGAACCACAATCTTTCGCCGGTCCTGGGCAACGGCGGCGAGGTTCTCGGCATCCTGGAAATGTCGCGCGAAACGACCAGCTTCGTCTTCCGCAAGCGCGCCGACGAATTGCTGATCGCACTCGACGACCGCCTTCTGACCGCGACATCGGTGGAAGCCATGGTCGGCGAAGCGCTTTCGCTCATCGGCAAGGCGCTGGGTGCGCAGCGCACGGGCTTTGCCGAGGTCGATGGTGAGGCGAAGCATATAGAGATCCATCCCTGCTGGACGGCAGGCACGATGACCGATCTGGCCGGGCGGTACCCGGTCGGCATGTTCGGAAAGATTTCAGACGAACTTGCCATGGGCGAAGTGGCCGTGATCGATGACAACCTCGTCGACCCGCGCACATCGGATGCGCGCACCGTCGGCATCTACGAAAAGATCGGGCTGCGCTCCGGACTCGTCGTCCCGATCCTCGACCGCGGCAACTATGTCGGCGCGGCCTTCGTCCAGGACGGTCGCCCGCGCCGCTGGCTTTCCTACGAGATCAAGCTTGCCAAGGCCGCGACGGCACGACTGTGGTACGCGATCGTCCGGCTGCGCGCGGAAACGGCCCGCACGGCAAGCGAAGCCCGGTATCGCCTGATTTTCGAACAGGCCGACGACATCATCTTCACTGCCGACATCGACCA
>DDFE01000099.1:0-9294 GCA_002336985.1 Sphingomonadales bacterium UBA1936
TGCCTGACCGAACCGGGATCTGGGTCGGACGCGGCGGCGCTGAAGACGACGGCCAAGCGTGATGGCGACCACTATGTGCTCAACGGCACCAAGCAGTTCATCTCGGGCGCCGGATATAACGACGTTTACGTCTGCATGGTCCGGACAGCTGAGGAAAAGTCGAAAGGCATTTCCTGTCTGGTCATCGAGAAGGACACGCCCGGCCTGTCGTTCGGCGCACCGGAAAAAAAGCTCGGCTGGAACGCATCGCCGACCGCACAGGTGATCTTCGAGGATTGCCGCGTGCCGGTCGAAAACCGCGTCGGTGCCGAAGGGGACGGGTTCCGTTTCGCGATGGCGGGGCTCGATGGCGGGCGGCTCAACATCGGCGCCTGTTCGCTGGGCGGCGCGCAACGCTGCCTCGACGAGGCGGTCTCCTATACCAAGGACCGCCAGCAGTTCGGCCAGCCGGTGGCCGAGTTCCAGAACACGCAGTTCACGCTTGCCGACATGGCGACCGACCTGGAGGCGGCGCGTGCGCTGCTCTATCTCGCGGCAGCCAAGGTGACGGCCGGTTCGCCCGACAAGTCGAAGTTCTCGGCGATGGCGAAGCGGTTGGCGACCGACAGTGGCTCGTCGATCGTCGATCGCGCGCTACAGCTGTTCGGCGGCTACGGCTATCTGCGCGATTATCCCATCGAACGTTTCTGGCGCGACCTGCGCGTCCATTCGATCCTCGAAGGGACCAACCAGGTCATGCGCATGATCGTCGGGCGGGAGTTGACGCGCCAGTGAATCACGAGTTGGAAACAAGCGCCACTACGTTATGGCACACGGCGCTGACCGATATCGGTCGTGCGATGCAGGCGGCGGCAAGCGCGCCGGTCGATCTGGGCGCGACCAAACCCTATGACCCGCTTGCGCTGATGCGCACAGTGTCCGATTTTTCGATGGGGCTGGCGGCTAACCCGGCGCAGCTGCTGCAAGTCCAGGTTGAGGCGATGAAAGAATGGGGCGCCTTCTGGGGGAAGGCGTTCAGCACGCCCGAAACCGGCGCGGAAAAGCCGCGCGACCGGCGTTTCGCTTCGCCGGAATGGGAGGAAAGTCCTTATTTCCGCGCGATCCGCGATGCCTATCTTCTGGCATCAAAGCAGATCCGCGGGCTTGCGGACATTGCGGACAAGGGCGACGTGCCCAATGCGGCGATGATCAATTTTATTGTCGATCAGTATCTCAACGCGATCGCGCCGACCAATTACGCGATGACCAATCCTGACGTGGTCAAGCGGACGATCGAAACGGGCGGCGCCAATCTTGCGCAGGGGTTCGCGCATCTGATCGAGGATGTCGCGGCGGGTAAGGGCATTGTCCGCCGGCGTACGACGGATGTGTTTGAAAAGGGCAAGACGATCGCTGCGACGCCGGGCAGCGTCGTATTCCAGAACCATCTGTTTCAGCTGATCCAATACGATCCGACCACGCCCGACGTAGCAGCGGAGCCGCTGCTGTACGTGCCCCCGCTGGTCAACAAGTTCTACATGATCGACCTTCAGCCGAAATCGAGCTTGGTGAAGTGGCTGGTCGATCAAGGGCGCACAGTGTTCGTTATCTCGTGGGTCAACCCCGACGAACGGCACCGCGATTGCGGGGTCGAGCAATATGTGCTCGACGGAATCATTGAGGCGATCGGCCAGGCACGCGAAAAATCGGGGGCCGACAAGGTCGATTTGTTCAGTTTTTGCCTGGGCGGGACGCTGGTCGCGGTAACCTTGGCGTGGCTGCAGGCGCAACATCGTGCCGACGAGGTCAATACAGCGACGCTCATCGGTTCAATGGTCGATTTCGCCGATATGCGCGACTGGTCGGCGTTCGTCCACGAAGCGCATCTCGACGCCCTCGAAGCACATCTCGAACGGCAGGGATTTATCGATTCGACCGAGTTGCAGCAGCTTTTTGCAGCGGTGCGTTCGAACGACCTGATCTGGTCGTCCGTGATCAACCATTACCTGCTCGATCGCGATGCACCGCCAAGCGACTTGCTCTATTGGTTCGAGGACGGAGCGCGGATACCGCATGCCTTCCTCAAATCGTACAACCGTGGTCTGCTCTTCTCGAATGCTCTCAAAGAAAAAACCGGTTTCGAAGTGGGCGGAATAGAGATCAATCTGGGCGCGGTGAACACCCCGATCTTCTTGATCGCCCTCAAGGACGACCATGTGTCGGCTTGGAGCGCCGTTTATGACGGTGGCAAGCTGTTTGGCGGACCAGTAACCTTCGTGATGGGAGGATCGGGGCACAATGCCGGTGTGATCAACCCGCCCACGGCGAAAAGACATGGCTATTGGACCAACGATGCACGACCCGAGAGCGCGAAAGACTGGCTTGCGGGGGCGACGCAGAACGAGGGATCGTGGTGGCCAGCCTGGGACCATTGGCTGAGCAAGCACGGATCGGACGCGCGCGTCGCGGCGCGTACGCCGGTCGATCCGATCGAGCCCGCTCCGGGCGCATATGTTGCGATTACGCATTAAAGGATTTCACTTGAACGCGATTACCACCGACCACGTCCAGACCTATATCGACGGTTCTGCCGGGCGGCTAAGGCTCAACCGGCCCAAGGCGTTGCACGCACTAAACTTGGAAATTGTGCGGGCTGCGACGCGTGCCTTGCTCAACTGGCGCAACGACCCTTCCGTCCGGATCGTGCTGATCGATCATGCCGTTTCGCCGGACGGCGATCCCAAATATTCGCGTGGTTTTTGCGCGGGCGGAGACGTCGTGGCGATTGCCAAGGATGTGCCTGACGGCGGTCAAGTCGGGCGCGATTTCTTTTTTCAAGAATATCGCATGAACCATCTCATGTACACGTATCCGAAGCCGGGCGTCGTGTTCATGGACGGCGTGACAATGGGCGGTGGCGTGGGGATTTCGTGCCCCTGCCGCTATCGCGTTGCGACCGAGCGGACGGTTTTCGCGATGCCAGAAACGACGATCGGACTGTTTCCGGATGTCGGCGGCGGGCGGTATCTATCGCGGCTGCGTGGGCGAAGCGCGCAGTATCTCGCGCTGACCGGGGCGCGGCTCGACGGCGCTGACTGCGTGACGATGGGGCTGGCAAATTTCTACTTGCCGTCGGACGTGCTGGAAGATGTGAAGGCGCAGATCTGCGCGACGCCTGAAAAAACCGAATCTATTCTGGCTGGTGCTGCAATCACACCGCCCCCTGCGAAAATCGCCGGTCAATTGCCCGACATCGACCGGCTGTTCGCGTCTGATGACTTCGAAACAATCCTGTCAGACCTTGAAGCAGATGGCGGTGAATGGGCGATGGCGCAGCTCGGCATTCTTCGTCAGCGCTCGCCGACATCATGCAAGGTCTCGCTCAAGATGCTGGTCGAGAGCCCCCGTCACATCCATTTCGTCGATGAGATGCGGATGGAGTTTGCCATCATGATCCGGATGTTCCAGTCGCCCGATTTCGCCGAGGGTGTGCGCGCATTGCTGATCGACAAAACCGGCAAGCCGCAATGGACCCCGGCAACGCCGTCCGAGGTCACCGACGCAATGGTTGACGCCTATTTCCAGCCGCTTCCCGCAGATGAAGCGTGGACTCCGCTTCCATCGAACAAGGAGTAAATGATGGCAACCTATGAGACCTTGCTCCTTGAACGGCGCGATGGCGGTGTGACGCTTGTCACGCTCAACCGCCCGCAGGCGCTGAACGCGCTCAATACGCAGGTGCTGACCGACCTGATCGCCGCGTTCGCCGCCTATGACGCCGACGACAGCCAGCGCTGCCTGGTCCTGACCGGCAGCGAAAAGGCGTTCGCGGCGGGCGCCGATATCAAGGAGATGTCGGGGCAGGGCTTTGCCGACATGTATTCCAGCAACTTCTTCGCGGGCTGGGAGCGCGTGACCGCTACCCGCAAGCCATGGATCGCGGCCGTCAACGGTTTCGCGCTCGGTGGCGGATGCGAGGTCGCGATGATGGCGGACTTCATCATTGCCGGCGACGGCGCCAAGTTCGGCCAGCCCGAGATCAAGCTGGGCGTCACGCCCGGGATGGGCGGCTCGCAACGCCTGACCCATGCGATCGGCAAGGCGAAGGCCATGGAGATGTGCCTGACCGGCCGCATGATGGGTGCAGAGGAAGCCGAGCGCAGCGGTCTCGTCGCGCGCGTCGTGCCCGCGGCCGACCTGGTCGAGGAAGCGGTGAAGACCGCGACCGCAATCGCCGGCATGGCGCCGCTCGCGGCCATCGCGAACAAGGAAATGGTCAACGCGGCGTTCGAGACGACGCTGGCGCGGGGCATCGATTTCGAACGCCGCCTGTTCCACGGCCTGTTCGGTACGCAGGATCAAAAGGAAGGCATGGCCGCCTTCGTCGAAAAGCGGCCCGGCAACTGGACGGGGAAGTAACATGGCGACCATCGGTTTTATCGGTCTCGGCCACATGGGCGGCGGCATGGCCGCGAACCTCGCGAAGGCCGGGCATGACGTTCGCGCGTTCGACTTGTCGGCCGAGGCGCTGGACGCTGCCAAGGCCAATGGCTGTCTCGTTGCCGCAAGCGCTACCGAAGCGGTCGCAGAAGCGGAGGTGGTCGTCACGATGCTGCCCGCGGGCAAGCATGTCGCGCAGGTCTATGACGAAACTCTTCTGACGACCGCGAAGCCTGGCACGCTGGTGATCGACTCATCGACCATCGATGTCGCAACTGCGCGTGCCGTGGCGGAGAAGGCTGCGGCGAAAGGATTGCTGGCTGTCGATGCGCCGGTCTCGGGCGGGATCGCCGCTGCGGCGGGCGGCACGTTGACCTTCATGGTCGGCGGCTCGGCTGAGGCTTTCGAGCGTGCCAGGCCGATCCTCGAAGCAATGGGCAAGGCGGTCATCCATGCCGGCGGCAGCGGTGCAGGACAGGCGGCGAAGATCTGCAACAACATGATTCTCGGCGCAACGATGGCGGCCACGACCGAGGCGTTCAACCTGGCGAAGGACCTGGGGCTCGATCTTCAGGCATTCTACGACATATCGTCGGTTTCGTCAGGGCAGAGCTGGTCGATGACCAGCTATTGCCCGGTTCCCGGCGTCGGTCCCAGCAGTCCGGCGGATCGCGGTTATGAAGGCGGCTTCGCGGCTGCCCTGATGCTCAAGGACATGCGCCTCGCCCTCGAAGCCGCGTCGTTGAACGCGACTCCTGTGCCCGTCGCGGCCCTCGCTGCCGAACGCTATCAGACGCTTGTGGATCAGGGCGATGGCGGCAAGGACTTCTCGTCGGTCATCAGCCTGCCATGAACGACCGTGTGATGCCCTTTGCGGGCATCCACAATTTCCGGGACTATGGTGGCTACCAGGGCCGCGACGGACAGATTGTCCGCGGCAAATTCTACCGGTCCGGCCAGCATCACACCGCAACGGCCGCGGATCTCGCGACTGTCGACAATATCGGTATCACGACCGTCGTGGACCTGCGCGGCGATAGCGAACGCCGCCGCTACCCTTGCGCGCGGGGTGCAGCGTTTGCTGCTCAAGTGCTGTTTGCGGTTGGCGAAACGGCTGGGGCTGGCGGGGCAGCCCACGCCGTCGCTGCGCGCGAAGTGAAGACCGCCGACGACGCCTTTGCGGCGATGACCGATCTCTACAGCTTCATGCCGCAGCGGCCCAATCTGCAGGCCGTCCTGCGACAATATCTCAGGTCGCTGGCAGAAGGTGACGGAGCGAACCTCGTCCATTGTTTCGCAGGCAAGGACCGCACCGGACTTGCTGTCGCGCTCGTCCACTGCCTGATGGGCGTGCACCGGGACGATGTGATGGCGGACTACCTCTTGACTAATACTGCCGGGAATAGCGCAGCGCGGATTGCGGCGGGCGCGGAATCGATCCGTAGATCCCAGCCTGCCGCGAGCGACGAAGCGGTCGCGCGATTGATGTCGGTCGATGCCGCTTATCTGGATGCAGCATTCGCCACGATCGACGGCGAATGGGGCTGTCCGGAAAACTATGCGCGTGACGTGCTCGATGCAGACGGCGCCAGGCTCGAAACGATACGTCGGCGCATGATTGCCTGACTGGGCTCAGCCGATGACGACGCGGTTCCGTCCAGAACCCTTGGCGCGATAGAGCGCCTCATCCGCCCGGCGCAGCAGTTCTGCGGTGCCGTCTCCAGTCGTCAGCGTGGTCACGCCAGCCGAGAAAGAGACCGAACCGATGTCGGTCTTCTCATCCGACGTGTATAGGTGCCGCGCGCACAACTGCTCGCGCGTTTCGTCGATCAGCTTCTTCGCCTGTGTCAGCGTCATGCCCGGCAGAGCCACGACGAACTCTTCGCCGCCGAAACGTCCGACGATTCCGTTCTTCTCGAACGCGCGCGCAAGGGTCGATGCGACATAACGCAGCACGCGGTCGCCGGTCTCATGTCCATGGGTATCGTTGACGCGCTTGAAATGGTCGATGTCGCAGAACGCGAGCGAAACATGCTCGCCCTTTTCTCTGGCGATATCGATCATCTGTTCCAGTTCGCGCTTGAAGGCACGACGATTGGGCAATTCGGTCAGCGGGTCAACGTCGGCGGCGCGCTGTGCCTCGATCAGTGTCACGCGCAGGCCCTGAAGTTCCTTTTGTGCGGAACGCAGCTGGGCCTCGGCGGCACGCGTACGCGCGACCATTGCCTGCGTCAGTTCCATGACCGGACCCGGTGAGGCTCCGTCTGCGCATTCTTTTTCGAGTGCAGTCCGGAAATCGCTCGCGTCACGGCCCGACTGACGCGCGATCGTGGACAGGCCGTCGGCTTGCGCTTCGATCTGCTGCGCGAATTTGGTCAGGGCATCCGGGCTGATCGGACCGGCCGTATCAGCGAAAATCCGCTCGGCGGCGTCCGCATCGAGCGCGCCCGACTTGTCGATCTCGGCGCGGATGGCGGCAACCAGCTGCGCATTCGACGCCGCACGGAACTGATAGGCCAGGTCGTAATTGTCCGGTGTCGGGTCGAGCTTGTTGTCGAACAGGAACGATCCGATGTCGGTATAGACATGTTCCTGCCAGCTCTCCTTGCCGCCAGCGGCGACAGGGTCGTCGTCGCGTCCGCGGTCGCCCAGCCAGTTCCGCAGTCGTTCGCCAATGGCGAAATGGGTCTTGGGATCAAGGTAAGCCATGCTTCTTCTTCTACGGTGCGTTCCCGAAACGATTTAATGGTTAAGTGTTTAAAAACCGAAAAGGCGGCAGCTGTTTGACGAATGAAATGTCTGCGTTCCGATAGTTGCGGAAAATGCGGATTCTCGTCAGTATGACCTGCAGGGGAGCAAAGTCGCATGCCGGTAGACCAGACAATGAACGCAGAGGTTCAGCGTGCACTGGCGCGAGCGTCCGACCTGATGTTCGAAGCATTGATATTGCTCGATCGGGCGCAGACTGCGCATTCTGCCGCATTGCTCGACCACGCGATCGCATTGTTGCCGGCGTGCACGCTAACCGCGCAGATCGATGGTAAATTGCCGAAGGCTGCGGCTTAGCCTGTAAGGAGGTCGAGCATGCGGCGATATCCGTCGTCGGACAGTTCGACATAGTGAACGCGCAGATCGTGCTCGGCGACGCGTTTGGTCAGCAGGCCCTTCTTTTCGAGAATGGCAATGTAGCGAAGGGCAGTTGTCGTAGGTGAGCGGGATGCGATCGATGCGCTTGTTGCGCTCGTCCGCCGTCCATCGACACGCTGAATGAACAAATCCAGCAAGATGTCCCAGGCCGGTTCGCCGAAAAGGTCCGAACCGAATTCCCGTTCGCGCTGCTTGCGGAGTTCCAGGATCTTGGTGGCCTGCTCGAGCGCAGCGGATATCCGGACACCAGGCCCTTGGAACGGCGAGGGCGGTTTGCCAGGTTGCGGCATGCCGGCGGCTGCGGCGCTCAGCTTTGCGAATTCCGCGTCCGTCAACCGGACCGGTAAATCGAGCACTACGTAGTCGCGCTCTTCCCTGTGAACGAATTCAGGTGCTTCCGGACTGTCCACCGATTTTCTGCCTTTGGTCGTAGTCGCCTCCTACTCCCAGCATATGTGTTCGTGCTACTCCCGCCACGGGAGTTACGTAACCGTTAAACGACCGTAAGTCTCAAGTGTCGCGCCCGCAACGGATTTGGCGGGTTTGTCCAAAAAGAAAAACCCCGCGCTTCACAAGGAAGCGCGGGGCGATCTTTTTTGAACCTGAACTGCCGTTAGCGGAGCAGGTTCATCACGTCCTGCTGGCTCTGGTTCGCCTGAGCGAGCATCGCGGTCGATGCCTGCGACAGGATCTGCGCCGATGCCAGACGGGTTGTTTCGACCGAGAAGTCGGTATCTTCGATACGCGACTTCGATTCCGACAGGTTGGTAACCGACGACGTCAGATTGTTGACGGTTGAGTCCAGGCGGCTCTGGAAGGCGCCCAGCGTTGCACGCTGTGTCGCAACCGTGTTGATCGCCGTGTCGAGTGCGGTCAGCGCCGTGCCGGCACCGGTCGTCGTCGAAAGATCGATCGAGCCGACGCCGAGAGCGGCAGCCTGCATGTCGCCGATGGTGATCGCGACCGTCTGGCCCGACTGAACACCGGTCTGGATCGCGATGCTGGTCGATGCGCTGTTCAGCAGCGAGGTGCCGTTGAACGTGGTACGGGTCGCGATGTCACCGATCTGCGCGGTGAGCTGCGTGACTTCCGCCTGGATCGCCGAACGGTCGCCCGTGGTCAGCGTGCCCGACGCGGCCTGGACGGCCAGTTCGCGCATGCGGACCAGGATGTTCGACGTTTCCTGCAGCGCGCCTTCAGCCGTCTGCGCAACCGAGATGCCGTCGTTGGCATTGCGGATGGCCTGCGAGAAGCCGCGGACGTTCGCGTCCATGCGGGTCGCGATGGCGAGGCCGGCGGCATCGTCCTTCGCACTGTTGATGCGCTTGCCGCTCGACAGGCGAGCCATTGCGCTGGAGAGATCCTTCTGAGCTACACGCGATCCGTTCTGGGCCCGAAGCGCGCTGACATTGGTATTGATGACAGTCATTTGTCGTCCTTTCTTGGCGTTGGCGCCGTGGGCTGCCCCGGAGAAATGGAAAGCGGCCTCGGGTGCCTTAACGGTTGGCTTTCCGGAACTTTAATCGGATTATTTTGCGTGTCGGCAAAACGACACCCATTGCACCCTCGCGCGCGTAAGGGGCGGGTGGATCGCAGAAATCGGTGACTGGCACGGCAATTGCTTAATACCGGACATGACGTACGTGTCCTCTTTGCCGGTGAACTCATGACCACAGTGAACCCGACCTCGTTGATGCAATTGCGCAACAACGTGCTGGCCCAGAACGC
>DDFE01000099.1:9345-10713 GCA_002336985.1 Sphingomonadales bacterium UBA1936
TTCGAAGCCACCCTTCAGGTTCGCAACAAGCTTCTCGGAGCTTATCGCGACATCATGAATATGCCGGTGTAATCCATGAGCGAACTCGTCCCCGCAACGCCGCAAGCGGCTGCCGCAGTACCGATCGGTGTGCGCCTCGCCCCGATGCGCCAGATCCTTTCGCAACCTGCGGTCCAGCGCGCCTATCCCGCGATCGGCGCGATTTCCGCTTTGGCCCTGGCAGCCACCGCCTGGTACGCGTTCCAGACGCCGGCGCAGCGCCCTGTGTTCGAAGGGCTTGCCGACGCCGACAAGGGTGCCGTCGCCGACGCATTACAGGCCGCGGGCATCACTCACGCGATCGATCGCTCGACCGGGTCGGTTACTGTTGGCGAAGACGACTTCTATAAGGCGCGCATGCTGCTCGCGTCACAGGGCCTGCCCAAGGCCGCGCCTGCTGGCGATGCGCTGATCGGCTCGCTTCCGATGGGCGCGAGCCGCGCTGTCGAAGGCGAGACATTGAAGAGCGCGCGTGAGGCGGACCTGGCGCGCACGATCGAGGCGATCGACAGCGTCAAGTCGGCGCGTATCCATCTCGCGACGCCCGAACCCAGCCCGTTCCTGCGCGACCAGTCGGCGCCTGCCGCATCGGTCATGCTGACGCTTCAGCCCGGCCGCACGCTCGGCGAGGCCAAGGTTCGTGCGATCGGCCACCTCGTCGCTTCGTCGGTTCCCGGCATGAGCGCCGAGCAAGTTTCGATCGTCGATCAGAGTGGAGCGCTGCTGTCGCAGCCCGACACCGGCGACAACCGCGCCATCGAGATGCAGACGCAGATCGAGGACCGTGCCCGCCGCGCGCTCGCCGCGATCCTTGCGCCGATGGTCGGCGCCGGAAACTATACCGCCGAAATCCATGCGGACCTCGACCTGAGCGAAAGCCAGTCGACCCGCGAAAGCTATCCCAAGGACGATCGCGCGCTTCGCCGTGAAGAGGGCGCGAAGACCAGCGGTTCGACGTCGACCGCACCCGCCGTCGGTATTCCGGGCGCGCTTTCCAACCAGCCTCCGCAGGCGACGCAGGTTGCGGCGGCACCCGGCGGAACTGTCACTTCGCCCCCGGGCGGAACGCCCGCGCCGACAGCAAGCGGTTCGAGCGACGAGACCTATTCGCGCGCTTTCGACGTCGGTCGCGAAATTTCGGTTACCCGCCAGCCCACGGGCCGGTTGAAGCGCCTGACCGTTGCCGTCGCGCTGCGTGACGTGAAGGGCACGAAGCCGCGTTCGGCGCAGGAAATCGCGACCATCGAAAACCTTGTGAAGGGGGCCGTGGGTTTCGATCAAACGCGTGGTGACACCGTTGCCATCGCGGCACGCCCGTTCGTCGAGGAA
>DDFE01000174.1:0-19998 GCA_002336985.1 Sphingomonadales bacterium UBA1936
GCCGCAGGATCGCGGTCGCGAGCTGTTGCGGCTCGACGCCCGGCCGCCCGCGCACATGGGCGGCAATCGCCTTTCCGAGCGGATCGGGGCAGAGGCGCTCGAGCGCCATCGCCACGCGAAGCAGGTCCGCCTCGGCAACGTCGCCGGCAGGAACGACATCGGTGACCTGGGCGTGCCCCTCAGTCAGCGTAGCGGTCTTGTTGAGCGCGAATGTCCGGAGGCGCGCCAGCGCCTGGAGCGCCGTCGCATCTTTCATCAGCATGCCGTTCCGCGCCCCGCGCGCGATCGCGGCCACCACTGCGGTCGGCGCGGCGAGCGCGAGCGCGAAGGGGCTCGCGGCGACGAGCAGCGCGATCGCCCGGGAGAGCGTGTCGCGCAACGGATCCTCGAGGAGGACGGCGCCGAAGATGAAAATGGCGGCGGTGGCCAAGGCGAACCCAACGCACAGGGTCTCCAACCGCTCGGTCGGCGATGCCTGCGCCGCCGCCGCGCCGGCGATCCGGACAAGCTTGGCGAGAACCGTGTCGCCCGCCACACGGGTCACGCGAACGTCGATCGCGCGCCCGCCGTTGACGGTTCCGGCGTACACGCGGTGTGAAGCGCCGACACCGTCGAACAATGCGGTGGTGAGCGCGATCTCTTCGATCGCGACCTTCTCTACAGGGCCAGCCTGTCCGATGACCGGTGACTCGTCGACGTCGGACGATCCCGCGATGACGAACCCGTCGGCCGGTATCCGTGCTTTCGGCGCGACCGTGACGACATCGCCGATCGCCAGCTTTTCGACCGCGACCGTCATCGTTCTGTCTTCGCGGCGCACCATCGCGATGCGCGGCGCGCGCGTCGCAAGCGCGCCCAGCCCGCTTTGCGCATGCCGTCTGGCTCGACCGCTTGCCCAGCGGCTCAGGGCGAACAGGAAGAGCAACAGCGCGCCCTCGGTCCATGCGCCAAGCGCTGCGGCGCCGGTCGCCGCAAGCAGCACGAGGGCATCGATCGACATCCGCCTGTCGAGCAGCGAGGCGGCGGTCTCGCGCACGGCGGCCCAGCTTCCCGTGACATAGGCGAGGAGAGAAAAGAGGGTCGCCAGCCAAACAGGTGCGCCGGCAAGCGTCCTGAACCCGTAACCGAGGACGAGAAACACCCCGCACAGGAGCGCGAAGACGAGATCCGAACGCACGGCGGCGGAACCGCCCATGCGGCCCTGACCCCGCTCGGGCAACGCCGTCGCCGTAGTATCGACCTCGTGGAGGAGGACGCGAAGCTCGTCCTCGGAGATGGCCAGGCGATCGTAATCGACGCGCACCGCGTCGGGCGACGCCGTGTCGGTCTCGACGACACCCGGTACGCTCTCGAGGCGTGCAGCGATGGCGCGCGCCCGCCGGGGCCCGAGCGCATCGTCGATGTCCCAGCGCAGATGGCCGAACCGCCCGGAGATTGCCGCGCCTTCGGTTCGGGCGATGTCCCTGATGCGAAACAGGGTCAGCTGCCCGGGGTCGTAATGGATGCAGATCTTGGCGGGCGTCTTTCCCGCCGCCGGCTCGATCAGCACTTTCTCGACCCCGTCGCGCGCGCTCAGATTGGCAACGAGCCGTGCGACGCAGCTGTCCGCGACATTGTCGACGTGCGGCAGCAGCACGGGCAGCTCGAGGCGGAATTGTCCGCTCATCGTCGTCCTCCCCTCACGCGCGTCAATCGAACAGGTTCGACAGGAAGGACTTGTGGCGGCGCTTGCCGAAACCGTGGCCGCCGTCGTGACCGCTGCCATGGCCGCCATGCGACGGTCCGATGCGGTCGGCCTCGCGCGGCGTCCGTCCGCTGAGGTCGGACGCGCTGCGTTCGATGATCTTGTCGAGTTCGCCGCGGTCGAGCCAGACGCCGCGACAGGTGGGGCAATAGTCGATCTCGACGCCCTGCCGTTCGCTCATGACGAGCGGGATCCGGCAGGAAGGGCACAAATGGCCGTCGCTAGCTGCGTTCTGCATGAAATATGACTCCGGTTGGGGAGGAAAGATTGGGGATTGGGCGAGACTGCACGTTCGGGTTGCGCAGGAAGGCCCGGGCAGACATGCCGCGCGCGCATGGCCGGCACCCGCGCGATCAGCGCACGGGCGTTGCGGTCATCACGGCCGCGCCGACAGGCAGCGCTGACACAAGACATGGATCACGGACTCCTGACGAACCTCGAAATCCCCCCGGACAGGGCCGGGGGTGTTGCGGGTGTCAGGCGATGGGAGGCCGCAAGGCGGGATCGGCCGGGGCGCGCGCCATCCGGCTCGCATCGAACGGACTGGGCAGCGCCGGCTCGATGGCGGCGAGAATGATCGCCCGCGGCTTTTCGGGCACGCCGACATGATGGCCGTGACACCCGCCGTGGTGATGCGGGACGCCCTTTTCGGTATCGGGCTTCTGGTCGGCATCGCCGTCGGAGTGCGATCCGGCATCCGCCGCAATCTCGACGCAACCGGCGTTTTCGGCCGCGTGCGCGACCGATCCCATCCCGAGCGACAGGACAAGCGCCAGATAGACGAAGAAGGCAGCGACCCTGGACATCGTTCCGTCCTGTTAACAGGTGCACCCGATAGTGCGCCATCGAAAAAATCAGGCACGCCNNTAGACTGGCCGCGCGCCCGAAGAAAACGTGCGCCGGAGCTTGAAAACTCTGCTTGAGCGATGTCTTCCCGCACCTTCGCAGTCCGGGTGGCCGACGCGTATGTCCAAGCCGCGAGGCCAAAGGCGTCGGTGCGTGTCTCAAGCACGTTTTCAACACCCGGCACTTGTCTTCCGGCATTGGCGCGGGAGCAAGTGCATGGACGGCGAAGTCTTACGCGGACGCTGGAGCGAGAATGATCCCCTTCCCCCCGAAGACTGGATCGGGCTGCTTCCCGCGCGCCAGGAAACCGAGGACCTCTACCGGCGCGAAACCGGGCGGCTCGTCCGTTTCTTCCGGCAGCGCGTACCCCGCGACGAAGCCCGCGATTTCGTCCACGACACCTTTCGCAAGTGGATCGGCGCCGCCCGGTCCGCGCGCCAGGTCGTCCGTGCCGAAGCCTATCTGACCACGATCGCCGTCAATCTCGTGCGCGATCGCGACAGGACCGACCGGCGCCACGCGATCGCGCTCGCGGGCTGCGCGGACGAAGGCGAGGCGCGGACGGCGGACCCTCACGAGACGTACGAGGCCCGCGACATGCTCGCCCGCGTCGATGCCGCGATCGCCACTCTCAAACCGAAGACACGCGAGATTTTTCTGCTGCATCGGATCGACGGTCTCGACTATGCCGGGATCGCGGAGCGGATGGAGATGAGCGTGAAGGGTGTCGAATGGCAGATCGGTCACGCGCTCGACCAGATCCGGCGGAAAGTCGGCCGGCGATGAGCGAGCCGGACGATCGCGACGATGCGATCGGAACCGAGGCGTCGCACTGGTTCGCGACCATGCGCGGGCCCGACGCCGATGCCGAACGGTTCGCATTCGAGACCTGGCGCGACAGCGATCCGCGCCACGCCCGCGCCTATGCGGAAGTCGAAGCGCTGTTCGCCGTCGCCCAGGGCGCGCGGCGAACACCGCCGCAGCCCGCGCCAACCGTGCAGCAGCAGCACAGCGCGCCGCCATCGCGCGTCGCGGGCGCACGGCGCCTCGTCCGTCCAGTCGGAATCGCCGCTGCACTTGCCGCGACGATCGCGCTCGGCTCGATCGCCTTCACGTCCGGCAACCGGCCTGCCGGTCCCGACCGCACCGGCCCGCTGGCCGTCGAGGGCGGCCCGCCGCACCTCCAGCGCTTCGGCGACGGAACGCTCGTCCTGCTGGGCGCCGCTAGCCTCGTCACGGCGAACCTCGACGACGTCGTCCACCAGCTGAAGATCGAGAGCGGCCGGGCGCGGTTCTACATCGCGGCATCGCCCGAACCCGTGCTCATCCTCGCCAATGGCCATCATGTGACGGCACGCGACGCCATCGTCGACGTGGCGATCGACGGCGAAGGCGTCCACGTGACCGCGATCGCAGGATCGGTGGACGTCGCCGGCGACGCCAGCGATGCCCCGCAGCCCCTGCGCGCCGGACAGATGATGCTGCTCGGTCACGAGGTCGGCGAGCCGGTCACGGCGCCCCAGTCTGCCTCTGACTGGCTGCCAGCGCGGCTCTCGTTCGACGCGACGCCGCTCGCCGATGTTGCCGCGGTCGCCAACGGGTTCGGCGGCAAGCCGCTCCGCTTCACGCCGGAAGCCCTTGGCCGCGCGGGCCTCACCGGCACGTTCGACGTGCGCGACACCGCCGCCCTGTCGCGAAAGATCGCTGCGGCGCTCGCACTGCGCGTAAGCGAGGACAAGGACGCGATTACGCTCCACCGGCCGTAGAAATTATTTTCCAGGGGCGAGGTGCCCAGCCGCGTCACCTCCCATCGAAGCCGGATCGCCGATGATCCGGCACGAAGGGGGATCCGGAGATGCACCATCTGAAATCGGCAAGCCTGATCGCATTGTCGATAGCGCTCGCCACACCGACCGGCGCCTCGGCGCAGGCCGCGCAGCGCTACGATATCGCCGCGCAGGACTTGTCCGCGGCGCTCAAGCTGTTCGCCGGGGTGTCGGGCCGCGAGGTGGTCGTCTCCAGCGACGTCGTCGCGGGCAAGCGCGCCCATGCGGCAACCGGCGACCTGAGCGCCGAGGCCGCGCTCGACCAGCTTCTGGTCGGAACCGGGCTGCGCGCCAGCGTCGTCGACGGCAGCTTCGTCATTCGCCCTACGGCGTTCGCCGAAGACACCGGTCCGAATGACTCGATCGTCGTGACCGGCACGCGCATTCGGGGCGCGGGTCCGGTCGGTTCCCCGGTCGTGATCATTGACCGCAAGGAGATCGATCGTAGCGGCCGCGCGACAGTTGCCGAGATGGCGCAGACCATTCCGCAAAACTTCGGTGGCGGCCAGAACGAAGCGACAGTCGGCACGACCGTCCGGAACGGAGCCAATGAAAACCAGTCATATGGATCAAGCATAAACCTGCGCGGCTTGGGTGCTGCATCGACCTTGATCCTCTTCGACGGCATCCGGCCGCCTTTGGCAGGCGCTAACGGAACGTTCGCCGACATCTCGCTACTACCGGCGACCGCGCTCGAGCGCATCGAACTGCTGACCGACGGCGCTTCGGCGATCTACGGATCGGACGCGGTTGCAGGGGTCGTCAATCTGCGTTTCCGCAACCGCTTCGAAGGCGTTGAGAGCCGGTTCAGAATCGCGAGCGCCGATGGCGACTACACCGATGTTCAGCTCGGCCAGCTCGCCGGAACGCGCTGGTCGACCGGCGGCGTCATGATCGCACTCGAATACAGCCATCGGGATACGCTACCCGCCAGCGCGCGCCGCTTCGTCAGCGAGGATCTGCGTCCGTTCGGCGGACCCGACAATCGTTCGCTCTACAGCGCACCGGGCACGATCATTGCCGCCGACGGCCGCATTTTCGGAATCCCTGCCGGGCAGGACGGAACGCGGCTGACGCCGGCGCAATTGATCCCCGCACAACAGAACCGGTTCGACCAGCAACAGCGGTATAGCCTGCTTCCCGAACAGGAAACGATGAGCGGCTACCTCGCAGTCGACCAGGAGATCGCTTCGAATGCATCGCTGTTCGTGCGGGCGCTCGTCGCGCGTCGCGAATATGCGGCGAATGTCTATAAATACGGCCAGTCGATGCTGACCGTCCCCGTAACCAACCCTTTCTACGTCGATCCGATCGGGACACGCCAGCCGATCCGCGTCCAGTACGACCTGCAGAACGATTTCGGCGCAGAGGGGATCAGGGGCGCGATCGATGCCTTAAGTGTCGTCGGCGGTCTCAAGGCGCGCCTTGCAGGCTGGACCATCGAGATCGACGGGACCTACGGACGCCAGCTGGAAAACAATTCCAACACGAACATCGTCAATACCGCGCGGCTCATGACGGCGCTTGCCGACACCAACCCTGTCACGGCGTTCAACGTCTTCGGCCCCGGCGGCAACAACAACCCGGCCACCATCGCGGCGATCCGGGGCGGTTATATCACACGCGCGGAGTCGCAGAGCTGGGGCGGCGCGATCCGCGTGGACGGCACCCTGATCACGCTGCCGGCGGGTGCGGCCAAGCTCGCGTTCGGGGTCGAGCGCCGCGACGACCGGCTCAGCTACGATATCACCACGGATCGGACCGCCACGATCCAGCGCGCGACGATCAACGGCCTGCCCGGACACCGTGTGGTCACTGCGGCCTATGGCGAACTGCTGCTGCCGCTCCTGTCCGATGCGGTCGCCGGTTGGTTCCCCGGCCAGCTCGAAGCATCGGTCGCCGGACGGGTCGAACGCTATACCGACGTCGGGGAAACCGCCAACCCGAAGCTTGGCGTCCAGTGGCACTTCCCGGGCGGATTCACGATGCGAGGCTCCTATGGAACCTCCTTTCGCGCGCCCTATTTCCGCGAACTCGTCGGCTCGGGACAAAACCTCTATCAGACCTTCGTCCTGCCAAATCCACAGTCCCCGACGGGGACAACGCCCGTTATCGTACTCTTCGGCTTTCCTGACGATCTCGGCCCGGAGCGCGCGAGAACGACCACGCTCGGCTTCGATTTCCGGCCATCCGCCGTCCCCGGACTGAGCGTCTCCGCAACCTGGTTTCGCATCGATTACCGCGACCGCATCGCAAGCGCGTCACTCGACCTGTTCAACTATTTCAACAAGCGCACGCTTTACGCCGGACTCATCCAGGATGCGCCGAGCGCCACGCTCGTCGCGAGCTATTACGCGAACCCGCTGTTCCGGAACCCGTCGAACATCGCACCGGGATCGATCGGCGCTATCGTCAACGGCTACACGATGAACCTGGCGCGCGTCGTTCTCAACGGGCTCGATTTCGACGTGGGATATACGCGCCCGGTGTTCGGCGGAACCGGTGCGGTTGGCATTGCCGGTACGCACTATGTCTCGATCGACCAGCAGGTCACGGCGAATGCGCCGTCGGCCGATGTCGCCGGGATGCTCGGCAGTCCATCGAAATTCCGGTTCACCGGGCGCGCCAATTGGGCGAACGATCGGATGGATATCGGGGCTGTGGTCAACTACACCGACAGCTACACCAACCAGCTTGTCACACCGTCTGCCGCCGTTCGCGCTCAAGTCACGGTCGATGCGCATATCGGCGTTTCGGTCCCGGTGTCGGACGGCCGCCGTCTCCGGCTCCAGCTCGCCGCGACGAACATATTCGACCGCGACCCGCCGTTCGTCGTCAATCCCACCGCGAACTCGACGCTTGGTTACGATCCCGAGCAGGCAAGCGCGATCGGCAGGCTCATCTCGTTGCAGGCGATCATGTCATGGTAATGCTTGCGCCGGTCCTTGCCGTTGCGACGGCATTGGCCGGCGGTACGGTCGTCGGTCCCGAACGCGATCCGGCGAACGACGCTCTGCCGACGGTGCGCGACATCGTCGAGACCGCCGACATTTCCGGTCTGGCCATTTCGCCCGATGGCCGGTGGCTCGCGTTTCGTATCGCCCGGCCGTCGATCGAACGGAACGACTATGACATCGGCTGGTACGTCGTGCCAGCCAACGGATCGGCCCCCGCGCGCAGGATCGCGGGGGGCGGCAAGGCGCAATTCACCGACGCCGGAATTCTCGCGGTCCAGACGCCGCTGTGGTCGCCCGACAGCAGCGCTCTCTATTTTCTCGCCGTCAGCGAAGGGGGTTCGCAGGTCTGGATAGCGCGGACCGACCGTGCCGATGCGCGGCGCGTGACCACAGATCCGGGCAATATTGTCGATTTCGTGGTCGGCGCCGACGGACGCACGATCAGCTATCGCGCTGGCGCGACGCGCGATGCAATCGCGGACGCGTCTCGCGAGGCGCGCGAGAACGGGACGCTGATCGATCCGACGGTCGATATTGCCCAGCCGTTGGCGGGGGTGACGACGCTCAGCGGAGAGCGAGTCATGCACCGGTTTACCGGCCGCTGGTTCAGCCGCGGACCGCTGCTTTGGGACGCGCCGATCCGCAGCATGTCGATCGACATCACGACCGGGGCAACGGTGCAGCTGCCGGGCACCGAAACGCCGCCGGCGCCATCTGCGGCCAGCGCGCGCGTCGCGCTCTCGATCACGGGAGACCGGGCGGAAGTCGTGTCGGATGCAGATGGCCGCAGGATCACGATCACGCGCGCTTCTGGCGCACGCATTGCCTGCGGCGTCTCGCTCTGCCGTGACGGCACGGTCCGCTCGGCACGCTGGCTGCCCGGGAAGGATGCACTGATCTTGAATGTTCGGCGCGGACCGCGCGGCGATGCCTATCATCGCTGGGCGATCGGCTCGTCGGGGACGACGATCGTCGCGCAGAGCCAGGATGCCCTCGACGGGGGACGGCCGAACGATGGCGGATGCGTCGTCTCCGTCGCCGCGTTGTTCTGCGTACAGGCAAGCGCGGCATCGCCGCCCAGGCTGGTCAGGATCGCGTTCGGCGAGCGGCGCATCGCAACGCTCGACGATCCAAATCACGCCTTGCGCTCACGCATGTCGGTGACCGCTCAAGCGATGGCATGGCAGGATGCCCGGGGCCGGAATTTCTCCGGCGTCCTGCTGTCTCCGCGGAGTGCGGCGCAACGAGCACCGCTGGTGATCGACTATTATCACTGCGGTGGATTTCTGCGCGGCGGCGTCGGAACAGAACTTCCGATCCTGCCACTCGCCGCACGGGGAACCCGTGTCCTGTGCATCGAGGAGTTCACGGTTCCGGGTCCGCAGGACGCGGTTCGAAACTACACCAATGCCCTTGAGGGCGTCCGCGCGGCGGTTGACATGCTTGCGGCGCGCGGCCTGATCGATCGCCGCCGCGTCGGAATGGCCGGTCTGAGCTTCGGCAGCGAGATAACGATGTGGACGGCGCTCCATTCGGATCTGCTCGCAGCCGCATCGATCGCGTCGTTCCAGCTCGAGGACAGCTATTTCTGGCCCAACGCACTCCCCGGCCGCGATGTGCCCGATATTCTTTCCAGGGTCTGGGGTCTCGGCAATCCCGACATCGATCCGGCCAGCTGGGACAGGGTGTCGCCGGCGCGCAATACGGCGCGGCTGAATGTCCCGCTTCTTATGCAGTTGCCGGAAAGCGAAGCGCGCTGGTCGTCGCAGCTTCACGCACGTTTGCAACGGGCCGGGAAACCTGTCGAACTCTACGGCTTTGCCGACGAACCCCACATCCTGACCCAGCCGCGCCACCAGGCGGCGTCATTCGCCCGCACCCTCGATTGGTTCCGGTTCTGGCTTTCAGACGAGATCGATCCGGATCCTGTGAAGGCCGCGCAATTTGTACGATGGCAGAGCTTGCGCCGACGATTGGGCGTCGTGGTCAAAAGCTGACAAGCCGCGTTGTGATCGCTCCAAGGCTGGCGTTCGAGGTGGAGAACCAGAAATTTGGGATTCCGACGATCCGTGAAACCTTGTCGCCGCCCGCCTTTTTCTGACCAGTGCTGGCGGAGCGGGTCGATACGCTACTCGCTCACAAGGTTGTGATACCGCCGTGGCTGCGTCACGCTCACCTCAATCATCTCGTGAGCGCGCCATGGTCCACCTGGCCTGGGAGGACGATTAGGTAGCGTGGGACAAGGCGTCGATCACTTTGCACTCGGCGACGATGCCGGCAGTGCATTTCCCGCTCCATTGAATGATCTCGGCACGAAGCGCGGTAAAGTCGGCGAGCTTGCGGTCGATCACCTCGATGTGGCGCGTGGCTATCGCGCACGCCTCTGCACATGATCCGTCCGGGTCGTCTGTGAGACGCAGAAGCGCGCGCACTTGGTCGAGCGTGAAGCCTAGGTCGCGCGATCGTTTGACAAACGACAGACGATTGAGCTGAATCTCATCGTATACCCGATAATTTCCACCGCTGCGCGAGGGTGTGCCAATCAGACCTTCCGCCTCGTAGAAGCGCACGGTCTCGATCTTGAGCCCGGTCCGCTTAGCGATCTCGCCGATTTTCATATGAGGTCCTTGACCCTCTAGTTGGATGAGGGTTCATATAGTGCGTCCGACGCGCGAAACGAGGCAAAAGTGGCGGACGACTGCTGTTCAAGAAAGGGCGACACGATCGCCGAGCTCGGCCGCAAAGCTGACCAGCGGCGCGTGCTCATCGTGGTCATGGCCATCAACTTCGTGATGTTCGTCGCCGAGTTTGGCGGAGGTGTGTTCGCGCGCTCGTCGGCGCTGATGGCGGATTCGGTCGATATGCTCGGCGATGCAGTCGTCTATGCACTGAGCCTCTACGCACTCAATCGCGGCCCGCGTTGGGAAGCCGGCGCAGCACTTGCCAAGGGCGGGATCATCCTTGTGTTCGGCGTCGCTGTTATCGTCGAGATCGCCGACAAGATTGTGAACGGCGTGCCGCCCTCGTCCTCGATTATGCTAGCATTCGGCAGCATCGCACTTGTCGCCAACCTGACATGTCTTGCGCTGTTGTGGCGGTTCCGGTCCCAGAACGTGAATATGTCGAGCACGTTCGAGTGCTCGCGCAACGACGTTGCGTCCAACGTCGGGGTGCTGGTCGCGGCCAGCCTGGTGGCGACGACCGGCGCGGCATGGCCGGACATTGCCGTCGGCGGCGTGATCGCGATCATCTTCCTGCGTTCGGCATGGCGCGTCCTGTCGGAAGCGATCCCGGCGTGGCGCGGGGCGCGGCCGGTCGATCCCGAGGTGCTGCGATGAGACTGCGACTGTCAACGCGTACGACCTGGCTCAAAATAGCTTTCGGCGGCGGGAAATATGAACACTCGAGCGGGGAAGCGTCGAAGTGAGGCCGACCATCCTCATCGCAAAGCTGCTGCACGTCGTCCGGCGTCCAGCAGCGAGGCGTGCGCCTTCCGAACAAGCCGGCCAGGCTAGGGCAGACCAAAAAGCTGCAGCCGACCGGCGTTGCAGACTCACCGCCTGGCGCAGGTTCGGCGATCCAGCTGCGCAACTCACTCGTAAGGACAGCCCGATGGCGAAAGTATCACGCAAAGCGTCCCTTTCCCTGATACCGATAGCCGCATTGCTTTCTGGCTGTATTTCAGGCCCGCCGGTCAGCTTACCGATCCAAGCTGTGCCGACGAAGCGACTGAGTATCTACTGGACGCACGCCTACAATTACAAAGGGGGTATATTGATAACAGGGCAGGTTCGTCCGCGGCCGTTAGACTTCGGGCCATTCTGGGGACACCTTCACATTCAGGCTGAGTTCCACCAGGGGCGAGCTCCCCTGGTCGTCGACTCCGGGTTTGGCACGATCTCGCGGCGCGGGAGCAGATCGGCGTCGTTTACGGCACTGCTCCGAGTTTCTGACCCCGCCGCGATCAAGTCGGTAAGAATAGAGTATCGAACCGAGCGCGACGCTCCTGAGACGGAAGTCGGCTGAGCGTGCATTGGGCGCGCAGTGTGATGACGCAACGCATCCGTTCGCCATTTGCCCGGCGCAATATCAACGAAGGTCCCGCCATCAATAGTGCGCGATCGATCGCGCCCAGAGCTCGGCATCTGCGAACTCAAACAGCCGGATGTACCTTGCCTCCTTGTCGGCCGACGCGCGCAACGCTGCCCACACCGCCGCCTCGTCGATCAGTCCGTGCGATGCAAGGACGCCGCCTTCGAGAAGCGCAAGCAAGGTCTCGCGGTACGTATCGAAGACCGGCGCGAGCGTCGATGCCAGACTTCCCTTCCCTCGCCGCGCGATGATTTCGGGTGGGAGCAGGTCTGCGAAGGCGCGCCGCGCAACCGCGCGGTCGCATCCTCCCGCGATCCATTGCCAGCTTGGGATCGCAAGACAGGTTTCCATGACGGGTTGGGCCATCAAAGGCGCGACTGTCGGGACGGCGACCATCCGGTCGTATCCGTCGAGAAACGGTAAGATTCGCAGCAATGCCGTGACGTGCGCGCGCTTGCCGGGAAGTGCATCTGCGGGGGCCTCGAGCCAGGGGTGCCCCGCAAAGTTCACCTCTGCGCCAGAACCGAGCAACCGCGTTGCGCCACGCCACGGCACTGGGGTGTTGCGCGCGCGCAAAAACTGCCGCCAGGCATGACCGGCCGCCGACGTCAGGCTCTCCTCGCCAAGCGTGGCGACGTCGCGCAACGTCGCCCACGCCTGGCGCGCCCCTGACTGCCTCCAGGCATCGACGACGGGTGCCGCGGACCGGACCGTGCAGAAGACATTGTCACCGCCGCCGCCCGTGAAGATCGCATCGGCGTGCGCCTCATTCGCCGCCCGCGCCAGCACGGTGTCAATTCCCGCCAGCCCCGAGAAGCCACCCGGGTTGGGCCTCAGCGCCGCGGGGGGATGCGATGGGTCAATTCCGACCTCGTCGAGCGCAATCTCGCGAAGACCCACTCCACAACGCAGTGCCACCGCCCTGGCGAAATGACGTTCGTCTCCGTCTGCTCGATCGGTTGCGAACGTCGTCGCCGACCACGCAGGATGCCCCTTGACCGCCGCAGCGACGATCGACGAGTCCAGCCCACCGGAGAGTTCCAGATGAACACGGTCGAACGCTCTGCCCCATGTTCCGACACAACGCATGACAGTGTCCCGCACCGCCTCCGTCGCGATGGCGGGCATGACCGGTGCGTCGTCGGTAAAGTCCCAGGGCGACCACAATTGCGTTGCGGCAACATCCGCGCCGAAGGTCAAGCGACTCCCCGGTACGATTTCCGCGACCCCTGCGATGCAGGATGCCGCGATCCGGAGTGACGGATAGCGCAGACGGTGCGCAAGGGCATCCCATGCGATCCGGTCGAGCGCGAAGCCGGCTCGCCGTGCGAGCGCCACGTCCGAAAACACGATATCGAGATCGTCGGTGCGCGACCAATAGCTGGGCACGCTTGCGGACGGATCGCGGATAACGTCGAGGTTCAACCCTTCCCCGGCTATTACCGCGATATAACCGCCCCAGAAATTCCGCAGAAGGTATCGACCGCGATCGGCCGCGATCGAATAGCCTTCGCCGGTCGTCAGGCGGGTGACGCGACTGTCGTCCGATCGGCGGAAAAGCGGTCCGACGACCGCGCACTCTGCTGGCGCGTGCGAAACCACTTGAGCGTCGCGGGGAACCAGCAGTGTCGTGGTGGCGATCTTCGTTGGTTCGAAGTCATTCACCAAATCGCCGACGATGCGGGTGATCTGGCGCTGCCCATCCTCGCCGCGCGGACGAAGGAGAAGATAGCGCGCGATCACAGTCGGAATACCGGAACGAATTCGGCGATGCGTTCGACGCGGTCGGACAGGACGTGGGAAGGTGTCTGAACCCATGCATGGGCCGCGAAAGGCGCTAGCCGAACCCCGAAAACCAGATCGTGTACGACCCTTCGCGCGACGAGCATTCGGTTCAGGCTGAAGGATTCAAGCATGCACGCGCGATCGACAGGAACCCAGGCACGCACGGCCGCAAATTTCTGCGCGACCACGATCGCAAGCGCATCGTCCTGCGCGTTCGTCTGCTGATCCCTGCAAGCGCGCGCGCGAGTCACGGTTTGCGAAAGGGACCGGCGCGCAAGGCCAGCCCGTGTGCCGAGAAGCGCAGAACTGACGGCAAATACAGTTGGGGCACGTCGCCCTGCCTGCGGCCCGATCTCGAGTGCGCTTTCCGCAGCCCGTTCAAGTGCGACCGGCGCAATTCGATCGCCCGGCGCGGTGCTGATCAGACCCTCGCGCGCCAGCGACGCAACAATAGGCTCGGGCGCAACCAGACCGTTCTCCAGCCGCGCCAGTGTTTCACTCAGCTCCGCGCTAAGCAAGCGGTAGCGATCGCGTACGAGATCGAGCACGATCGCCCGGCCATTGGAGAGGCCGTAGGATATCCCGGGAGCGAGCGAGTAAACCATAACGTTGGCGAAAGGCGCGCGAGGCGAGGCTCGCGCGCCCTCGCTGCTCAGTCGTCGGAAATGCCAGACAGCTTCACATTGTAACCGATCCCCTCGAACACGACGATGTCCGAGCCTTCGGTTTCGATGCTGGCAGTGCCGAGGTCGATGACCTCGATTTCGTCACAACGGTCCATGGTACTTCTCCTCGAATCCGGTCGCCGCATGCGGCCGGTTCAAGGAAGGCTAGCCAGCGCTCCGCGTATAAAAATCTTATAATCGAATTACATTCAGATTGTTTTTCGGCGCTGGGTTTCACGCAGACTGGCGTGTCGGCAGCATGGCTGCAATGACGGCGACAGCACGAACTCGCCGTCGAAAATGTCGGGTCACCAAGATCTGCGCCTGGCCCCAGGATCGATCATCGATCGCCGACGCCAGGAGCGGGAGGTCTGCGCCGTCGCCGATCACCTCCAGTTCGGTCGCGCGCAACATCTGGCTTCGATCGTTGAGATTGGCGATCGCGGCGCGGTGCTCCTGGTTAGGCGATTGCGCAGCGATTTCGGACAGCATCCGGCCGAAGTCTGCCGGTTGCGATCGTGGGACGGTGTCGGAACGCAAGCCGCGGGCTTTACGGGCACCGCGAAGGACCACCGTCACGAGTTCCAGGCTCCAGGAATAGAGATCGCGCAGCGTCGTCTCGGTCATCACGGGCACGCTGAAACCTTCGTGCTGCCAGCTTTCGACCACGCGTTCGCCGGTCAGTCTGTGAAGAGCTTCGCGAACAGGCGTAATGCTCGCCGAGAATTCCGCGGTCATGCGCGCAGGATCGAGACGATCGCCTGGCACGAAGACACCTGACATAATCTGATCCTTCAATGTCAGGTACACTCGCGCCATCGTTCCGCCGGGACTCATTGCTCCCGGACCGTAAGGGCTTCCCGCTGCCCGGCAACATGCTGCGCTAGAAGAAGGGCCTGATCCGGCCGCAGTGCGTCGGTGGCCGCGATCTGCTCCGGCAATTCGCCTTTCAACAAAATGGAAGGACATTGTCCCTCGAAGTTCCCAAGGTTGGGACGATGCTGGCGGTATCCGACAAGCGCCGCGAGCTCGGGCGAGAAGTGTTTTGCGACCTCGGGCGGATAGGCAAGCCACGGGTTCTCGTAAGGTTTGAGCCACCCAAGGGAATAGCTCACGACGATCGCACGTCGGGGGGCATCGCTGACGTTGGCGCCACCGCCGTGAAGCGTCGATCCGAGAAACAGGATCGCGTCGCCCGGCCCGCACTGGGCCACCACGGGGTCTGCTGTCACGGGCGCTGGATCGAGCGCGGCTGCCCCGTGCGAATGTTGCCAGATCAGCGTTGCTCCATTTTCGAAGGTAAATGGATCAAGCGGCCACATTATGTTCAGCAGATATTCGCGCTCGCCGATATCGCCGCGCCACATATCTTGGTCGCGGTGGGCAAGCTGTGCCAGCGCGCCGGGATGAATGGCGATCGCCTGCGCGAGGTTGAGCTGGATGCAATCGCACCATGGCCCGAGCACATCCTCGGCGATCCCGAGAATTTTCGGATGTTCGATGATCGATCGCACATGCTGCGATCTCAACAATAATCGGCCGAAGCGTTTAGTCCGTTCGCCGTAGAAATCGCCTGTGCAAAATGGAGTTTGTACGAAGTCTGGCGCCAACTCCTCGGCAATGCGTGCAATAGTCGTGCGGTCGATGATGGAGGGAATGATGCAATAGCCCGTCGCGGACAGAATATCGGACCAGGCGATTGCAGGCGTTGCCGCGACAGCGTTATTTCTCACAGCATTCATGTCGAATTCCTCAGGCTGCGCGTGCAAGATCTGCAGGCGCGTCGAACACACCGGCTGCAGCAAGGAGACCCGGCGTGGTCGCATCGATGTCGATGCGGAGCGCGCCCAACAGCGCCCCGCCGTGTTCGCGCGGAAGCCCGAGCGGCACGCACGACCAGCCGAAGGCCAGGATCTGCTGCAGCCATGCGAACTCGGCCACCCCCGTGTATGTGACGATGCCGTTGTCGAGCGCATGGTGAGCAAGTGCCGTCACAAGCTGGTTACGCGCTCTTCGGCGTTCCGGTGCGCGCAAGCCACGCGAGAGGCAGAACCTCGTGATTTCGAATGTTGCAGGTCCCTCAGGCGGCTCCCCCTCGCAAAGGTCGGGAAACAGGGAATTCAAGATGCCCGGTCGCAACGACGGCAGGAGCCGGGCGGATGCGAGATGCCGATCCTGGTCATCCACGAGGACGAGGTAAGTCGCGTGACGATCATCGAATCGATCGATCTCATAGTGCTCCGCGAGCACCGGCAAATCCCACTTCAACAAGTCGATGAACACGCTCTTCCGCGCTGCGAACATGCTCCGAAGAATGGCGCGTTCGCGACCGTGATTGTCGATCCCAATCGTGACAAGCATGTATTTTCTCCCTCGTTACGAGGGAAAAGGAACATCAGGGCGAGGCGACGCGCCATCCCAAGTTCTGGGGGTATCACTTCCTGAAAATATCGGCGAAGCTGATCGATCCGTCGAACAGAGCGCGGGCAACGATCCCGGCACGGTTCGTCGTGCCACAGCGCGAACGGGCATTCTTGAGATGGTCGACGATCGTTTCCCGGCTCACGCCGATGATCTGCGCGATTTCCCAGTCGGTCTTTCCCCGGCCCACCCAGACTGCGCATTCGCTTTGTCGTTCGGTCAGGACCGGCGCTTCGTCAAACGGCCTCACGTTGCCGATACGGCGCGCGGCCTCGAATGCGAACAGGCCGACCCACTGGGCAAAGTCGATGAAATCCTCAGGCATCTGCGTACCCGCGGGGGTCGCAAACGTACAGGACCCCAGCGTCTCCCCGGGAATATGCGCGGGAATTGTATATCCGTCGCCGATGCCGTGAAACCTCGCGTGCTCGAGCACCTTCTCATCGGACTCCGAGAGGCGGATAATCTGGGGGACTTCGTGCCAGCAGAATCCCCGGGCCGTGAGATGGCTGGCGCGATGGATCGGATCGGTAACGCCAAGTCGCCTTTCATCGAACCAGACTGACCAATCATCTGGATAGTTGTGCAGGCGAATTCCCGAATCCGGCGATGCGAGGAAATCGACGTGATGGCTTAGCGCGAAGAAGCTGCACCCCATCTCGAGACCTGCCGCCCCGAGAATTTCGGAAAGCGTCGGGAGGTCGCGCACGTCGGTCAGCCGCCGCGTGTATTCTTTAACGAGCAAGTTGCTCGGCATTTGCGACCATCGACGCGCCCACGAGATCTCAAGTCACCGTTACGCGTCGTCCCCTGCACACATCGATAAGCGGTTTTCAAGCCGCCGATATACGCGGTTTGGAGTCATACAATGACTTGCCTTGTCCCAGAACTGGCCATGGCACGACTCAATTGCCCATATCGTTACTACGGATTCCAAATATATTTCAATTATATTTCAGTGAAGTTTGGAGCGGCTCATGCGAATATTATATCCATTTTCGTTGTTTTTGGCCGCTTCTGGTTAAAAGATGGCGGGGTGCTCGAAAAATGTCGGATACCGCTGATTTTTCCGATAATTTCACGATCGACTGGCACGATGTGCGTAATTACGAGTACCTTAGGTGTTTAAGCCGCGAGGCCTTTGCTTGGGAATGGCTTAGAAGAAATCGCGCGTACCAAAGAACGTGGCTTTCCCATTGCAGCCGCAAAACTTCTGCTACTTCGTTGCTTAGTCCGAGCAGCTTTGGGCTAGTTTCCTTTGTCGACCCTTCAACCCCAGCCAATATTGCACGGCCTGTATGGCGAGCCGATGTCGATAATTCCGTCCTGATCGCTGAAGTGATGGACGCCGACGCCCCTCCCTTGGAAGGGCTGGATTTGCTTGCGGTGGCCAGCTTGGTCACTCTCGAGGTCGATGCAAATGAAGATCAGCATCTGTTGCTGAGCGATGGCAAGGCTTCGGTGCGGGTCGATATCGTGCGCGGCACGTTGCTCGGTGGAAGGGCGCTTCTTTCTTACCAGCTTTGGGGCGGCCAGAGGCTCCAGACACCGGTCTTGTCACTGCGTCGTCTCATAACCCTCCTTGTGACTGGCCGATTTGCCTTGAGCCTTTTCCCGCCCGAGCGACTGGCATCGCGCTGGATACTTGAGTTGCAGGTGTCCGATGCCCTCGCGGCGGGCGCCAGCCATCGCGAAATCGCCAACTTGTTATTCGGATCCATCATTGCCGACCGTAATTGGCGTGACGATGGTGGAAGCGTGCGTTCGCGAGTGCGCCGGGCAGTGAATACGGCGAAACGCAGGACAAGCACGCTTGCGCATCTCGATTTTCTCGCCCGGGGGTAAGACAACGAATACATCGATAAAGTGCTGGACCAGGAGAAATCAAAGCGTACCGTAACAGCCCACATGATTGATGGTAGAATCGTTGGTAAAAAAATAATTTCCTACTGAATTATCTTTTTGAAATCAGATAGTTATTTCGATTATTCGAATCCTGTCGTCCCGACCAAGTATTTATCGAAATACTTTCGCGTTCAGCTGACGCCCGTTCCCCCGTTCGCGCCAAACACGCTGCCGGTCGTGAAGCTGTTGCCCTGTTCGGCAAGCGTTACGTAGAGACCCGCGAGTTCCGCCGGCTGCCCGGCGCGGCCGAGTGCGGTGTCCTGGCCGAATTCGGGCAGCTTTTCCTGAAACTGACCACCCGACACCTGCAGCGGCGTCCACACGGGCCCCGGCGCGACCGCGTTCACCCGGATACCCTTTTCGGCGAGCTGTTTCGCCAGCCCCTTGGTGAAGATCTCGATCGCGCCCTTGGTGGTCGCATAATCGAGCAGTTCCGCCACGGGGTTGAAGCTGTTCACGCTCGCGGTGTTGATGATCGTGCCACCCTTGGGCATCGTTTCCGCCGCGCGCTTCGACAGCCAGAACATCGCATAGATATTGGTCTTCATCGTCCGGTCGAACTGTTCGTCCGTAATGTCGGCTATGCTCTTGCGCGCCTGCTGGTACCCCGCATTGATCACGAGAATGTCGAGACCGCCGATTTGCGCCTCGGCCTCGTCGATGAGTTTGCGGCAGAACGCAGCGTCGGTCAGGTCGCCGGGGAGTTGCACCAGCGCCAGGCCATCCCGGTCGAAAACCGCCCGCAGGTCATCGGCATCGGCCTGTTCCTTCGGGTGATAGTTGATCGCGACCAAGGCTCCTTCGCGCGCATAGGCAATGGCAGCGGCGCGCCCGATGCCGGAATCGCCGCCGGTGATCAGCGCGCGGCGCCCGGTCAGGCGCCCCGTCCCTTCGTAAGAATCCTCGCCGCAATCCGGNNACGGGGTTCATGTCGCGCTGAAGGCCGGGCCAGTCCTGCGGCTGCTCTTCGAACCCCTCACTGTGATATTTGTCCTGCGGGTCGATCAGCGTGTCGGCCAGGTCGGTCAGGTCGGTCATCTCGCACTCCTTGGCTTCCGCCCTCAATCGCCGAGCGAATTGAAGGTTGCGTCGGAGGCGGAATCGATCGCCTGTCAGGCGTTCAAAACCTCTCCGATCGCACGCGCCAGCTGGTGCTGGTTGAACGGCTTGCTCAGCTTGACGACATCCGCGCGCGTCACATCGACACCCTCGCCATATCCGCTGGCGAGGATGGTCGGCAGGCTTGTGCCCAAGGCTTCGAGTTCGACGATCAGTTCCAGGCCGGACATATCGGGCATCGCCTGATCGGTAATGATGAGTTCGATATCGTCGTGCGACCGGAAAACCCTCAGCGCTTCTTCTGCCGACATCGCCTCGACCACCGTGTGTCCGAGATCCTCGAGCAGAGCGACGGTATTCATCAGGACCAGCGTATCGTCATCGACCGCGAGGATCGTCAGCGGCCGCGTTTCGGGCGTATCCTCGACGGGCGCGACCAGCGCCTGAGCCTCGCGCTGTTCGATATCGACGGGCAGCCACAAGATCGCCTTCGTCCCTGCACCGACTGCGCTTTGCAATTCGAACGCGCCGCCCATCTGCTGCACCATGCCGTGCACCATGGGCAGGCCCAGACCCGTGCCCTTGCCCACGCCCTTGGTCGTAAAGAACGGTTCGGTCGCGCGGCGAAGCGTTTCCTCGTTCATGCCCGTTCCGCAATCGGCGACGGTCAACCGCACATAAGCCCCTTTCGGAAGCGC
>DDFE01000174.1:20044-20778 GCA_002336985.1 Sphingomonadales bacterium UBA1936
CCGAGCGGAAGGTTGATCGATATCGGCCATTCCGGTCCGATGGATCGCTGGACCAGGTCGCCCATCCCGGCCAGCAGGCGCGACACGTCGACCTGATCGACTTGCAATTCCTGGCGGCGCGCAAATGCAAGCATGCGCTGCGTCAGGGTCGCGCCGCGCTGTGCCCCCTCGACAGCATTGGACAGCAGCCGCCGCATCCCGGGGTCTTCGGGAAGCCGCTTCCCCAGCAATTCGAGGCTACCCATGATGGCCATGAGGAGGTTGTTGAAGTCGTGCGCGACCCCGCCGGTCAGCTGACCGATGGCCTCCATCTTCTGCGACTGGAAGAGCGCTTCTTTCGCGAGTTCCAGTTCGCGCTGCGTTTCCTCGCGCTCGGTTATGTCACGCGTGATCTTGGCGAAACCGATCGGTTGCCCCGTGTCGTCGCGGATCGCGTCGATGACGACACTTGCACGGAACCGCTCGCCGTCTTTCCGGACCCGCCATCCCTCGGCCAGGAACCGCCCTTCCGATCGCGCGGTTTCGAGAGCGCGCGCAGGCTCGCCAGCAGCCCGGTCTTCATCGGTGTAGAAGCGCGAAAAGTGCTGTCCGATGATTTCTTCGGGCTCATATCCCTTGATCCGCCGCGCGCCTTCGTTCCAGCTCGACACATGGCCTTCCTGATCGATCAGGTAGATCGCGTAATCAGTGACGCCTTGAACGAGATGCCTGAATTGCTCCTGGCTCTGGGACAG
>DDFE01000216.1:0-5325 GCA_002336985.1 Sphingomonadales bacterium UBA1936
AGATGCTGACCGGCCGCGACGCCGCACACAAGCGGATCAAGGACATGCTCGACAAGGGTGAGCAGCTCCCTGTCGAGTTTCGCGACCGCGTGATCTATTATGTCGGCCCGGTCGATCCGGTCGGTGAGGAAATCGTCGGTCCCGCAGGACCCACCACCGCCACGCGCATGGACAAGTTCATGGACATGATGCTCGATCAAGGCCTGCTCGCCTGCGTCGGTAAGGCCGAACGCGGCCCCGCCGCGACCGACGCGATCGCCAAGCACAAGAGCGCGTACCTGATGGCGGTCGGCGGCGCGGCTTACCTCGTCGCACGCGCGATCAAGGGGTCGAAGATCGTTGGCTTTGCGGATCTGGGGATGGAGGCGATCTACGAGTTCGAGGTCAGTGATTTCCCCGTGACCGTCGCGGTCGACAGCGAAGGCAACAACGTCCACCAGCTCGCCCCGCAAGTGTGGAAGAAGAAGATTGCGGACGAGAAGCTGCTGGAAACGGCATAACTCGGGCCGTCATTGCGAGCGCAGCGAAGCAATCCACGTTGCCGCGCGTGCGATGGATTGCTTCGCTGCGCTCGCAATGACGAGAACCCTAGCGGAGTGCCGTCACCGCAGGTGACTTGAGACACGTCGCAACATCGCCTGCCGGCTTCGCCACCGCCGGTGCCACGTAGGGCGCGATTTCCACCGGTCGTCCGATGGCCTCTGCCGCGAACCCGGTCTGTCCGCGGCACTTCATCACCTCGGCGAGCAGTTTCGGCGGCGTGTCGTATCCTTCATAGCTCAGGCGGAACGTGCCCCAGTGCATGGCGATACCCCGCGCTGCGCCTGAGCGGGCGAAGACTTCGGCTGCTTGGATCGGCCCGATGTGGCTGCCGATGTTCATCCCGCCCGGCATGAAGCGGAACGCGCCGATAGGAATGAGTGCCAGGCGGATCGGCCCGTAGCTTGCGGCCTCCGCCGGCCATTTGCCGTCGCCGAAGCCGGTGTCGCCGGCGAAGAACACATTGCCGCCCTTGGGCAATGTCAGAACGAAGCTCGACCAGAGCGCCCGGTTGCGGTCGGTTCCGAAGCGCGTGCTCCAGTGGTGGTTGCGCGACACGACAATGTCGATGCCGGGTTTCAGCGTCACTCGCCCGCCCCAGTCGCGTGTCACGGTCTTCGCGCCATTGCCGCCGATCACGGTATCGTTACCCAGGCTCGACACGATGACCGGCTGGTCGCGTTCCCACAAGCGGTCCAGCGTCGTCAGGTCCATGTGATCGTAATGGTTGTGGCTGACGACCACGGCGTCGATCTTCGGCAAATCCTCGAAACGGATGCCCGGTACCGCTACCCGTTTCGGACCCAGCCCCAATGGCCCCGCCGTATCCGACCACACAGGGTCGGTCAGGATGTTCAGCCCCTGCGTCTGGATCAGGAAGGTCGCATGACCGACCCAGGTCACCACCATGCGCTCGCCCTCGACCCGCGCCGCCGGTTTCGACTGGTCGACCGCCACATGGTCGGGCCAGGGCGGCCGGTCGTCGGTGCCGAGCAGGTAGCGGACGATCACGTTCAGCGGATTGCGCCGCATGCCGCCGCCCGGTGGCATCACGTCGTCCGCACCGTCGGGATTGGCGAAACGGTCGCCGTCGAAATGCGCGGTGACCGGGCCGTCGTAATAGATGTGGTCGAGGAATTTGGGGACCACGACGATCGCCAGGAACACGGTGACCGCCAGGAACAGCAACGCGCGTCCGATATATCCGATTGCGCGCCGCATGGTGCTCCGTCACTCTCTGTCCGATGACAGCGATAGCAGTAACGCTTCTGGCGGCAAGCGCGTTGCATGCCGCCTCGCCGGACCCCGCAGCGCAGGTACGCGTGGCGTTCGACACGCGCCATATCGGCAAGGTCGCGGTGTCGGGCCTCGCCGACCGTGCGACCGGCCGCCGGGTCACCGCCGACGATCCCGTGCGCATCGCCAGCGTATCGAAACTGGTCGTGGCGCTGGGCGTGATGCGGCTGGTGGAGGCGGGCAAGCTCGACCTCGACCGTGACGTTTCGGCCTATCTCGGCTGGACCTTGCGAAACCCGAACTATCCCGATGTGCCGATAACGCTGCGCATGCTGTTGTCGCACACATCGGGCCTGCGCGACGATGCCGATTACGCGATCCCGCTGAGCGACACCGTCCGCGCCCGCGTTGCCGACCCGCGCGCCTGGGATGTGGAACACCGGACGGGCAGCTGGTTTCACTATACCAACCTCAACTTCCCCGTGGTCGCGAGCGTGATGGAGGCGGCGACCGGCGAGCGGTTCGACATGCTGATGGCGCGGCTGGTGTTGAAACCGCTCAAGCTGGATGTCTGTTTCAATTGGACGACATGCAGCGACGCCAAGGTTGCGCGGGCGGTCGTCCTTTACGGTGCAGATGGTGTCGTCCAGCGCGACGACCTGCACGGCAAGCGCCCCGATTGCCCCGTGGTGGCGATCGGCGCATGCGACCTGTCCACCTACAAACCCGGCGACAATGGCGCACTATTCAGCCCGCAGGGCGGCCTGCGCATTTCGATGCGCGACCTTGCCCGCATCGGCCAGATGTTACTGCGTCGTGGCGACAGCTTCCTGAAACCGGCGTCCGTCGCCCGGATGACCCGCGCGCAGTGGGTATTCGACGGCGGCAATGGCGACACTGAAAACGGCTTCCATTGCAGCTATGGCCTCGCGGTGATGATGACCGCTACGGCCCGGCCCGGCACGCCTGCCCCCGAATGCCGCGACGATCCTTTCGGCGACGTCCGCCCGCGTTTGGGGCATGCCGGCGAGGCGTACGGCCTGCGCTCGGGCCTGTGGATCGATCCCAAGTCGGGGCGCGGCGTCGCCTTCTTCACGACCGCGCTTCCGGACGATACGCCAAAAGGCCGCTCGGCCTTCACTGCAGCAGAAGAAACGATCATCCAGTCGAAATAGGGGAGCAGACGATGCGAAAACTGGCGACGCTGACCTTTGCCGCGCTGCTGCTGACCAGCGCCGCGCCTCCGCCCCCCTATGACATCGTCATCCGCGGCGGCACCATCTACGACGGTACCGGCAGTATGCCTTACACGGGCGACGTCGCAATCAAGGGCGACCGGATCGTCGCGGTCGGCAGGGTGACCGGCAGCGCAACGCGTACCGTCGATGCAAAGGGCCTCGCCGTCGCACCCGGCTTCATCAACATGCTCAGCTGGGCGAACGAAGCGCTGATCGCCGACCCGCGCGGGATGAGCGATACGAAACAGGGCGTCACGCTGGAAGTGATGGGAGAGGGCTGGTCCATGGGTCCGTGGACGCCCGAAATGGCGCGGCGCGAGGAGGCGCGGCAGGGCGACATCAAGTTCAAGACCGAATGGTCGACGCTGGCCGGGTACCAGGACTGGATAACCAAACGCGGCATCACGCCCAATATCGCGAGCTTCGTCGGCGCGACGACGGTACGCATCCATGAACTGGGAGAGGACGATGTCGACCCGACGCCCGAACAGCTGAAGCGCATGCAGGGCCTGGTCAGCGCCGCGATGAACGACGGCGCGATGGGTGTCGGCAGTTCGCTGATCTATGCGCCTGCCACCTATGCCGAAACGCCCGAACTGGTCGCGCTGGTCAGCGCCGCGGCCAAGTGCGGCGGCATGTACATCAGCCATATGCGCAACGAAGGGGACCAACTGCTCGAGGCGACCGACGAACTGATCGAGATCGCGCGCCAGTCGGGGGCGCCCGCCGAAATCTATCACATGAAACAGGCGGGCCGGAACGCCTGGGGCAAGTACGAGGCGATGGTCGCCAAGATCGAGGCTGCGCGCAAAAGCGGCCTGCGCATCACCGCCGACATGTACACGTACACCGCGGGCGCGACCGGACTCGATGCCTCGATGCCGACCTGGGTCCAGGCAGGCGGAACGGAGAAATGGATCGAGCGGCTGCACGATCCCGCCACCCGTGCCCGGGTGATTGCCGAGATGAGAGCGCCGGGGAAAGGCTGGGAAAACCTGCTCTATAATGCGGGGTCGCCCGACAAGGTTATCCTGCTCGCTTTCAAGAACCCCGCGCTCAAGCCGCTGACCGGAAAGACCCTGGCCGAGGTCGCGAAGCTGCGCGGAAAGAGTCCGGAGGATACCGCGATCGACCTTGTGATCGAGGACGGCACACGCGTCGGCACGGCCTATTTCCTGATGGACGAAGCCAATGTCGCCAAACAGACCGCGCTGCCGTGGATGTCGTTCGGGTCCGATGCCGCGAGCCAGGCGCCGGAGGGCGTGTTCCTGAAATCCAGCACCCACCCGCGTGCTTACGGCAATGTCGCGCGCCTGCTCGGCCGGTATGTGCGGGAACAGAAAACAACGACATTGGCCGACGCAGTCCGCCGCCTGTCGGGCCTTCCGGCCAGCAATCTCGGCATCAGGGACAGGGGCGTGTTGAAGGCAGGCAATTTTGCCGACCTCGCGATCTTCGATCCCAAGACCGTCGGCGACACCGCGACGTTCGACAAACCGCAGCAATATGCGACCGGCATGCGCCACGTCTTCGTCAACGGCGTGCAAGTGCTGCGCGACGGTGAACACACCGGCGCCAAGCCGGGACGGGTGGTGCGCGGGCCGGGATACCAGCGGTGTGCGATGGCCGGATAATGGCCACAGCACCGTTTTCTATTGGTGACGGCTGAGGGCAGTCGTCATTGTATCAGTTCGATCGAAATCGGGACTTCTCCTCTCCAAAAAATAATCTCCCAAACCGGCGGCTAAAATTAACCTTTTGGTAAGGGTCAAAATTTACCAACCCTTCACATCGGTTAACACGCCTTAAATCTTAAAGGCGGGAACCGGCGGCGAGAACATCTCGTCACGGGGTCGTGAAGTTGTTTCAAACAGTTGCTTAAACACGGGGAGTTTTACATGAAAACGATCGCAATCATCCTGGCAACCGCAAGTGCATTTGCCGGTGTTGCCGCACATGCTCAGGCTGTTAATTCCGGTAGCCTTGCAAATCTCAACGGCAGCTTCGGCGGCGGCACCGCAGTGACGACGACGAACGCCAACGGCACGTCGACGACCGTCACCGGACCGTCGGGCGGCGCGAACCGCGCGACCGCAACGCCGACGATCGGGTCATGGTATCAGTCCGAAGTGGGCGGCAACGGTACCGTCGGCATCACCAATACCTATACCAACGACGGCAATGGCGCCGCGTATTTTGCGGGCTCCAGTGCGACGGGCGCTAGCAAGGGGGACCTTGCCTATAACTTCGCGGCACCTGTCCTGCTCTCTTCGCTGACCAACATGTCGTACGACTTCTATCGCGCCGCCAG
>DDFE01000216.1:5358-7523 GCA_002336985.1 Sphingomonadales bacterium UBA1936
CCTGGACCAATGTCAGCGCGACGCTGAACAGCGGTATCGTCTGGGCGACCAACGGCTCGCTCGGCCCGACGTTTGCCGATGCCAATGGCGGGCAGAAGACCTTCGCCGACTGGATCAACGCCAGTGCAAATGCGAATTCGACCCTTACGGTTACCGGCCTGTCGATCGGCTTCGGTTCGGGCTGGAGCGGTGATTTCGCCGGCGCCATCGACAATGTGAAGTTCGGGTTCACCGGTGGGCCGAGCGCGAACTTCGACTTCGTGGTCAACGATGCCAACGGTGCAGTGCCGGAACCTGCGACCTGGGCGCTGATGATCGCGGGCTTCGGCCTGACGGGCGTCAGCATGCGCCGCCGCAAGGCTTCGGTGCGGACCAAAGTTTCCTTCGTCTGATCGTCCACATCCGACGATGCTCGAAGCCGCCAGCCGAAAGGCTGGCGGCTTTTTGCTGTTCGTGGATATCGGTTTGCACTTCGTCGAAACGGCAGGTGCTCCATCGATACGCATGGACAACAAATCGAACACCGAATGCGCCGAAATCGCGTCTGCCGTAGGGGAAATGTGTCGCCGGCGAGACGCTGACGACACGTCAGCCCCCGACGAAGGACCAAGACCATGATCCGTATTCTCACTGTTGCCGCGGCGGTCGCGCTTACCGCCTATGTCGCCCCTGCCCATGCCCAGGCCGCAAGTATCGGCGTCCGTTACGGAGACCTCGACCTGACATCGGCCGAGGGGCATGCCACGCTCAACGCGCGCATCGACCGTGCGGCCCGCAACGTCTGCGCCGCCGAAGATCCGCGCAACCTGCGCCAGTTGATGGCGTCGAACACATGTTATCGCGTGGCTCTCGCTTCGGCCCAGCCGAAGCTTGCGGCGCTCCGGTCCGAACGGACCCGTGCCGCCGGTTAAGGCTTATCCGAACACCGGTCGTTTTCCCCGGTGCACCTTGAAATGGTCGGGAACACGCTGATCTTGCCGTCAGCGCCCGGCCATTTTTTGTCGGCGAACCGACCCCGCCTTACCAGCCATCACCGACTGCCCTCCGGGTCGGCTTGAATTTCCTATCGAATTCAAAATGACCGCGTTTGGTTCGGATACGAGACAAATGTTATTGACCCGCGGTAGTCTTATCGGCATGGGCCGCCCCGATGCATAAGTCATGTATTCAACAATACTGTCATATTTAATAATATGACATATATATTTCATGGCATGGCTATTAAATCAGAATAAAAAATCGAGATCGCCCAATAAATGTTGCAATGCAAACCTGATTTGATCGTTTGCAGTACGCATAATTCTCTCTTCTCTTGGGTGAGAAAAATGATCCGTTTTGCCAATATGATTATTACGATTGCCGTACTTGGCGCGGCTACGGCAGCGCAGGGCGCCAGTATTGCCGTCCCCCACACCGATCTCAATCTGCATTCGGCGAGCGATCGCGAGATCCTCAATGCCCGCGTTGAGCGCGCTGCACGTCGCGTTTGCGCACCGGGAAACGCGAACGATGTGCGCGAGCTGATGGCGTCGCGTAACTGCTATCGCACCGCCATGTCGTCAGCCCAGACCAGGATTGCGGCGCTCGTCTCGGTCAAGCTCGCTGCCAAGTAACACCGGCCGTTTTCTCCGGTGAACATAAATGGCCGGGCGGGCTGATCCTTGCCGATCAGCGCCCGGCCATTTTTTTCGCGCGCGGCAGATACGTCCTGCCGATGCGGACGATGGCGCCGTCGGTCAGTTCCGCGCTCCACACGCCCATGCCGTCGTGGCGTAGTCCCGCGATGCGATCGCGGCGGACGATGGTCGAGCGGTGCAGGCGGATGAACCGTTCGGGGTCCAGCCGCGCGTCCAGGCTGGCGATGGTCTGGTGCAGCAGGAAACTGCGCTGGCCCACATGCAGGCGCATGTAATCGCGCTCGGCATCGATACGGTCGATGTCGCCGGCGGCGATGCGGACCAGTTCGGACCGGTGCGGCACCCAGAATTCCTCGATCCAGTCTGACGCCCGCGTCTCGGTCGATGCGGTGCGGCTGGTCGCGCGGTCGATCGCCCGTTCCAGGCGGTCGGGCGCGACGGGTTTCAACACATAGTCGACCGCGTCGAGGTCGAATGCCTCGACCGCGAAACTGTCGAAGGCGGTCACGAACACGATCGCGGGGCGCG
>DDFE01000216.1:7590-9658 GCA_002336985.1 Sphingomonadales bacterium UBA1936
GCCAGCGGCTCGTCGTCGACGATCAGGACGCGCAAGGGCGTGTCAGCAGTCATTGAACGACAGCGGCATGGTGATGGTCACGGCAAAGCCCGCATGATCGCCGACGGTCATCGCGGCCGTATCGCCGAAGCGGGCGCGCAGCCGGTCGCGGACATTGGTCAGGCCGATACCGCACCCGTCCGCATTCGCCGACTTGCCCGGCCCGTCGTCGGCGACGGTGATCGACAGCACATCGTCCGTCGCGCGCGCGGCGATGCGGATCGTCACGGGGCGGGTCGTCGCCGCCACCGCATGCTTGACCGCATTTTCAACCAGCGGCTGCAGAATGAGCCCCGGCACGCACGCGCCCTGCAGCGCCTCGGGTACCTCGATCTGCGTCCGCAGGCGCTGGGGGAAACGCACCGTCTCAACCTCCAGGTACAGCTCCTGCAGCCGGACCTCGTCGGCCAGCTGCACATCGACGGTGGCGTCCCCGGTCAGGCTGGTGCGATAGAAGGTCGCGATCGACTGGATCATCTGTTCCGCCGCCGCGGTCTTGCCCGTCAGCACCAGCGCGGACAGCGAGTTCAGCGTGTTGAACAGGAAGTGCGGATTGACCTGGTAGCGCAGCGAGCGCAGCTCCGCCGCCTTCGCCGCCCGCCGCAGTTCAGCCTCGCGCCGCTCAGCATCGCGCACCGCGGCGGCGTTTGCGAGGGCGAGGTACAGCGCGCCCCAGGCGATCAGCAGGAAGTACCGGCCGAGCGCGACATCGGTCAGTTCCTGCCACGCCGACTTGGCGTCCTCATGCGCGGGCGCATTGACGATCAGCGGCATCTGCCCCGGCGTTTCGATCACGAAATTGCCCTGCGCATCCTTGGTGATGCGCGTGCGGCCGTCGTCGAGCAGTGAATAGGATTTGTTCGGCATCTCGAACACCTTGGTGTTCACATAGGCCGTGGCGAGCGACGCGGGCAGCGACAGCAGCATGATCGCCGCGATCCGCGCCCATAGCGGCCGCGCGTCCATCCGCCGCAGCACCAGCCACAGCAGCAATGTCATGGCGACGCCGGTGCCCGCCACCGCGGTGCGCCGCGCCATCATGTCGAATTGCGACATCATGTCGTCGGTCCCCTCGACGATGAGGGTGCGGAGCGTGACCAGCACGAAATAGGTGACCCATACCCCGATGGCGGAGAACAGGACGGCGCGGAATGTAACGGACGGAGCGCGGGGCAGGGTGTCGGGCAAGGGTTCGGACATTAACGCCAGATGTACAGACGGTACCGCGCAATTGCCATGTCGCCCGTCGAGGGGAATCGGGCACTCACAGAATGTGAAGGTGGCGACATCGCGCCACCTTCACATGGCGGAAGGGCGTTAGCGGCAGCGGGCGCTGCTGCTGTCGATCGCGGCGCCACCGGCACCGCCGGCAATGGCGCCCAATATGGTGCCCAGCGTCTTGGACCCGCCCGGCGCGATGGCATTGCCCAGCACGCCGCCGGCGAGGCCGCCCACGATAAGCCCGGTCGTGCCGTCCGAACGGCGGCAGTAATATTGCCCGTTCTCGCCGCGATAGATGCGCTCGTTACGGCTCAGCTGGCGCTCGCGATAACGGGCGTCGTCGCGGTAATAGCGGTCGGCATAATAGCCGTTATAGGCCGGGTCGGGGCGGTTGTAGTCATAGCGGCGATACTGGCGATAGCTGTTGTCGGACGCATAGCCCGGCCCGCCATCGTCGCCCGCACAGGCCGAAAGCCCCGTTAGTGCCGTCGCTGCGACGGCCAGGCTCAATATCGATTTCCGCATGATGCATCCAATCCCTGTTGTTACGGGTGCACAATGGGTGAGGGGGGAAAAGGTTGCGTCCGAACTCTCCTCCCCCCTTGTGGGGGAGGCCGGGAGAGGGGCCAGCGGCGTCTGCCGCTGAAAGACTTTCGATGCTCCGTGGTGTATGAATTCTCTTGAGCCGCCGACGCGGCTCGCCCCCCACCTAACCTCCCCCACAAGGGGGGAGGAGCATTTATGCGGGTTGGCCATCGCTTCCCAAAGCTCGGCGCGCCAGCCTGTCCCAGTCATGGCCATGGCCCGG
>DDFE01000216.1:9731-13075 GCA_002336985.1 Sphingomonadales bacterium UBA1936
TCGGGCAGGTGATGTTGCAGCGTCCACATCATCGTGCGGTGGTTGAACCGGCGCCGCTCCATCCGCTTGCCGCCCATCACCACGGTTTCGGGCGTGCCGTTGATCGCCTGGTCGATCAGGACATCGCGGATCCGCCGCGCGCCGATCCGCACCGCTTCGTCCCATGCCCGGGCAAAGCTTTCCCCGCCCGGCGCATGGCGCAACAGATAGACGCCGCAATATGACATGCCGACGCCCTCCGCCGCCAAACGGACGCTGCCCGTGATCGCCAGCATGCGGATGAACTCCCGTTGTTTTTCGGGTGTCCACCCGCCGATCGTTTTCTTGCGCGGCACGGGCGTGAATTCGGGAATATCCGCTGCGGTGAGCGGCGCAGGGGCGACAGAAGAGCGTTTGCGTGCGGTCATGCGAATCACCTAACCAGATAGGTTCGTGTAGGACAGCGATTTTTTTGACGGAATGGAGCAGGAGATCAATGCACCCGCCGGAAACGCGCCCGCGCGATCAACCGGTCGATCGCCGCATCGACCAGCGGCTTTGCCTGTGCCGCGGGCATGGTCGCCATCGCGCGCAGGCTGTGCGTCCGGCCGATCTCCTGCGCGACCAAATAGCCGAGGTAATAGCCCCGCCGCTTGGGCAGGCCGGACGCCGCGCCTCCCTCCCCGTTCTGGAACAGCTCGCTGTAAACGCCCTCGTCCTTCGACATCAGCACGGGTTTCAGCGCCTGCAGCGACACAAGCAGCTTGCCGCGCGTCGCCGCCGCCATGTCGTCGGGCAGGTTCAGCAACAGCTCCGCCTCGTTGGCGTCGGGGTTCAGCACCTTGGCGACATGGGTCGCCAGCCCCTCGATCCACAGCGAACACCAGACCGCCTCGCACGGCCCCAGGCGCGGCTCATGATACAGGTGGAACAGTTCGTGGTGGAAAAAGGCGGACTCGCTGCGGAAGTCCTTACCATGGAACCGCACCATGCCGTCGGCGGCGAAGATCAAATACGATGTGCCGCCCAGCTCGCGCGTGCCGCCGTCCATCTCGCCCAGCCCATGCAACAGCCACACGGGTGCTGTGGGGCGAAAGTCGGGGAAGGCCCGCAGGAAACTGGCGTTGTTCCGCGCCGAGGCGGCGGCGAACCCCGCGACCTTCGCGGCATAGGCATCGCGGATGGGCGCGAACCGCTCGATCTCCCGCGCGATCCGCGCGACCTGTTTGGCCGGGTCACCCGCATCGGAAAAGCGGCTGGCCGCGTAGAACGCCGGGAATTTGGACGCCACGTCCCGCTTGAACACCGCCACCCGCTCCGGCGTGGGCTGGCCCCTGGTCGCGTCCCAGAATGTCAGCCAGTCGGTCGCGATATTGCGACCTTCGAGTGTGGGGGCGGGATTGGCGGCAAGGGGGGGTGTGAGGACGAGCAGGAGTGCCAAAACTATGTAGCGCATCTCAACCCCCAAACCGCGGCAATGTAGCTTAACAGCTACGCTGCAATGCTGCCGCTAGCATCAAATCCCGCCCGATCGCTAGCGAAGGACAGCGGTTCAAACCTGCGGTTTGACCGTCTAGCCAAGAACTATATCCTCATCCCATTTGGGTTGAGTGCCATGATGAAGAAGTTTTTCAATAATGTGAAATATTAGAGAAATACCTCTCTGCAAAATAGGCAAACTTGCCTGCAAATTAATTTCAGATCCATGTACAATTTTAGAACGAATCTTATAAAGATCTTTTACTAAATTATAGCAATCGATCATCTGATCGTTATCTTTATATAAAAATCTAGCACATCTGACAGCGATTCTGTAAGTTATCTCAGTATTTTGACTATCTGACAACAATATTTCTAAAGCTGTTCCAAGGTCGATATAAGATTCTTGACGCACAAATGTCTGTGCCCGTACCGCACAATTGGACGCTCTAATAAGGCGTTTAGCAAAACTCTTTTCAAGATTTTCCAATAGATGAAAATTTGAAATAGATTCACCGGGTAACACCGGAGAAACTTCGTCCCTAATGTGCTTTGGAAATTCGTATATTCCTGGCAAAAAAAACGTCCATGCGGGAAATAACTGCCTCGCAGTTTTGTTACTATAGTGCATTGAGAAATGCAAAGATCGCACATATTTCTTAGCAGAAAGTGAGAGTTTCTCGGAAATTATTTGCGACTGCTCAATGCCTTCTTTGGTAAGTTTGCTAAAATCGCATCCTGCTTCCGTTTTCGCATCTTTTATAGCTTTAATGCTATGCGTAGGGCCGCACACAATCACACTAGGGTCAGAAAATTTAGATAAGGGATAGCCGCTGAATTTGGGATACCGATCCAAAATTTCCGGAGAACACTGCTTCACTGGAACGATATGCACACCGTCATCAAGAATAATCGGTTCGTTTAGGCTAATACCAAATAAAGAAACTTGCCAAGAAATATCTGTAAATGGTGACTTGGCAAAATTTTCAAACTCAGATATTACACTTTCTAGACTCTCGCCTTGCTGGTAGCGATCTAAAATCGCGTGCGGAAGCGCGCACTGCCCCAATAAAGGCTCTCCGCCAAACTTGTTTATTGAGCTGGATGATAGAGAGCTTAACTCAGGAAGTGATCTAATTATCTTACCAAATTCACTGGTCTCATATAATTTATAATGTGGAGTGGTTTGTTGGGGATAGTTTATTTGAGCCGGTATAGCTGGGCTAAGTTGTGGCATACTCTTGGCAGCGGCCAATAACGCTGCGTAGTTTGCGTCAGAATTCAGCATTAACGGATCCCGTTTGTATCAGTCAGCGCTTGCCTACAAATCGTACGCTCGAGCTACTATCAGTTCGCCAAGCTTACGCCACCGTTTCGACGCCGCTCATTACCGTTCGCATTACTAGGTTCTCTAATAGCGGCTTCAAATAATGCCCCGTGTACGACCGAGGCTCCTTCACCACATCCTCCGGCGTCCCGGTCGCGACCACCTCGCCCCCGCGCACGCCGCCTTCCGGCCCGAGGTCGACGATGTAGTCCGCCGTCTTGATCACCTCCAGATTGTGCTCGATCACCACGACCGTATTCCCCTGCTCCACCAGCGCGTGGAGCACTTCCAGCAGTTTGCGGACATCCTCGAAATGCAGGCCCGTCGTCGGTTCGTCGAGGATGTACAGCGTGCTGCCCGTCGCGCGGCGTGACAGTTCCTTGGCGAGCTTCACGCGCTGGGCCTCGCCGCCCGACAGCGTCGTCGCCTGTTGCCCGACCTTGACATAGCCCAGGCCCACTTCGGCGAGCATCGCCATCTTGTCGCGGATGGGGGGCACCGCCTTGAAGAACTCGACCGCGTCCTCGACCGTCATGTCGAGCACGTCGGCGATCGACTT
>DDFE01000220.1:0-4582 GCA_002336985.1 Sphingomonadales bacterium UBA1936
CCTTCGACATCGACGTGCCGGATGCAGTGCCGCTCGATACCGAGGCACAGGACATCGCGCTCGACATCGTCTTCGAAGACGATGACCTGCTGGTCGTCGACAAGGCTGCGGGCCTCGTTGTCCATCCGGCCGCGGGCAATCTTGACGGCACGCTGGTCAACGCGTTGCTGCATCACTGCGCAGGCAAGCTGTCTGGCATCGGGGGTGTTGCGCGTCCGGGAATCGTCCACCGGATCGACAAGGATACGTCAGGGTTGCTCGTCGTTGCCAAGACCGATGCGGCGCATGAAGGGTTATCGGCCCAGTTCGCTGCGCACAGCATCGACCGGCGCTACGACGCCATCGTTGCCGGTCGGCCGCAAGCGTCAGGCAGCATCGATGCACCTCTCGCGCGCAGCCCGCACGACCGAAAGAAAATGGCCATTCAGCCGCGCGGCAAGCGTGCCGTCACGCACTACACGCTGGCCACGCCACTGCGTCATGCATCGCTGGTCGAATGCCGTCTGGAAACCGGCCGGACGCACCAGGTGCGCGTGCACATGGCGTCGATCGGCCATCCGCTGCTTGGCGACCCGGTTTACGGACGGAACCGTCCCGAACACCGGGACGTTCTGAGAACACTGGATTTCAAGCGACAGGCGCTGCATGCGGCGCGGCTCGGTTTCATCCACCCGGTCACAAGCGCGCCTATGGCGTTCGAAAGCAAAATGCCGCACGATATGCAGGAACTGTTCACCGCACTTCGTGTATAACCAAACACGTCCGGCCCCATATCCGGTGCCGGCAGGGAGTTCATGATACAATGGCTGGCGACAGCAATCTTCCCGCGACCATTCCTAGCCTTGGCACCGAAGCAGGGCTCAACCGGTACCTCTCGGAAATCCGCAAGTTTCCGATCTTGGCCCCGGAAGAGGAATATATGCTCGCAAAGCGTTTTCAGGAGCATCAGGATCCGGAGGCGGCCGCGCGTCTGGTGACGTCGCACCTTCGCCTGGTGGCCAAGATCGCCATGGGTTACCGCGGTTATGGCCTGCCGGTTAACGAGCTGATTTCCGAAGGGAACATCGGCCTGATGCAGGGCGTGAAGAAGTTCGAACCCGATCGCGGTTTCCGCCTCGCGACCTATGCGATGTGGTGGATCCGCGCGTCGATACAGGAATTTATCCTCCGCACCTGGAGCCTGGTAAAGATCGGCACGACTGCGAACCAGAAGAAGTTGTTCTTCAACCTTCGCCGGATGAAGAGCCGCATCAACGCATTCGACGACGGTGATCTGAAACCCGCTGACGTGACCAAGATCGCGACGGACCTGGGCGTTACCGAGGACGAAGTCGTCAGCATGAATCGCCGCATGGCGATGGGCGGCGATACCAGCCTTAACGTCTCGTTCAACGAGGACGGCGAAGGCCAGTGGCAGGACATGCTTCCTGACACCGGCGCGTTGCAGGATGAGGAAGTCGCCGATTCGCAGGAGCGCGTGCATCGCCACGCCATGCTGATCGAGGCGATGGAGGACCTGAACGAGCGCGAGAAGCACATCCTGACCGAGCGCCGCCTGGTCGAGGAGCCCAAGACGCTCGAGGAACTGAGCCAGGTCTATGGCGTCAGCCGCGAACGCGTTCGCCAGATCGAGGTCCGAGCGTTCGATAAGCTGCAAAAGGCGATGATGAAGATCGCCCAGGGCAACGGGACGCTGGCGCTCGCCTAAAAGCGGCGGGCAATGCCGAAGTAGAGTTCGATATCGGGGCTGTCGCTGTTCAACCCGGCGACTTCCCCGACGTCGAATTGGGTGTTCTTGCCGAGCATCCATGCAAGCGATGCGGACTGGAAAAGCTGTGTCGTCTTGCCCGACGGGTCTTCGTCACGGATCGCCTGAACTTCGACCGTGCCGGTCAGTGTTTTCGTGAGCGGCGCCGAAAGCCCGGCGACACTGCCATAGGACAGGTGACGGCCCGATCCGCTGGCATCGACGGTCGCCTCGATTTGGGGTGAAAGCGACAGTTGGATATCGTGCCCCAGATCGAACCCGACCGGAACGATGATACCCGCTGACCAGTCACCCGCACCGGTGGCGGAACTACCGGTCGGCAGCGTCACATAGGGTTGAACCGCGATCAGGCCATTCGGGCCTGCGAGCCCTTGTCGAACGGCTAGGGTGACATCGCCGATGCCGCTACTACGTGAGACCAAGCCTGTTGTTTTGTCGCGCACGCGGACGTGACCATAGGGCGTCCAGCCGACCTGCGCTTCTGTCGTGCTGCCGAGTCCGATGCGGATCGTCGTGTCGCCCAGGATCGTCGTATCGGTGCGCGCGTCCGGCGCGTTGTCGAGCGTCCAGTCGATCAGCCCGGTCTCGACCATGACGTGCCCGGCATCGACGGTACAGCCAGGCGTACCCAGCCCCGGCCGCGATGCACAAAAATCCTTGAGTTCGGCTTGGGCAGGACCAGCCAATACGAGCAGCACGAGAACTGAAAATCTGCGCATTCGCTGACTTAGACGCGATTGCAGCCGTCCCGGCAAGCCGGTATCGCGTCCCTCATGGCTGCCCGACGCGCGCGTTCGACACGTTCCCTTCCCTCCCGCATTTTCTGGATCGTCGTCCGCACGCTGATCTACGCCATCATCATCTCGGTGCTGTGGGTCCTCGCCTATCGCTTCGTCGCACCGCCGATCACATTCACGATGCTGGGCGACATCGCGGGCGGGCGGAGCGTCAAGATCGACTGGATGCCACTGTCGAAGATCGACCCGAACATGGCGCGAGCGGCAATCGCGGCCGAGGATGCGAAATTCTGTTCGCACCACGGTTTCGACCAGGAGGCGATCGAAGCGGCCATCGAACGCAACGCCAAGGGCGGCCGCATCCGCGGTGGATCGACGATCAGCCAGCAGACCGCGAAGAACGCTTTCCTGTGGCAAGGCGGAGGTTATTTCCGGAAAGGACTCGAAGCCTATTTCACCCTGTTGATCGAGACGATCTGGGGCAAGAAGCGCATCATGGAAGTCTATCTCAATATCGCCGAAACCGGCATCGCGACCTATGGCGTCAACGAGGGATCGAAACGCTATTTCGGCCATGATGCCAGCCGGATGAACCCGATCGAAGCCGCACGGATGGCTGCGGTCCTGCCTCTTCCCAAGAAGCGCGAGGCCGTAGTGCCCAAAGGTTATGTGCGGCGGTACGGCAATGCCATCGCCGCACGCTCCGGTGTCGTGCGGCGCGAAGCGATGGACGCCTGCCTGCGCTGATCAGATCGGCAGCTTGAATCCCGGCGGCAGCGGCAGGCCCTCTGTCATCTTGCCCATTTCCTGACCGGCGACCGCATCGGCTTTCGCGCGCGCGTCGTTGAACGCGGCGGCGATGAGGTCTTCGAGCATCTGTTTTTCACTGGCGACGATTAGCGAATCGTCGATCGATACGCCGATGATCCGGCCCTTGGCGCTCGCACGGATTTTCACCAGCCCCCCGCCCGAAGCGCCCTCAACCTCAATACCGTCGAGATTGGCCTGAGCCTCCATCATCTGGTTCTGGACGTTCTGCGCCATCTTGAGGATGTCATCGAGGGATTTCATGATGCTATGCTCCGTTGTTCGGACTGGGGCAGAAGTTCTGCCCCCGGAAAGGCTTCCATGGTTGCCGCCACGATCGGGTCGGCGAGGATCGCATCTCGCGCTTCGGCTTCGGCGGTCAATTCGCGTTCGCGCACGGTCGGCTCGGCAACGCCCTCTTCGACAGTAACGTTCCAAGCCGACCCGGTCGCTGCACGTAATCCTGCCCTTAGCGCTTCGATGTCCGCGGGACCGCCAACCACCAGGTCGGGAGGTGCAAAGCGAATAACACGCGTATGGTCGCTGAGCGTGTAGGCCAGCTGGTGCTTGCCCGCTGCTTTGACCGTTTCGATCAGGCTGGCGAAGCTGGCCGGGTCTGCCGGCGCCGACGAGGCGACCGGCTGCGACGGAGCCGTGACGATCCCGCCCTCCAGCCGGCGGGCGAGGTCGGCAGGATCCGGCATCTGCCCGGCATGGATGACGCGCAACAGCGCCATGTCGGCGGCTTCATGCGGATCAGTTGCGCGCGCGACCTCGTCGTGCCCCTTCAGCAGCAATTGCCATAGCCGGTGCAACGTCGCGAACGACATGCCGTCGGCCCATTTTCCCGCAGCAGCGGCTTCCTCAGCCGATTGTGCCGGATCCGGCGCAGCACCCGCCTTGGCAATGGTCGTTGCGTGCACGATTTCGAGCAGACCCCGAAGCACGCCCGCCGGATCGACACCGAGATCGACCTGATCGGCGAGCATGCGAAGCGCACCCGGCGCGTCCCCGGCCAACAACAGCGCGAACAGGTCGCGCAGCGCCCCCCGATCGGAAAGCCCGAGCATTGCCCTGACCGCTTCCGCCGTTACCGGCCCGCCGCCATCCATGTCGGCATGGGCGATCGCCTGGTCAAGGATCGACAAACCGTCGCGGACCGAACCCTCGGCCGCGCGGGCGATCAGCAAGAGCGCCTGCGGATCGATATCGACCTGTTCGGCCGTCGCGATCGTCGCGAAATGGGCAGCAAGCATTTCCGCCGAGATCC
>DDFE01000220.1:4752-5622 GCA_002336985.1 Sphingomonadales bacterium UBA1936
CATCGGGGCCGATGCAGTTGAGCGCTTTGGCGATGAGTCGCGCGGTCGAGGTTTTTCCGACGCCGCGTACACCCGTCATCAGGAAGGCGTGCGCCAGCCGGTCGCGTTTGATTGCGTTGCCCAGTGTGCGCACCATCGCGTCCTGGCCGNNGCGTGCACGATTTCGAGCAAACCCCGAAGCACGCCCGCCGGATCGACACCGAGATCGACCTGATCGGTGAGCATGCGAAGCGCACCCGGTGCATCTCCAGCCAACAACAGTGCGAACAGATCGCGCAGCGCCCCCCGATCGGAAAGCCCGAGCATCGCTCTGACCGCTTCCGCCGTTACCGGTCCGCCGCCGTCCATGTCGGCATGGGCGATCGCCTGGTCGAGGATCGACAAACCGTCGCGGACCGAACCCTCGGCCGCGCGGGCGATCAGCAAGAGCGCCTGCGGATCGATATCGACCTGTTCGGCCGTCGCGATCGTCGCGAAATGCGCAGCAAGCATTTCCGCCGAGATCCGCCGCAAGTCGAACCGCTGACAGCGCGACAGTACCGTCACGGGTACCTTCTGCACTTCGGTTGTCGCGAACAGGAACTTCACATGCGCCGGCGGTTCCTCGAGCGTCTTCAGAAGCGCGTTGAACGCGTTCTTCGACAGCATGTGAACTTCGTCGATGATGTAGACCTTGAAGCGCGCGGAGACGGCCGCGTAGCGTACAGCCTCGATGATCTCGCGAACGTCGTCCACGCCGGTATGCGACGCGGCGTCCATTTCGATGACGTCGACTTGGCGTCCCTCAGCAATCGCCACGCAGGGTTCGCAGACGCCGCACGGGTCGATTGTCGGACCGCCCTGTCCATCGGGGCCGATGCAGTTGAGCGC
>DDFE01000220.1:5640-9216 GCA_002336985.1 Sphingomonadales bacterium UBA1936
TGTGCGCACCATCGCGTCCTGGCCGATCAGTTCGGAAAAGCGCTGCGGCCGGTATTTGCGGGCAAGGACGCGATAGGGTTGAGGAGAGGACATTGCGGCTTGTCTAGCGAGAAGCACCGCCGCGGCAAAGCCGCGTCGTCAGTCGAAAACCGTGTTTTCGCTGGCCGCGCTTGGCCGAGTCTTTGCGCGGCACGCGCAAAGCCAGCCTGCGCGGTGGAAGCCGGAACGACCCGGCGCGAATTCGTTGTGGCTGCTTCCTTCCGGACCTGACCAGGTTGGCGAGAGCACCGTCCGCCCGACTTCCGAGGGGGCAGATAGGGAAGTCGGGCGGCGCGATCAATGGCCCAGTGGATTATCGGCGATAGCGGACCGTGCGGCAGACGCGGACGCGGCGGCCGTTACGCCAGCGATTTTCACAAACCTTGCGGGTGGACCAGCGGTTGCCGCGCCACGAAGGGCCGCTGCGCGTGACCGTATGCTGGCGCACGGTAACGTGACGGGTCGATACGGTGGCGCCGGCAAGGGCGATAGTTCCGGCGGACGTAGCGGCAGTCGCCGGTGCAGCGGTCGCTCCAACCGCCAGGAGCCCGGCCGCGATCAATCCCAGAATTTTCATAAGTCCATCCTCCAGCGCCCGTTCGGCACGGGAGCGTAACAGCTAGCGTCCCTGCATGTTCCGGACTTCACCCGGAATATGCACGGTCAGCCCGTCGAGACTCTCGTCCAGAACGATCTGACAGGCCAGACGGCTGGTGCGCGTTACGCCTGCGGCGAGATCGAGCATGTCCTCTTCATCGTCGCTCGACCGGGGCAATCGGGCGAAATCGGCCGGATCCACGATGACATGACAGGTCGAACACGCCATCTGCCCTTCGCAGGTACCTTCGAGCGGCTGGTCATTGGCCTGCGCCAGGTCGAGCAGCACTGTTCCCGGCGCTGCCTCGGCATCGACGGTCGACTGGCCATCGGCTGCGATAAAGCGAACGCGAATCATGCCGCGACACGCCCCTGGGCATCGGCGGCCGCAGCGATGCGATCGAGCGCGTCCGGAAGTTCTGTTTCAGTGGTGTAACGCCCAAACCCGATCCTGATGCTCGACCGCGCTTCGGCGGTGCTGAGACCGATCGCCTTCAGGACATGGCTCGGCCGCCCCGATCCGCTCGCACAGGCCGATCCGGCAGAAAATGCAATGTCGCGCAATTCGGAGATCAGACGCGCTGCATCGAGCCCTTCGCGCCGGATGTTCAGGTTGCCGGGATAGCGCGCATCGATGGAACCGTTGACGGTCCAATCGGCTCCGAGAAGCGATCTCGCTGCTTCCCACAGCCGTTCGACATGAGCCTGGTCCGCCTCCAAACAGCTGGCCGCAACTGCCGCCGCCGCACCAAACCCTGCGCACAACGCTGGCGACAGCGTCCCCGAGCGTAATCCGCCTTCCTGCCCCCCGCCGTGCAACAGGGGTTCGATGGTAACGCCGTCGCGCACCCACAGGGCGCCGATCCCCTTGGGACCGTGGATCTTGTGAGCACTGATCGCGACAAGATCGGCACCTTCGGGAATCGCCACGCGTCCGTAACCCTGGACGGCATCGCAAAAAATGAGCGCATCCGGCGCCAGGGCCGCAACGGTATCGACCGGCTGGATCGTCCCGATCTCGTTATTCACCAGCATCACGGCGATCAGGTCGGTACCCTTCGGCAAAGACCCCGTATCGACAATCCCTCCGCCATCGACGGGCAAAACCGTGACGTCGGCGCCATTCGCACCCATCCACAGCGCCGTGTCGAGCACGGCCGCGTGTTCGGTGGCTGCAACGGAAATACGGCGGGCGCCCGTTCCACGAAGCGCCCAGTTTGCGGCTTCGGTCGCGCCGCTCGTGAAGTAAATTTGCCCACCGGCCGGCAGGAGAGCGCCAACCTGTTCCCGCGCCAGTTCGACCGCTGCCTTTGCCGCCCTGCCGGGAGCATGCGGCGAATGCGGGTTCGCCGAACCCTCGGGCGACAGCCACGGTAACATCGCCTCCCGCGCTTCTGGCGCGAGCGGTGTCGTCGCCTGGTAATCGAGGTAGATCACCCTGTACGCCCCGCAGCGCCTGCCGAGATCCGCTGCCACACCTCGATGAAGCGATAGATATCGGCACGCCCGGTGTCCGGGCCGAAACTGACGCGGATCACTTCGGCGGCCTCGCTTTCGCTCCATCCCATTGCAGTCAGGACGTGGCTCGGCCGCAAGCTGCCCGACGAACACGCACTACCGGCCGACACCGCGATTCCAGCCATGTCGAACTGGATGAGTTGCGCGGCTGAGGTTACGCCGGGCATACGATACGACGCGATTGTCGGCGTGCGCGTCGCGGCTTTGGCAACGATCTGCCCGCCGCTCGCCTCTATCGCACCGTCGAGATGCGCACGCAGGTCGGCAGCCCGGTCCACCCATGTCCGCGATGCTTCGAGTGCTGCAGCCATGCCGAGAACGCCGGGCAGGTTCTCGGTCCCCGGGCGATAGCCCTGCTCCTGCCCGCCGACCGCCGTAAGCATGCCGAGATCGCGAACCAGCAACGCGCCGACACCCGGGGGTCCGCCGAACTTGTGCGCGGAAATCGAGATCAGGTCGGCATCGGGCAGTGCCTGCTTGCCCGCAGACTGCGCAGCATCGACGAAAATCAGGCCGCCCGCGCGCCGGACCAGCGGCGCCAGCGTCTCGATCGCCTGAAGCACGCCTGTTTCGTTGTTGGCCGACTGGATCGCGACCAGCGGACGGCGAGCACCAAGAGCGCCGAGCCTGGATTCGAGCACATGGGCAGCGACAATGCCGTTGGCATCGACCGGCAGCACAACGGCTCTGTCGGCGGTACGCAGAACGGCATCGTGCTCGACGGACGACACCAGTATCGCATCGGCCCCGGTTCGTGTCAGGGTGATCGCAATCGCCTCCGTCGCGCCACCAGTGAAGATTATCTCGCCCGTCCAGTTCAGCGCTTCACGAATACGGTTTCGCGCGTCGTCGAGCGCCGCACGCGCCGCGCGTCCCGGGCCATGTGGTGAAGATGGATTCGCCCATTGTTCAAAGGCTTGCGTAACGGCCATACGCGCCGCCGGCACAACCGGCGTGGTAGCGGCATGATCGAGATAAAGCCGGTCTGGCAAGGCTATGGCGATCCAGGAATTGCGACGTTTGCGATTATGACAGCCTTCCCTATATACCCCGCCAGAAATCGCCAAGCTCTGCGCGTTCGCGTGCGGCACAACACATCAGGTGTAAATTTGCCCGAAGTCATCATTCCGGGGCCCGAGGGCCGTCTCGAAGGCCGTTTCGCTCCAGGTCCCCGTCCCCGCGCGCCCGTCGCGATGATCCTGCATCCGCACCCCCAGTCGGGCGGTACGATGAACAACCGCATCGTGCAGCAACTGTACCAGACGTTTGTCCGCCGCGGATTCGCGACGCTGCGCTTCAACTTCCGTGGCGTCGGCAAATCGCAGGGCACGTTCGACAATGGCGTCGGCGAACTGTCGGACGCCGCATCGGCGCTCGACTGGGTGCAGCAGGTTCACCCCGAAGCGCAGACGACCTGGATCG
>DDFE01000156.1:0-1116 GCA_002336985.1 Sphingomonadales bacterium UBA1936
TGGTAGCGATGCGTACACGGCTCGCCGGAATTTTCTCATTGGTCGCACTGCTGGGCGCGACGCCGGTCATGGCGCAGGCTATCCAGTCGATCGATCCGAACGCGGCCGCGCAGGCCGATGTCGCGCCCTTGCCGGGTGAGCGCGGGACCGCGGTCAATACGCCCCCGCCATTGCCGTCATCGCCGCCACCGTCCTCGTCGACCACCGACGGAGGGCCACCGCCGCCCGCGGCGCCCGGTGCCGACCCGGCGCTGGGCACACCACCGGCTTCCTCGCTCGCTACGCGCCAGACGCCGACCTATCACAAGGACGACCTGATCGGCGCCGCAGAGGGCGTGTTCGGCAAGGGCGCGGCTGGTCTCGCCGGCATCCTCGAAAAGATCCTGGCCGAACAGGGCGAACCCAACGCCTATATCGCCGGACGCGAAGCGGCCTTCGCGCTTACCGTCGGCGTGCGCTACGGTTCGGGCACGCTGAAGCACAAGATCGAGGGCGAACGGCCGGTCTACTGGACGGGCCCGTCGATCGGTTTCGACGTCGGCGGCGACGCGACCAAGGTCTTCACGCTGGTCTACAATTTGTACGATACGCAGGAATTGTACAAACGCTTCCCGCAGGCCGAGGGCCGCGCCTATTTCGTCGGCGGGTTTTCAGCGACCTACCTGCGCGCGAACGATGTCGTGCTGATCCCCGTCCGGCTGGGCGTCGGGCTGCGGTTGGGCGTCAATGTCGGCTATATGAAGTTCACCGAAAAAAGCCGGTGGTTCCCGTTCTGATTGTTGCTGTGCCGCAGCAGAGGGTCTAGCGCGCCGGGGTGTCTGCGCCCCCACAGGATCATCGTCACGGCCTGGCGTACGGGCTTTCCGCCTATCTGATCTGGGGCCTGGTCCCCATTTACTTCAAATGGGTCGCGGTGGTGCCGCCGCTGGAAATCATCGCGCACCGCATCCTGTGGTCGGTGGTGCTTCTGGCGGTCATCCTGACAGTGATCGGACGCTTGCGCAGTATCGGCACGATCATGCGCGACCGCGCGGTGATGCGCGCCCTGTTCGCCAGCGCTTTGCTGATCGCGGTGAACTGGACGATCTATGTCTGGGCGGTGGTGAACGGGCATCT
>DDFE01000156.1:1157-7094 GCA_002336985.1 Sphingomonadales bacterium UBA1936
ATCGCCGCGGGTGGTGCGCTCGACCAGCTGTGGATCAGCGTCGCGCTCGCGACGACGTTCGCGCTCTATGGCTTGGTCCGCAAGGTGACGCCTGTGGGCGCAATCGAGGGGCTGGCGATCGAAACGATGGTGCTGGCGCCGCTGTGCCTGGGATGGCTGGTGCTGAAAGGCATGGACGGTACGCTGGCGTTCGGGCGCGATCACCACATCGACTTGCTGCTGGTCCTGTCGGCGCTGGTGACGTCGGTGCCGCTGATGGCCTTTGCGGCGGCGGCACGGCGGATCCCCTATTCGACGCTCGGCGTGCTGCAATATGTCGCGCCGTCGATCGTCTTCCTGCTCGGCATCCTCGTCTATCACGAACCGCTGCGTCCCGCGATGATGATCGCCTTCGTGCTGATCTGGCTTGGGCTGGTCGTTTTTACGGCGGACATGCTCCGCCGGGGACGAGCCGTGCCGCCGACGGCTATGGAATAAGCGTCCAGCACAGCGTTTCGCCCGCGTGGAACGGGACGATGTCGATGGCGCCGCAAGCAATGCGCTCGGGCACTACGATGTCGTGGCGTTCCAGTGTCACGGTCCCTCCATTGACCGGCAAGCCGTAGAAGGCAGGCCCGCTCAGCGACGCGAATGCCTCGAACCGGTCGAGCGCCCCTTCCTCGTCGAACACGGCGACATAGCTTTCAAGCGCATAGGGTGCGTTGAAAATGCCGGCGCAGCCGCAAGCCGATTCCTTGGCCGCGATGCTGTGCGGTGCGCTGTCCGTGCCGAGGAAGAACTTGGGGCTGCCCGAGGTCGCGGCCTTGCGCAGCGCCAGCCGGTGCTTCTCGCGTTTGGCGACAGGCAGGCAATAGGCGTGCGGGCGGATGCCGCCGACCAGCATGGCGTTGCGGTTGATGTGAAGGTGCTGCGGCGTGATCGTCGCCGCGATATTGGCGGGCGCGGACATCACGAAATCGGCGGCTTCGGCGGTCGTGATGTGTTCGAACACGATCTTCAGCCCGGGAAAATCGCGCACCAGCCGCGCCAGCGTGCGGTCGATGAACACGGCTTCGCGGTCGAAGACGTCGACGTCGGCATCGGTCACTTCGCCATGGATCAGCAGCGGCATCCCTGCGCGCTGCATGGCGTCGAGGACGGGGGCGAGCGCGAAGATGTCGGTCACGCCGTGCGCGGAATTTGTCGTCGCATGGGCGGGATAAAGCTTGGCGGCGGTGAACACGCCCTCGGCATGGCCGCGCACCATCTCGTCCGCATCTGCGGCGTCGGTCAGGTAACACGTCATCAGCGGTGTGAAGCCCTGCCCCTGCGTCGCGGCCAGGATGCGGTCGCGATAGGCGATCGCGGCATCGACGCTCGTCACCGGCGGGGTCAGGTTGGGCATGACGATCGCCCGCGCGAACTGCGCCGCCGTGTATTTCGCGACCTGGGCCAGCACGCCGCCGTCACGCAGGTGCACGTGCCAGTCGTCGGGGCGGCGGATGGTAATCGTCTGGGTCACGGCAACTCCGCTTGGGATTCGGCGACATCGTCCCTAGCTAAAGGCCATGCCCGCCACCACCCTCACTGATCGCGCCGTCATCCGCCTGTCCGGGGAGGACGTGCGCGGCTTTCTGCAGGGACTTGTCACCAACGATGTCGCGGGCGACCTGCCCGTTTATGCCGGGCTGCTGACGCCGCAGGGCAAGGCGCTGTTCGACTTTATCGTCTGGGCCGATGACGAGGGCGTGCTGATCGATTGCGAAGCAAGTGTTGCGGAGGCGCTCGCGCGGCGGCTGAAGATGTACCGCCTGCGCCGTCCCATCGCGATCGAGATCGATCCCGCGCTCGCGGTGCATTGGGCGAAGCAAGGCGATCTAGGTGTTCCCGACCCCCGCAACCCTGCACTCGGCCGCCGCTGGATCGCCGCGCCGGATGCGTCGGCATCGGGGTGGCACGCACACCGCCTGTCGCTCGGCGTCGTCGAAGGGACGGCGGAACTGGGGAGCGATGCAACCCTGTGGCTCGAGACGAATGCCCGGGAACAGAACGGCGTCAGCTTCACCAAGGGCTGTTACGTCGGCCAGGAAAACACCGCGCGCATGAATTACCGGCAAAAGGTCAACCGGCGGCTGGCGGTGGTGAGGGCCGATGCCGAACCCGAAGGGACGCGGGCCTGGTATCCCGACCTTGGCCTCGCCGTGGTGCAGGAGCGGATCGGCTAGCCTGCCGAAGGCCTGGTCCTGCGGATCTGCCACAGGGTCATGAAACCTATCCCCATCCAGATGACGTTGAGCACGGCCGACGGCAGCGCGCCGTTCCAGCCGCTGTTGAGCACGAACCCCGCCGCGCCCACGACGTTCATCCATTGATACAGCCGCGACTGGCCGCTGAGCCTGCCGGTCGACAGCATCAGATAAGCGGCGAGGATCAGGACGGCGCCGATCCAGCCGATGATTTCGATAGCAAGGGCCAGGGTCATGGCGCGCCCCCTAGCATCTGGACCGCCCCGCCGGAACCGGTCAAACAGGCGTAACGGGAAAAGGGGCTGTCGATGCGCGTAATTCTGCTGGCCGCGACGGGACTGGTACTCGCGCAACCCGCCATCGCGGCACCAGATGCGGAGCCGAGCGCCACCGTGACCGCGGCCTACTATGCCGGGCGGATCGAGAAGATCAGCCGGAACGGGCCACGTCTCAACGCCGTGATCGCCGTCAATCCCGATTGGCGTGCACAGGCCAAGGCGCTCGACGACGAACGCCACGCTGGCAAGGTGCGCGGGCTGCTGCACGGCCGGTCGATCCTGATCAAGGACAATATCGAAAGTGCCGACCGCATGGCGACGACAGCGGGGTCGCTGGCGCTGGCCGACAATATGGCCGGGCGCGACGCGCCGCTAGTCGCACGGCTGCGGAAAGGCGGCGCGCTGATCCTGGGCAAGACCAACCTGTCCGAATGGGCGAATTTCCGTTCGAACCGGTCGATGAGCGGATGGAGCGGCGTGGGCGGCATCGTACGCAATCCCTATGCGCTCGACCGCACCGCGTGCGGGTCGTCGAGCGGCAGCGGTGTTGCCGTCGCGGCAGGACTCGCCTGGGCGGCGATCGGTACCGAGACCGACGGGTCGATCGCCTGCCCCGCCGCGATCAACGGCGTGGTGGGCCTAAAGCCGACGCTGGGCCTGGTATCGCGCACCCGGGTCGTGCCCATCAGCCACTCACAGGATACGCCGGGTCCGATGACGCGCACGGTGCGCGACGCGGCACTCGTGCTGGGCGCGATTGCCGGAACCGATCCCGCCGACGCGGCTACGGTGGAGGCAGACAAGCGCAAGGCCGATTATGCGGCGGCGCTGACCGGCAAGATTGCGGGCGTGCGCATCGGCGTATTACGCTCGTCGGTCGGCACCAATCCGCGCATGATTGCGGCGTTCGACAAGGCGCTGGCGACGCTGAAGTCGCTGGGTGCCGTCCTTGTCGATATCGAAAAGTCCGACGTGCCGAAAGAGATCGGTCCCGCCGAGGGCATCGTGCTGCAAACCGAATTCAGGGCCGACCTCAACGCCTATCTCGCGACGACACCGGCTGCCGTGAAGACACGCACGCTTGCGGACCTCATCGCGTTCAACAGTGCCAACGCTGCCCGCGAGATGGCCTATTTCGGGCAGGAGACGTTCCTGAAAGCGGAAGCGACCAAGGGGCTGGACGACCCGGAATATAAAAAGGCGCTGGCGGTTTCGCAGGGCGGCGCGCGTGCCACGCTCGACCGGCTGTTCGCCGACAACAAGGTGGCGATGCTGGTCGCGCCCACCCGTGCCCCGGCATGGCTGATCGATCCCGTGAACGGCGACCAGTCGGCCGGACCCAGCAGCGGATCGCTGTCGGCGGTCGCGGGCTATCCGCATCTGACCGTGCCGATGGCGCAGCTTATGGGCCTGCCTGTCGGCCTGTCGTTCATGGGACCGGCGTGGAGCGAGGCGGCGCTGCTCAACGCGGGCGATGCGTTCGAAAAGGCACGCGGGGCGTTGCCCGGGCCGACCTATCGGCCGACGGTTCCCCTGGACCGGTAACGCCGCGCAAATCCCGCCTGCCAGAGTGCGAGTAGCGGGGTGACCGCCAGTTCCATGACCAGACCGAACTGCATGCCGAAGCCCGGCGTGCCGACCTCGGCCAGCGACAACAGCCGCGCGAGGCCGCCGAGGAAGACGAACCCCGCCAGCATCCGCAACCGTGCGCCCTTGGTTTCTATCCCCGGAATGCAGCTCGCGAACGCGATGCCGACGGCCAGGAAGATGCCCGAAATATAGCGGAAATGACTGTCGAGGTCGGTCGCGACCGGCCCGTGTGCCAGCCATGCCGCGCCACGCAGCACGCCTGTCGATCCCGCCGACAGCGGGACGAGGCATGCGATGGCGATGACCGTTTGCAGCATGCGTTTTTCGATGGCCGGGGTCATGGCGTTCCTCTGGACGGTCGCTGGGTAAGTTACGACGGCGTCACACCGTCAGATGCACCGTTACCACATCGTCCTCGCTCAGCTTTTCCGCTTTGCGCACGCTCGCCTTGACCGGCAGCAGATAGCCTTTGACATTCTTGCTGGGGAAAACGGAGGTCTTCCAGCTCGTGTTGCCGATCCGCACCTGCACATAGACCGAGCCCCATGCCGCGCTGCGACCGGGTGCCGCCGCGCGGATGCTGTCGGCGACCGGCCCATCGATGGTGACGAAGTGCCATGCGGTCGGCGTCGGCTGGCCGTCTTTCCCCTGCCCGCGCCACAGCCACATCTTTGCCGTGTGTTCCCAGCTGCCGCCGCCCGGCGCATCGTCCGCGCCCAGTTCCTCGCGCAGGAAGCGGATCAATTCGGGATCGGTAGGGGCGTTGCTGATCTTCACCGTCTTTTCACTCGCCTCCGCGCGCATTAGGGGACCCGCGACTTACGGAGCGCAGGCATGACCGTCACTATCTCTGAATCGGATATCATCGAAAGCGTCGCCGACGCACTGCAGTACATCAGCTATTTCCACCCGATGGACTATATCCGCGCGCTGGGCGATGCATACAAGGCGGAGAAGGGCCCCGCGGCGAAGGACGCCATCGCGCAGATCCTGACCAACAGCCGCATGTGCGCCGAGGGGCACCGCCCGATCTGCCAGGACACCGGCATCGTCACCGTGTTCGTGAAGTGGGGCCAGCAATGCGTGCTGGGGTCGGAACGCAGCCTGCAGGACGTCGTCGACGAGGGCGTCCGCCGCGCCTACCTCCACCCCGAAAACAAGCTGCGCGCCTCGATCCTCGCCGACCCGGCATTCACGCGGGTGAACACCAAGGACAACACGCCCTGCGTCATGTCGGTCGAGATGATCCCGGGCAGCAAGATCCACATCGACGTCGCGGCCAAGGGTGGCGGCAGCGAGAACAAGTCGAAGTTCAAGATGCTGAACCCCAGCGATTCGATCGTCGACTGGGTGCTCGAAATGATCCCGCAGATGGGCGCCGGCTGGTGCCCGCCCGGCATGCTCGGCATCGGCATCGGCGGTACGGCCGAAAAGGCGATGAGCCTCGCCAAGGAAAGCCTGATGGGTTCGATCGACATGGCGCAGCTGAAGGAGCGCGGTCCCAAGACCGACATCGAGAAGCTGCGCGTCGAGATCTTCGACAAGGTCAACGCGCTCGGCATCGGGGCGCAGGGTTTGGGCGGCCTCGCCACCATCCTCGACGTGAAGATCATGGATTACCCGACGCATGCCGCGTCGAAGCCGGTCGCGATGATCCCCAATTGCGCCGCCACCCGCCACGCGCATTTCACGCTCGACGGTTCGGGGCCGAGCTTCCTCGAAGCGCCGAAACTCGACGAATGGCCTGACGTGCACTGGACGCCGGACGCCGCCGCGATCCGCGTCGACCTCGACACGCTGACGCCGGAGATCGTGCGCAGCTGGAAACAGGGCGACCGGCTGCT
>DDFE01000133.1 GCA_002336985.1 Sphingomonadales bacterium UBA1936
ACCGCTACGTTGAACTGCTGCGCGGACAGACGCACGGTCGTGCGGTTATTCTGTCCATCGAGCGCGATCCAGCCCTGCAGGCGCAGGCCCGCGGGCGCCCCGGCTTCGCGCGCGAAGGCGAGTGTCAGCGTGCCGTATTCGGGATGTTTCGGATCCTTGGCCTCGACGAACAGGACGCGCGGATCGTCGGTCGGCACCACGCGCGCGAATCGGGTCAGGTCGCGCGACGGGTCGAGCAAGGCGGCCAGTGGCGAATTGCCGATCGGCCAGCGCTGAACCTGCGAAACCTGGTAATCGATGAACCACAGCGAGTTGCCGTCGGCGATGACCAGGATCGGCACGCCCTGCTGGTACTGGAACCGCACCTTGCCCGGCCGCTTCATCGTCAGCTTGCCGGTCAGTACCTTCCCCGACCGGTCGGTCTGCGTGAAATCGGCCGTCATCGTGGCGACGGCGCGCAAGTGCGCCTGCACAGATGCGAGATCGGCGTTTTGCGTGGGCGCCGGCTGGACCGGGCCGATCTGGGCAATAGCTGCCGGAACCGCAAGAACGGCGGCGGCCGCGATAAGGACTTTCACGTGCTTCATGCACCGCCCCCTGGCCGCAAGTGATTGAACCCCGCGTGAATTGTCATGACGTCAATTGAGCGGGCGCCCCTCGGTATCCATCAGGACTTCGCGGCGGCCGACATGGTCTGGGCGGCTGACAAGGCCTTCTTTCTCCATGCGCTCGATATGGCGCGCGGCGCGGTTGTAACCGATGCGGAGCTGGCGCTGGAGCCAGCTGGTCGATGCCTTCTGGCTTTCGGCGACCAGCTGCACGGCCTTTCGATATTCGGCCTCCTCGGGACTGTCGTCACCGACCGGGGCGCCGTCAAGCGCATAGCCGCCGTCCTCGGGCTCCTCGGTGACCGCCTGCAGGTAATCGGGCGCGCCCTGGCTGCGCCAGTGCTCTGCGATCGCGATGACTTCTTCGTCGCTGACGAACGGGCCATGGACACGCACGATGCCGCGGCCGCCCGGCATGTACAACATGTCACCCTTGCCCAGCAGTTGTTCGGCACCCTGTTCGCCCAGGATCGTGCGCGAATCGATCTTCGACGTGACGTGGAAGCTTATGCGGGTCGGCAGGTTGGCCTTGATGACGCCGGTGATGACGTCGACCGAGGGGCGCTGAGTCGCCATGATCAGGTGAATGCCCGCCGCCCGCGCCTTTTGGGCGAGACGCTGGATCAGGAATTCGACTTCCTTGCCCGCCGTGATCATCAGGTCGGCGAGTTCGTCGACGATGACGACGATCTGCGGCATCGGCTCGAAATCGAGCTTTTCTTCTTCGTAGAGCGGCAGGCTCGTTTCCGAATCATACCCGGTCTGGACGCGTCGAGTGAGATTCTGGCCCTTGGCGCGCGCGCCGCGAACCTTGTCATTGAACCCGGCGAGCGAGCGGACGCCGACCGACGCCATCTTGCGATAGCGGTCCTCCATCTCCTCGACCGCCCATTTCAGCGCGCGGATCGCCTTCGCCGGTTCGGTGACGACCGGCGCCAGCAGGTGCGGAATGTCCTCATACGGGCGCAATTCCAGCATCTTGGGGTCGATCATGATCAACCGGCACTGGTCGGGCGTCAGCCGATAGAGCAGCGAACAGATCATCGCGTTCAGGCCGACCGACTTGCCGGAGCCAGTCGTGCCCGCGATCAGCAGGTGGGGCATCGGCGCGAGGTCGGCGACGACGGGATCGCCCGCGATGTTCTTGCCGAGCACGATCGGCAGCGCACCAGTGCTGTCCTCGAACGCCTGGCTGGACAGCAGTTCGTGCAGCACCACCGATTCGCGGTGCGCGTTCGGCAGTTCGATACCGATGACGCTGCGCCCGGGGATGGTCGCCACACGCGCGGACATGGCCGACATATTGCGCGCGATGTCCTCGGCCAGGCTGATGACCCGCGTCGCCTTGATCCCCGCCGCCGGCTCCAGCTCGTACATGGTGACGACGGGACCGGGGCGAACCTCGGTAATCGTGCCCTTCACATGAAAATCGTCGAGCACGGTTTCCAGCAGCCGCGCATTGCGTTCGAGGGCCGCCTTGTCGAGTTGGGCGCCCGTTGAGGGTGGCGCCGGGGTCAGCAGCTTCAGGTCGGGCAGGACATATTTGTCGCGAAGCGCCAGCGATTCCTGCTTCGCCTTCTTGGCGGTCGAGGGGGCCGCCTGTCGGTCTGCAATGACCGGGCGGCTGCGCACTTCGGCGGGCGTCGCCTCTGGCCTTGGCGCGGGTTCGCGCCTTGGCTCACGGCGGACAGTAGTCCGCTCGCCATCGTCGACCTGCGCGACGCCGCGTTCGAACTGCGGCATGCGCAGCCGCAGCGACAGGCCCACGGCTCGTCCCCACAAAGCCAGGCCGCCGATCGCAAAAACGGCCGCGCCGACATAGCGCGTCACCGTGACGGCCGTCGGATTCGGAATGAACCCCAGCGCCCAGGCGCCGATCGCTTCACCGCCCATGCCGATGATACCGCCAAGGCCCGCGGGAAGCCCGGCGACCGCCGTCGCCCGCATCAGCGCAAGCGCCGTCGCGAACAGCGCAATGCCAACCACGGCCAGCAAGGTCCGGCGTTTCCAGCCATCGGTATCGGCCGACTGCCAAAGTTGCCGCGCGACCGTCAGCGGCATCAACAGCAACAGCCCGACCGCGGGGCCGAGCATGGTCAGCATCAGGTCCGAAAGCCATGCGCCGGGCACGCCGAGCCAGTT
>DDFE01000246.1:0-5432 GCA_002336985.1 Sphingomonadales bacterium UBA1936
CCGCCGACGCCCCAGCCGAGCACGCCGAGGCCGTTGATCATCGTCGTGTGGCTGTCGGTGCCGACGCAGGTGTCGGGATAGGCGACGGTCGCGCCGCTCTCATCCTTGCTGCTCCACACCGCCTGCGCGATGTGTTCCAGGTTCACCTGGTGGCAGATGCCGGTGCCGGGAGGGACGACCTTGAAGTTGTCGAGGCTCTTCGATCCCCATTTCAGGAAGTCATAGCGTTCGCCGTTGCGCTGGTATTCCAGCTCGACGTTGTCCTCGAACGCCTTGGGCGTGCCGAATTCGTCGACCATGACCGAATGGTCGATGACGAGGTGGACGGGCACCTGCGGGTTGATCTTGGCGGGGTCGGCACCCAGCGCGGTCATCGCATCGCGCATCGCGGCAAGATCGACGACGCAGGGAACGCCGGTAAAGTCCTGCATCAGCACACGCGCCGGGCGATACTGGATCTCGCGGGTCGACTTGGGATCGTTCTGCCAGTCGACGATCGCCTGGATGTCCTCGACCGTCACCGTCACGCCGTCTTCGAAGCGGAGGAGGTTTTCCAGCAGCACCTTCATCGAGAAGGGCAGGCGCGACACGTCGCCGAGTTTCGCGGCGGCTTTTTCGAGACTGTAATACGAAACGGTCTGGCCGTCGGCGGTCAGCGTGGAACGGGTTGCAAGCGTGTCTTGTCCGACGGCGGTCATGGCGGTTTCCCTGCTCGAATATTGGAGTCGGGTCGCCCTTAGCAATCATGCGCTGCAGTGCAAACAAATGGGCCGCGCTTTCACGCGGCCCATGGTCGTTTTCGGGATGGTTTTCCGATGCCAACCGGGCATCCGACGGATCAGACGCTGCGGTCGGCCTCTTCCAGCGATTCCTCATCGGGCTGCACAGTCGTGTTTTCGGTGAGGCCGGCCTCTTGCGCAGCCTGTTGCAGCATCGCGCTCTTGCGGCCATCGCCGCCGACCGATTGCGCCTGGGCCAGTTCCTCGTTCCGGTCGCTGCCGACACCGCCGGCTTGTGGGTCGTTCACGACATTCGTCCGTTCCTGCATCACGTCCTCCTCGGATTGTTCGCCTGGAGGTTCAACGAGGCGGAGGCGCGAGATGTTCCGGATCGCACGATGTAGGACAGCGTTTTCAGTCGTCCTCGCACCCGAGGCCGGAGTGTCGACTATAGCCGGAATAATCCAAGTGCCGAGAACACCTCTTCCTTCGTTCGCTCCGTAACGTCTCGAGCCTTCATCGTACCGGCCCGCACCACGTCCACCACGAAGTCGCGATCACGGCTCAGTGCGGCGCGACGCTCCCGAACCGGGCCGATGACAGCCTGCAGTATTCCGGTCAGGCGGTTCTTCAACGCGATGTCGCCAAGCCCACCGCGACGATATTGCATCTTCAGGTCGGCAACGGCGTCGCCGTCCGGATCAAAGGCATCGAGATAAGTGAAGACGACATTTCCTTCGACCTGGCCGGGGTCGGATACGCGAAGATGGTTTGGGTCGGTATACATGCGTCGAACAGCATCTGCGATTTCGGCATCGCTCGCAGACAGCGAAATCGCGTTCCCCTGGGACTTGCTCATCTTCCCTTTCCCGTCGACGCCGGGCAGGCGGCTCGTTCGGGAAATCATCGCCGTCGGTTCTGGCAGCAGCGTCCGCCCGACCTGCCGGTTCAGGCGACGCACAAGTTCGTTGGTTTGCTCGATCATCGGAACCTGATCGTCGCCGACGGGCACCAAAGTGGCCCTGAACGCCGTTATGTCGGCCGCCTGCGCGGCGGGATAACACAGGAATCCTGCGGGAATATCGCGTCCGAAACCACGTATCCTGATTTCGTCCTTGATAGTCGGATTGCGTTCGAGGCGCGCGACGGACACGAAGTTCAGATAGAGCAGCGTCAATTCCGCCAATGCCGGCAGGGCGGACTGAAGGCAGATCGCCGACAAGGCCGGGTCGATCCCGACGGCCAGATAATCCAGCGCGACTTCAACGACGCTGCGTCCAATTTTCGCAGGATCGTCGGCGTTGTCCGTCAACGCCTGCGCATCGGCGAGCAAGACATATTGGTCATGGGTGCGCTGCAGATCCACACGGCTGCACAGCGAGCCGACATAGTGGCCGATATGCAATGGACCTGTAGTACGATCGCCGGTCAGGATCACCGGCCGGGAAATGTTCGACGGCATAAACAGCTTTCTGGAAGTTGCCGCCGCTTTTGAAGGAGAGATTTTTAGACCTGGCCGCCAAGAACAGCGGCTGAGGTCAATAGAATATGACAGGCCGCGCTTATTAAGCGTGCCACCAACGTTGTACGGGCATTACAAAGCGGTTCGTCATTACGCTACCATATCAATTTTCGATGATGTGCCAAGACGAACATGGCTCGCGGAACTTCCTACATGGCAGGTTTCTCCGTCAATCGTCCTCGTCCTCATACCCCACCAGTTCCAGCGCCCGCGCCTTGATCTGGTGCGTGGCGCACCAGTGGAGCAGGGCATCTTCGCGGCCGTGGGTGACCCAGACTTCCTTTGGGCGGATTTCGCGGATGGTGTCGGTCAACTCGTCCCAGTCGGCATGATCGGAGACGATCAGCGGCAGTTCGACGCCGCGCTGTACCGCGCGCTGGCGGACGCGCATCCAGCCGCTGGCCATCGCCGTGATGGGATCGGGCAGGCGGCGTGACCAGCGGTCGTTGAGCGCGGAGGGAGGTGCGACGACGATGGACCCGCGCATCTCGTCCTTGGTGGCCTCCATCGCGGGGCGCAGGTCGCCCAAATCCACGCCCAGGTCGCGGTAGAGATCGCACAGCCGCTGCATCGCACCGTGGAGATAGATCGGCGCATCATGGCCCATCTGGCGCAGTTCCGCGATCAGCCGCTGCGCCTTGCCCAGCGCATAGGCGCCGACGAGGACACAGCGATCGGGTTCCGCCTCCAGCGCGGCGAGCAGCTTTGCCAGTTCGCCGCGCGTCGGCGGATGGCGAAATACAGGCAGCCCGAATGTCGCCTCGGTAATGAAGATATCGCACGGCACCGGCGTGAACGGCACACAGGTGGGGTCGGTGCGGCGCTTGTAGTCGCCCGAGACGATCACGCGCTCACCACCGTGTTCGAGCAGGATCTGCGCGGACCCCAGCACATGACCCGCAGGCAGGAACGTCGCGGTCACGCCACCGCCGACATCGACGGTCTCGCCATAAGCGACGGGCGACGCATTCTGTTCGCCATAGCGGACGCCCATGATCGCGAGCGTTTCGGGCGTCGCCCAAACCTGGCCATGGCCACCGCGCGCATGATCGGCATGGCCATGCGTCACCAATGCGCGGGGTACCGGACGCGACGGATCGATCCAGATATCGGCGGCGGGCACGTAAATGCCGTGCGGTTGCGGGTCGATCCAGTGGCCGAGGCGGGGCATGGGACCTATATGGTTGGGGTGCTGACCAATTCCCACCTTCTTCGCGTCTTCGCGTCTTCGCGTGAGGTCGAATTGGGTTCACGCGAAGACGCGAAGACGCGAAGGTCGTGACGCCGCTTCCGCCTATTCTGACCGACTGGTTTGCCGAGAAGGGTTGGGCACCGCGGTCGCACCAGCTGGACATGCTGGCAGCGGGCCGTGCGGGACAGAGCGCATTGCTGGTCGCGCCGACCGGGTCGGGCAAGACGCTGTCGGGGTTCCTGCACACGCTGACCGACCTGATCGAACATCCGGTCGACGGACTGCACACGCTCTATATCTCGCCATTGAAGGCGCTGGCGGTCGATATCCGGCGCAACCTGCTGACGCCGGTCGAAGAAATGGACCTCGACATCCGCGTCGAGGCGCGGACCGGGGACACGCCGTCGGACCGCAAGAAACGCCAGCGCGAACGCCCGCCGCATATCCTGCTGACGACGCCGGAATCGCTGTCGCTGCTGCTGAGCTATCCCGACAGCTTCCTGATGTTCGCCAACCTGAAGACCGTCGTCATCGACGAGGTCCATGCGTTCGCGACCGGCAAGCGCGGCGACCTGCTCAGCCTGTGCCTGTCGCGGCTGTCGGCAATCAATCCGGCGCTGCGGCGCGTGGCGCTGTCCGCGACGGTCGCCGATCCCGATCTTTACCGTGCCTGGCTCGCGCCCGATGGCGATATCGATTCGGTCGCTCTCGTGCGCGGTGCGCCGGGTGCCGAACCGGACATCGCCATCCTGTTGCCGCAGGGCCGCGTGCCATGGGCCGGGCATTCGGGCCGCTATGCCGCGCCGCAAGTAATGGACACGATCCGCGCGAACCGGACCACGCTGATCTTCTGCAATACCCGCGCGCTCGCCGAACTCATTTTCCAGGATCTGTGGAAAGAGAATGACGAGCGCCTGCCGATCGGCATCCATCACGGCAGCCTGGATATCGAGGCGCGGCGACGCGTGGAAAGCGCGATGGCCGACGGCAAGCTGCGCGGGCTGGTCTGCACCTCCAGCCTCGACCTGGGTGTCGACTGGGGCGACGTCGATTGCGTCATCCAGATGGGCGCGCCCAAGGGGTCTTCGCGCCTCTTGCAGCGCATCGGCCGCGCCAATCACCGGCTCGACGAAGCGTCGAAGGCGATGATCGTGCCGGGCAACCGCTTCGAATATCTGGAGGCCCGCGCGGCGCTCGATGCCGTCGGCGAAGGGGAGCTCGATCCCGACATCTTTCGCGCGGGCGGCCTCGACGTGCTGGCCCAGCACGTCATGGCGTGCGCCAGCGCCGCGCCGTTCGTCGAGGCGGAGTTGCTCGCCGAAATCCAGGGCGCGCTGCCCTATAGCGCACTCGATGCGGCGGCTTTCCGGCGCGTCCTCGAATATATCGCGACCGGCGGTTACGCGCTGAAGGCGTACGACCGGTTCCGGCGGCTGGTCGAGGAAGGCGGCATGTGGCGCGTCGCGCACCCGCGCTTCATCGCGCAGCACCGGATGAATGCCGGCATCATCGTCGAGGCGGCGATGCTCACCGTGCGGTTCAAGAACGGGCGGTCGCTGGGGCGAGTCGAGGAGGGCTTTGCCGCGACGCTTTCGCCGCGCGACACCTTCTTTTTCTCCGGTATCAGCCTGGAGGTCGAGCGGATCGATACGGAGGATGTCATCGTCCGCGCGACCAGCCGCCCGGCGCGCATCCCCAGCTATGGCGGCGCACGGATGCCGCTCACGACGCGGTTGGCCGAGCGCGTCCGCGGGTTCCTGGCAAGCGATATCGACTGGCACCGCTTCCCGCCCGAAGTGCGCGAGTGGCTGGAAATGCAGGCACGCCGTTCGCGTATGCCGCAACCGGGCGAACTGCTCGTCGAAACCTTCCCGCGCGACGGGCGGCACTACATGGTCGCCTATCCGTTCGAGGGGTGGAACGCGCACCAGTCGCTCGGCATGCTGTTGACCAGCCGGATGGAGCGGCGGGGCATGAAGCCCATGGGCTTCGTCGCCAA
>DDFE01000246.1:5446-5674 GCA_002336985.1 Sphingomonadales bacterium UBA1936
GTCGCACCTGCTGAAGCGCGCCTTCCGCGAGGTGGCGGTGATCGGGGGCCTCGTCGAACGCCAGCACCCGGGCAAGCGCAAGACCGGCAAGCAGGTCACCTTCTCGACCGACCTGATCTATGACGTGCTGCGCCGTTATGAACCCGACCATTTGCTGCTGAAGGCGGCATGGGAAGATGCGCGGGCGAAGATGACCGATGTGGGGCGCCTGGCCGACCTGCTCGACCG
>DDFE01000246.1:5752-9609 GCA_002336985.1 Sphingomonadales bacterium UBA1936
GGCTTTGCCACGCCGGTTACTGCCTAAAAAGTGAAACGACGCGGCAAAGCCGCGTCGTCGATCCGCGCTATGGCGCGGTCGGCCGGGCGAAAGCTTGCGACATCGCTTCGCTCGTCGCACCGGCCGGGCGTAGCCGTCCTAGCTGTTCGCCGGAACCAGGTTCACCGCGGCATGCTTGCCACGGCGATCGACTTCGAGTTCGAAGTTCAACCGATCGCCCTCGTTCAGCGTCGACATGCCGGCGCGTTCGACGGCCGAGATGTGGACGAACGCGTCAGGCTGTCCGTCGTCGCGCTGGATGAAGCCGAAGCCCTTCATCGCGTTGAAGAACTTGACCGTTCCGCTGGCCTTTTCGCCCGTCAGCTCGCGCTGCGGGCCGCCACCGAAGCCGCCGCCTGCACCGCCACGCGGCGCGGCATCGCGGTCGCGCGGGGGAGCACGGTCGGTAACGGGGAGCGGTTCGCCCTCGATCTTCAGTTCGGTTGCCGAAATGCGGCCGCCGCGATCGACGAGGGTGAAGCCCAGCGGCTGCCCCTCGGCGAGGCCGGCGAGGCCAGCCTGTTCGACAGCGGAGATGTGCACGAACACATCCTCTGCGCCGTCATCGCGCACGACGAAACCGAAACCCTTTTGCGCGTTGAAGAACTTTACGACGCCGGTGCCCTCACCGACGACCTGGGCCGGCATGCCGCCGCGCGGGCCGCCGAAGCCACCACCGCCACCGCCACCGCTGCGGAAACCGCCGCCGCCATAACCGCCGCCACCGCCGCCACCGAAACGGTCGCCGCCGCCGCCGCCGCCAAAGCGATCACCACCACCGAAGCGGTCGCCGCCGCCACCGTAACCGCCGCCGAAATCGCCGCCGCCACCACCGAAGTCGTCACGCTTGTCGCGTCCACGTCCGCCGCGCTCGCCGCGACGCCCCTTGTCGAAACCCATGAGTAAATCCGTATTCCTGTACTCGCCCGCCTGATCGATCAGGAAAATCCGCGCCCTGGACGGCGAGCACAAACTTCCTCAGCGCGAATCGCTTTGCGCCAACACGGTTTGTTAATGGAAAAAATCGAGCGCTGCGAGAAGTTTTCCACAGGGCTCCCGCGCCGTTATTTTCCTTTGAGTGCGCGAACGGCCTCCAGCGTGCCGGTTATGTGCCCGTCGGGCTTCATTTCGGAATGCATATAGGCGATCTTGCCATTGCGGGCGATGACGAACGACGTGCGATTCGACCGCGGCATCAGCGGCAGTGCCACGTCGTAATCGGCGATCATCTTGGGACTGGCGACGGCGACCGGGAACTTGCTGCGGCAGGCTTCGGTCGAAAAGCGCTGTAGATCCTCGATCGGGTCGGCGGCGACACCCACGATTTGCGCACCTGCCTTGGCGAAGTCGGCGCTGGCGTCGGCGAACGCCTTGGTCTCGATGGTGCAGCCGGTCGTGAATGCCTTGGGGAAGAAATAAAGGACGACCGGCCCCTTTTTCAGCGCCTTGGCGAGCGAGAACTGGAAGGTCTTTCCAGCCATCGCGCCCTGCGTCGAGAAATCGGGTGCGGTCGCACCCACGGGGAGTGCGGCAAGCGCGGGAGCGGCAAGAGCAACGGCGGCGGCAAACAGGGGCAAGCGGAGCATCGGACGGCCCTTTCGAAAAAGCACAGGCGCTTCCTAGACCCGCTTAGCCATGTGTCCAAGCAAGATCATATGGACTCATGCCCGCTGCATCCCCACATGCGTCGCCGATGCCCCCCATGACAGAGGCAAAGCCCGAAACCGCCGACGGTTTCGCGACGCTGCGCCGTTTCCTTCCCTATCTCTGGCCGGACGACAACCGTGCGCTGAAGACGCGCGTCGTCGTTGCGATGACGCTGCTGCTGATCGCGACAGCCGCGAACCTGTCGATGGGCTGGCTGTACAAGGCGGCGATCGACCGGATGGTGCCGGGTATGACAGCCGGTGCGCAGATCGCCATCGCATTGGTCGCGGCCTATGCCGGCGCGCGGTTCGCCGGCGTGCTGTTCAATAATTTGCGCAACGTCGTGTTCGAACGCGTCGGGCAGGATGCGACGCGCGAACTGGCCGAACATACGTTCCGGCACCTTCATAACCTCAGCCTGCGCTTCCACCTCGACCGGCGGACGGGCGCGGTCGCGCGGGTCATCGAACGCGGGACCAAGAGCATCGACACGATGCTCTATTTCATCCTGTTCAACATCGCCCCGACGATCTTCGAGCTGATCATCGTGTCCGCGATGTTCTGGGTGAAGTTCGGTTTCGGCCTGGTCGCGGCGACGCTGACCATGGTCGTCGCGTACATATGGTTCACCCGCGTGGTCACCGACTGGCGCGCGAAGCTGCGCGAAGACATGAACACCATGGATACGGGCGCGGCGGCCAAGGCGGTCGATTCGCTGCTGAATTACGAAACGGTCAAATATTTCAACGCGGAAGAGCGTGAGACCGCGCGTTACGCGGGGGCCGCGCGCGCCTATGCCGATGCCGCCGTCAAATCCGAAAATTCGCTCGCCTGGCTCAACATCGGCCAGAGTTTCATCACCAATGCGATGATGGCGGGCGCCATGGGGTTCATCGTGTGGGGGTGGGCGCAGGGGCGCTTCACCACTGGCGACGTGGTGCTGGTCAACACATTGCTGAGCCAACTCTTCCGCCCGCTCGACATGCTCGGCATGGTCTATCGCACCATTCGGCAAGGCCTGACCGACATGGAGGCGATGTTCGACCTGATCGATACCCAAGCCGAAGTCGTCGATGCGCCCGACGCAAAACCGCTGGTCGTGGGCGCAGGCGAATTGCGGTTCGAGGATGTGCGCTTCGGCTATTCGCCCGAACACGAGATTTTGCATGGCGTGAGCTTCACGATACCGGCGGGCGGCACGCTCGCCGTCGTCGGCCCGTCGGGGGCCGGCAAGTCGACGCTCGCGCGGCTTCTCTACCGCTTCTACGACACGACCGGAGGGCGCGTCCTGATCGATGGGCAGGACATCGCGCAGGTCCGGCAGGCGACGCTGCGCGCGGCCATCGGCATCGTCCCGCAGGATACGGTGCTGTTCAACGACACCATCGGCTACAACATCGCCTATGGCCGCGACGGGGCATCGCAGGACGAGGTCGAGGCCGCGGCACGGGGTGCCGCGATCCATGGCTTCATCGCATCGACACCGGACCAGTATCTGACGAAAGTCGGCGAGCGNNAAGCAGCGCGTGGCGATCGCGCGGACGTTGCTGAAAAATCCGCCCATCCTGATCCTCGATGAAGCGACGAGCGCGCTCGACAGCCGGACCGAGGCCGAGATCCAGGCCACGCTGAAGGCTATTGCCGAGCGCCGCACCACCATCGTCATCGCGCACCGCCTGTCGACGATCGTGGATGCCGACGAGATCGTCGTGCTGGAGGCCGGACGCGTCGCCGAGCGCGGGACGCACGCCAGCCTGCTCGCAAAGAACGGACTCTATGCCGAAATGTGGGCGCGCCAGGCGGCCGAGCAGGACGAAGCCGTAGCGGCGGAATAATTAGGCCGGGTCCGGACGGCGGGGAGACCAACCCGTCCGGACCCGGCAAGGATCAGCGCGCCGCAAACCGGCCCGCTTTCCTGTCNNGGCGCGTACGACCGGCGTATGTTCGACCCTGAACGCCTTTGACACGCCGATCGCGAAAGCGACCGAATCCCCGCGCCCGCCGATACCAACCGCACCCATGCCTTCACCGGGCATGATCGAGTGCGGCAGGCTGGAGATCGCCGCCGTCGATGCGGCCGCCGCATTGATGTCACGCCGGATGATCGAATTGTTCGCCGCGATCAGGCTGTTGGTATGATCGTCGTAGCGCTGCACGATATTGGCGATGCT
>DDFE01000246.1:9690-11854 GCA_002336985.1 Sphingomonadales bacterium UBA1936
GATTTCATTGCGAAGGTCGGTCGTCGAGTTCTGCGCATTGATGGCGATGTTCGTCGCGTTGGCGATATTTACCGTATGCTGGGCCAGCACCACGTCATGCGCATCGACGCGTGCATCGATGTCGACGATCGCATTCGCATTGACGTTGATCGACGCGGTGTTCTGAAGCCCGACATTGACGTTGGCGGCGATGAGCGCGTCCTGATTGTCCACCCGCGCGGTCGTCGCCGCGATTGCATTCGCATTTGCGGTTATCGCCGCCGCGGCGCCTGCGGTTGCGGAGACCTGGTTCGCGACTGCCGTTTCCAGCGCTGTGGTGCGGGCGACGACGGGCGGCAGCATGGTTTCGATGCTCGACAGACGACCGTCGACCGCCGTTATGACGTTGCCGTTGGCGGCAAGCTGGGCAGTCACGGCGTTGAGGTCGTAACCCAGCTGTGTGATGGCCGTGGTGTTGTTCGTTGTCTGGCTGTTCAGGACGCCGACGTCGAGATCGAGAGCCACCAGGCTGTTCGCATGGTCGGCAACCTGGCCGTTCAGAACGATGATGCTGTTCAGCAGGTCGCCAAGTGTCGGAAGCTGCGCATAGGCCGTGGACGCGTTCAAGAAGAGTAAAGTCGCTCCCGCCGTCCTGTACACTTTTTTGAAAGAACTAAAATGGATGTATATTGCTGACATGACCCAAACCCCTTCTTCCGGGGTGGATTACCTTCAGTTAACTGGAAATTCTTTGAAAGACAAAAAGTGTAACGCTACGCAAATTCTGTAGTTTTTACTGCCAAAATCAATAATAAGCTTATTCACTCTAGATGACTTCATTTGATGGTTGACGACAGAGATATGACGGAACAATAAACGACAAACACTGTTTGATTACGCAAAGTCTGTATTCGTTGATAGACGGGAGCCAGGCAAATTATGGGCAGCGCACCGAATTTGGACCGACCGGCCCGCTGGCCCGTCGGCGAAACAGCGTCCGCGACAGATTTCGTTCGCCATTTCGGACAATATGCCGCCACATCGCTTCGCCAGCCGATCTATATTACCCAGCATGGCCGCGTGAACTGGGCATTGGTGAGCGCCGACCTCATGGCGCAGCTGGAACGTACGAAGGCCGGTGAACTGTCGGACGATGCCCGGCTCGACATCATTCTCGATTCCATCGCGACGCTCGTCATCCAGTTCGACGACACGCTGAACATCGCGCAAATGAACCTCGCCGCGCGTCGGCACTTCCAGCTGTCTGACGCCGAAGCCCGTACAGCGCATTTGTCGNNGCGGAATCGGGGAATGCCGAAACCTTCGAAATCGATTCCGACCTCTACCCGGGCCGGACATTGAACATACAGATCGTGAAATCGCCCATGGGTGTCGTGCTGACCGCCGACGTCGCGTCGCAGACCGTGCTCGTTCGCCGCACCTATGCCGCGGCGACCGCGGCAGCCGAAGCGGCGGACGCGACCGATATCCTCGGGCGCGGGCGGATCAACATCCGCGGGACGATTACCACTGCCAATGAAACGCTGGCAAAGCTGGCACAGACCACCATCGACAAGATCTCCGGCCTGCGGCTGTCGTCGCTGTTCGACCAGGACACGCGCAACACCGTGCGTGACTGCGTGGAGACGATGCTGACGACGGGCGAACCCTTTTCCATCGATGCGAACTTGCTCGATGGCACGCACAAGAACACGCGTGTGAAGCTGGGCGCGGGCGTGGAGCGCGACGCGGGATCGATTTCGGGCGCGGCATTTCTGGTCATCGCCTGCTGAAGTCGCTGACGAGGCTCGACGATGGGGCAAGGCCGCGGCTAAGGCCCGCCGGTGCCCGCCCCCCTCGATATCCTTCATACCACGTTCGGCTATAGCGACTTCCGCGGACGGCAGCGTGAGGTCATCGACCGCGTCATGGCAGGCCGGAACACGCTTGCCGTCATGCCGACCGGCGCAGGCAAATCGCTCTGTTATCAGGTACCGGCGCTCGCGCTGCCGGGCACATGCATCGTCGTCTCGCCGCTGATCGCGCTGATGCACGACCAGTTGCGGGCGGCCGAGGCGGTCGGCATCCGCGCGGCGACGCTGACAAGTGTCGATACCAACCAGATGGAAACGATAGAGCGCTTCAAGTCGGGCGTGCTCGACCTGCTCTATGTCGCGCCCGAACG
>DDFE01000246.1:11907-13039 GCA_002336985.1 Sphingomonadales bacterium UBA1936
CTGGCGCTGACGGCGACGGCGGACGCGCACACGCGCGAGGATATTCTTGCGCAACTCGGCATTCCCGGCGACGGGCTGATCCTTGCAGGCTTCGACCGGCCCAACATCCGTTATGCGATGAGCCCGCGCAGCGGGACGACCAAGCAGGTCGCCGACCTTGTCGCCGCGACGCCGGGTCCGGGCATCGTTTACGTCCAGTCGCGGATGGGTACGGAAAAGCTGGCGGAATCGCTGGGCAGCACCGGCCGCCCGGTCCGCGCCTATCACGCGGGCCTCGACCCGGCCGTTCGCGCCGCCAACCAGTCCGCATTCGTGAAAAGCGAAGACATGGTCATGGTCGCGACGATCGCGTTCGGCATGGGCATCGACAAGCCCGACGTCCGCTTCGTCACGCACGCCGGCCTGCCGAAATCGATCGAGGCCTATTACCAGGAAACCGGCCGTGCGGGCCGCGACGGCGACCCTTCGGTCGCGCATCTGTTCTGGGGCGCCGACGATTTTGCCCGCGCGCGGCAGCGGTTGGGCGAAGTTTCGGAAGAGCGGCTGGCGGGCGAACGTGCGCGGCTTTCGGCGCTGGCCGGCCTCGTCGAAACCGCAGGCTGCCGCCGGGCCGTCCTTCTGCGCCATTTCGGGGAAAACCCGCCCGAGACTTGCGGCAATTGCGATAATTGCCTCAGCCCGCCCGCGCGCACCGACCTGACCCAGCTTGCGCAGAAACTCCTCTCTGCCGTCTATCGCACCGGTCAGATGTTCGGCGTGCAGCACATCGAATCGGTGTTGACCGGCCACGCCACGGAAAAGGTCACGAAGTCGGGCCATGACCGGCTGAGTGTCTTCGGCATCGCGCAGGGAGAGGAAGCGGCGCTGATCAAGCCGGTCGCCCGCGCGCTGCTGCTGCGCGATGCGCTCGACCAGACCGAGCATGGCGGCCTGGCGCTTGGGCCGGGCGCGCGCGCGATCCTGAAGGGTGAAGCGTCGTTCGAGATCGCCGTCCCGCCCAAGACCGTCCGCCAGCGCCGCCGCGACCAGAACGTGGCGAACCCGGTCGGCGATCCGCTGTTCGACGCACTGCGGGCCTGCCGCCGCGACCTTGCCGCCGAGGCAGGCGTGCCGCCGTACGTGATCTTCCACG
>DDFE01000009.1 GCA_002336985.1 Sphingomonadales bacterium UBA1936
CGGATATCACCCGCAACGAGTTCGACGCCATCCAGTCCGTCGAGGTTGGCCGCATTGCCCGCATAGGTCAGCGCATCGAGCACGACGATCGTCTCGTCGGGATGTATGGCGCGACGCAGGTGAACGAAGTTCGCGCCGATGAACCCGGCTCCGCCGGTGACAAGCAGCTTCGCCATCAGTTTTTCGCTTTCAGTTCCAGGAACATGTGATCGAGCTCGTCACGCCAGTGACGGCTTGTGACACCCGGTATCGCCCAGGCCGATGTCTTGTCGAGCACGCTGTATGCCGGGCGGACGGCGGGGGTCGGATAATCGACGGTACGGATCGGCACGATCTTGGGACGCGCGGGCAGCTGTCCATGGCCGTGCGCCAGTTCTCCGGTTGCAACCGCGAGGTCGTACCAGGAAGCGACACCTGCATCGGTATAGTGATGCGTGCCGGTAGTACCTGCGGAAGCCATCGCCCACAGCGCACGCGCCAGGCTGGTCGCATGCGTAGGGGTTCCGACCTGGTCGGCCACGACGCGCACCGGATTGCCCGTCGCCATCAGGCGGAGCATCGTCGAGACGAAATTGGCGGTGCCGGCCGCGTAAACCCAGGCCGTGCGGACGATTAATGCATCGGGTTGCGCATCGCGCACGGCTTGCTCGCCCTCGGCCTTGGACGCGCCATAGACGCCCAGTGGTGCGATCGGAGCATCGGGCGTGTAAGGCGAACTCGCCCGGCCGTCGAAGACGAAGTCGGTGGAGATATGCACGACGCGCGCGCCCGCATTCGACGCTGCTTCGGCAACGTGCCTGGCGGCGACCGTGTTGATCAGGAACGCCGCGTCATGCTCGCTCTCGGCCTTGTCGACGGCAGTATAGGCGGCCGCGTTGATGACGATGTCGGGCTTGTAGGATGCAAAGGCGGCGTCGATCGCCTGTCGGTCGGAGATATCCAGTTCTGCGCGCGACATACCGACGGTCTGCACATCCGAAGGTGCGGCCGCGAGCAACGCTTTGCCCACCTGCCCCCCGGCACCGAGAACGATCGCCTTCAAGCGTAGCCTTCCGCCGTGGCGAGCGATGCACCAACCGCATCCTTGGCCGACAGAGCGGGCGTCATCCCGTCCAGCGGCCAGCCGATCGCGACGTCGGGGTCGTCCCATGCGACACAGCGTTCAAGCGCGGGCGCGTAGAAGTCGGTGCATTTGTACATGAAATCGGTGCCGTCAGCGAGCGTCAGGAACCCGTGACCGAACCCTGCGGGCACCCACAGCATGCGATGGTTCGCCGCCGACAACTCAACACCGATCCATTTGCCGAAATTCGGCGACGAACGGCGCAGGTCGACGGCGACATCGAACACGGCGCCTGCCGTGACACGCACCAGTTTCCCCTGCGGCTTTTCGACCTGATAGTGGATACCGCGGAGCACACCACGCGCCGAGCGGCTGTGGTTGTCTTGCACGAATGTCTCGTCGATGCCGATGCCGGCAAAGGTTTGCGCGTTCCAGGTTTCAAGAAAGAATCCACGGTCGTCGCCGAATACACGCGGTTCGAGGATCTTCACCTCGGGAAGGGCGGTGTCGATAACCTTCATGCGCGGCCTGGCTGGTCGAGCTGCTGCGTTAAATAGTCGCCATAGCCGCTCTTGCCGAGCCGTTTGGCGAGCAAGCGAAGCTGGTCGTCGCCGATCAATCCCCGGCGCCAGGCGATTTCCTCCGGGCAGCAGATCTTCAGGCCCTGCCGCTCCTCGACGATCCGCACGAAAGTGCCCGCATCGAGCAGCGACTTGTGCGTACCGGTGTCCAGCCATGCGAACCCGCGGCCCAGCATCGCGACGTGCAGCTTGCCATCGTTGAGGTAAGACCGGTTGAGGTCGGTGATCTCCAATTCGCCCCGATGCGACGGCTTGATCTCTTTTGCCCGCGCCCCGGCCTCGCCGTCGTAGAAATAGAGACCTGTTACCGCCAGGTTCGACTTTGGTTCGGCCGGCTTTTCCTCGATCGACAGCGCCACGCCATTCGCATCGACATCGACCACGCCATAGTCGCGGGGGTTGGAAACCATATAGCCGAATACGGTCGCGCCCTCGTTGCGCCCATTGGCCGCTTCCAGTTGTTCCGGAAGGCCGTGGCCATAAAAGATATTGTCGCCCAGGATCAGCGCTGACGGCCCGGTACCCACGAAATCCGCGCCGATATGATAGGCCTGTGCCAGCCCTTCCGGCTTCGGCTGCACGGCATATTCGATCGACAAGCCCCAGTCGTTGCCATTGCCCAGCAAGGCACGGAACTGTGCCGCATCGTCGGGCGTGGTGATGATCAGGATATCCTTGATCCCCGCCAGCATCAGCACCGACAGCGGATAATAGATCATCGGCTTGTCGTAGACAGGCATCAGCTGCTTCGAGACCGGAATAGTCAGCGGGTGCAGGCGCGTGCCGGAGCCACCCGCGAGAATGATACCTTTGCGCACAAATTCTCCGACGCTGGATGCGTGAACTAGCTCGACAGGAACCAGCGCTCCGTGCCTTCGACCCCGAGCGCCGTCAACCGGCCGCTTGCATAGGCACCTGTATCGATCCCGATCCGGTTCGCCTGCTCGTCGACGCCGGCGGTGATCGAATGGCCGTGGATGACGATTGCGCCGTGGTCACGCTTGTCGTCCAGGAACTTGTCGCGGATCCAGCGCATGTCGCTGGGGTCCTGCTCGTCGATCGGCGTACCCGGGCGAATACCCGCGTGCACGAACAGGTAATCGCCCGCGGCATAGGTGTCGCGAAAACGGCGCAGGAAGGCGATGTGTTCGGCAGGAACATGGGTGCGCAACATCTCGATCATCCGTTCGAAATCGGCCGAATCATATTCCTCTTCGGTCACGCCGTAACTGATCAGCGTCTCGCGTCCGCCGATGCGGTGGAACAGGCGGGCGGATGCCATGTCGCCTTCCCATGCCTTGATGAAGATTTCCTCGTGGTTGCCCATCAGGAAGATGCAGCGATGCTCCGTCCGCATCGCTTCGGCCCGTTCGACGACGCCGCGCGAATCGGGGCCGCGATCGACCAAGTCTCCCAGGAACACGATCGTCGTTTCGGCGGGGCCGCGTTCCTCGTCGTCGGCGCGGATCTTTGCCAGCAGCACGTCGAGACAGTCGCTGCGCCCATGGATATCGCCGATCGCATAGACACGCTCGCCCTCGGGCAACGCACGTTGGACTTGTTTCGACTTTCTGGACAGCAAACCGAGCATTTATATCTTTCTAGAGCGTTTCGGTGCTGGCTGGAACAGCCAACAATCGGAAAACGCACACGATATGGCCCTGATGCGCGGCAACCGTTTCGGCGCGCTTAACGAATCAACCGTGAATGGAAAATTGCTGGTTTCAGGCGAGATCGAGCCTGAGCAGTTCCTCGATGTCGAGGCCGAGCCGGTCGATCTGGGCCCGGACACTGGGCCAGGTCTGGTTGAGGAACGCGGTACGTTCCTGGCTGCGAAGGCGGTTCGCGGCCCCTTCGGCAACAAACATGCCGACACCCCGGCGTACCGATACGAAACCTTCATCCTGCAGCGTCTGATAGGCCTTGGCGACGGTCAGAGGGTTCGCGCCGTGTTGAGCGGCAAAGGCGCGCACCGAGGGAAGCTGGTCGCCTTCCCCGAAATCCCCGGCGAGGATTGCTGCAGCCAGAAGGCCGCGCAGGCGAAGGTAAACCGGAGCAGGATTGGAGTCGGGAGCCGTCATGCCGTGCTAATACACCAAAGCGCCGCGTTTGTCAGCCCCGTTTTGGTGCTACTTGCTCCAAGCCGGTGTTTCCGTTCTACGCTTGGCGTCCATGCCGGTATGGCCGCTCCTCGCCCTTGCGCTGACGCCCCAACAGGCGGCAATTCGCACGCTTGCGGACGCCGACCTTCGGGTCGCGGCGGTCGGCGACCGGCTTGCGCGCAGTGGCGCTGCATTGTGTCCGGGGCAGGCGACCAGCCTTGGCGGCCTGGTGATCCAGGACGCCCGCCAATATGCCTCACCGATGCGTGATGACGCCCAGGCCGTATTGGGTTTGCGGGATGGTCCTGCAATCCTGGGATCCGTTGGCAAGACGCCAGGTCTTGCGAGGCGTTCGATAAAGGCGGTGGATGGCAAATCCGTCCTGACGGGTTCTGCCGATCCCTACGCCGACGTCGGCAGGACGGAGGCGGCGATCGAGGACGGTTTCCGGCGTGGACAAGTCACCCTGACGTTCGACGATGGCCAGACCATTGTCTTGCCCGCCACCCTGGGCTGCCGGTCGCGTTTCCAGATCGTTCGCGGCGGACTGTCGCGCACCCAGTCCGACGGGCGATACGTACAGTTGTCGGAAGGCATGTTGGACTTCGCGGCGAACGACAACGAACTGGCGGCGGTCCTCGCGCACGAACTCGCACACAGCGTACTCGGTCATCGGGCGAAGAAGACGCCGTCGAAACAGGCCGAATATGAAGCCGATTGGCTCAGCGCCTGGCTGCTTGCCCGTGCCGGTTACGACATCGACGCAGTCGTCCCTTTCTGGACGCGGCTGGGCAAGCGCACCGACTACGGGATTTTCTCTGATGGCTCGCATCCCGGCTGGAAGCGCCGCGTCGCAAAGCTCGTCGAAGCGGTCGCGANNGGTAAAGGCGCAGCGCGCCCGTGGAGCCGACCTGGTTCCGCCACCGGCGCAACAATCCGCTTCACAGGGCAAAATTCCCCGCTAGGCTGCCGCGCAATAAAGTTGCGACCTCGCAGTGGCGAGGCAGGGAGATACCATGGCAATCATTCCGGCAATCGCGCTAGGCGCGTTGCTCGTGCTGCTTCTGGGCGGCGTTTACATCGCGGTGAACCGCGATCCCGAATTCGCCGGACACCCCAAGGGGCTCTACGTCCTGTTCTTCGCCGAGATGTGGGAACGCTTTTCCTACTACGGCATGCGGGCGCTGCTGATCTTCTACCTGACCAAGCACTGGCTGTTCGGCGACGGCAAGGCGAACCTGATCTATGGCGCCTATACTTCGCTGGTTTACATCACCCCGGTCCTCGGCGGTTACCTCGCCGACCGATACCTCGGGCAGCGCAAGGCCGTGCTGTTCGGCGCGGTCATCCTGACCATCGGCCATATGCTGATGGCAGTCGAGGGTGACGGCGGCCAGAATTCGGCGGCCATCAATGTCTTCTGGTTGGCGCTTTCGTTCATCATCGTCGGTTCCGGCTTCCTGAAGGCCAATATCTCCGTGATCGTCGGACAACTCTATCCGCTGACCGATGTGCGACGCGACGGCGCTTATACGATCTTCTACGTCGGTATTAACGTCGGCGCGGCGATCGGCGTGGTGCTCGCGGGCTGGCTCGGTGAAACCTGGGGCTGGTCCTATGGCTTCGGTGCCGCAGGTGTCGGCATGCTTCTGGGCCTGTTCGTCTTCGTCATCGGCAAGCCGCTGCTCAACGGCGCCGGCGAAGCGCCCGGACCGCTCGCCAAGAGCAAGGAATGGGCGCTTTACGGTATCGGCCTTGCCTCCATCGGCGTCATCTGGGCGCTGATCCAGTATCAGGACGTCATCCAGACGCTGCTGATCGTCTCGGGCCTCGCACTGCTGGGATATGTTCTTTTCGAAGCGTTCAAGCTGGAAAAGCACGCACGGGACCGCATCTTCGCCATCCTGTTCCTGATCGCGCTCAACCCGGTCTTCTGGGGCCTGTTCGAACAGGCGGGCGGCAGCCTCAACCTCTATACCGACCGCTATGTCGACCGCGCCGGCGTGCCCGCGTCGCTGTTCCAGTCGGTGAACTCGATCTACATCGTCCTGCTGGGGCCGATCTTCGCCTGGCTGTGGGTCGCACTCGGCAAGCGGAACATGGAACCGTCGGCGCCGGCCAAATTCGGTCTCGCGCTGCTGCAGGTGGGCCTGTCGTTCCTGGTTTTCGTCTGGGGCGCGAACATGGTCGGACCAGCGGCGATGACGCCAGTGTTGTTCGTGTTCCTCATCTATTTCTTCCAGACGACCGGCGAGCTCTGCCTGTCGCCCGTCGGCCTGTCGGCGATGAACCGGCTGGCGCCGAAGCACCTCGCGAGCCTCATCATGGGCGCGTGGTTCTACATGACCGCGGTCGGCAATTTCGTGGCGGGCAAGATCGGCGAGGCAACCGGCGGCGGCGAGGGCGGCGAAATGACCAAGGAAGGGACGCTCGCCATCTATTCGAACATCGGCTGGATCACGATCGGTATCGGTTTCGCCGTGCTGGTCGTGTCGCCGGTGATCAAGAAGATGATGCATCTCGACACGCTGAAGGATGAGGAGTCGGCCGCATGAGCCGCCTCATTGCGATCAGTGCGTTGGCGTGCGCACTCGCCGCCTGTTCGACCGCGCCTGCCAAGACCGAAAGCGCGTCGACCAAGGCGACGCCGGTCAAGTGGAACGCCGACCCGTTCCCATCGACTTACAAGCCCTATCCCTCCGCGCCGACTGCGATCCGCAACGTCACCATTTTCGACGGCGAAGGCGGGCGGATCGAACGCGGCGTGGTGTTCATGTCGGGCGGCAAGATCACCAGTGTCGGGGGACCGGAAACACCGATCCCCGCCGACATCGCGGTGTATGATGGTACCGGCAAGTTCGTGACGCCGGGCATCATCGACATCCACTCGCATCTGGGCGACTATCCGTCGCCCTCGGTCGAGGGACTGTCGGACGGCAATGAGGCGACCAGCCCGGTCCGTCCCGAAGTCTGGGCCGAACACAGCGTCTGGCCGCAGGATCCCGGTTTCAGCCGCGCCCTGGTCAACGGCGGCGTGACGTCGCTGCAGATCCTTCCCGGTTCGGCGAACCTGTTCGGCGGCCGCTCGGTCGTGTTGAAGAACGTCTATTCGCGCACGATGCAGGGGATGAAATTCCCGGGCGCGCCCTACGGGCTGAAGATGGCGTGCGGCGAGAACCCGAAGCGCGTCTATGGCAGCCGCAACCAGATGCCCGCGACCCGCATGGGCAACATCGCGGTCGACCGCGCCACCTGGGCACGCGCCGTCGAATACAAGAAGAAACTCGACAAGGGTGGAGACGTTACCCGCGACATCGCGATGGATACGCTCGCGGGCGTGCTGTCGGGCGACATCCTCGTCCAGAACCACTGCTACCGCGCCGACGAAATGGCGATCGTCATCGATATGGCCAAGGAGTTCGGGTACAAGGTCTCGGCGTTCCACCACGCCGTCGAAAGCTACAAGATCGCCGACCTGTTGAAGGCGAACGGCATCTGTTCGGCGATGTGGGCCGACTGGTACGGCTTCAAGATGGAAAGCTATGACGGCATTCCGGAAAACATCCCGCTGGTCTTCAACGCGGGTGCCTGCACCATCGTCCATTCGGACGACGCGAACGGCATCCAGCGGCTGAACCAGGAAGCGGCCAAGGCCATGGCGGTCGGTCGCCGCATCGGCATCAACGTGCCCGACGAAATCGCCTGGACCTGGCTCAGCTACAACCCGGCCAAGGCGCTGGGCATCGCGGACAAGACGGGGAGCCTGAAGGTCGGCAAGATGGCCGATGTCGTCCTGTGGAACGGCAATCCGTTCAGCGTCTACACGCGGCCCGAACGCATCTGGATCGACGGCGCGATGATGTACGACGCGAACGATCCCAAGCGGCGGCCGGTCAGCGATTTCGAACTGGGCCAGCCCGGTGAAGGAGACACGAAGTGAAGGCGCTCCTTCTCGCGACCGCGCTGATCGCGGCGCCGGCACTTGCCGAAACCGTCGCCATCACCGGCGGCACGATCGCCATCGGTGACGGGTCGGCGCCTGTGCAGGGCAACGTCGTCGTCCGCGACGGCCGCATCGTCGCGGCCGGGCCGGGTGTTGCCGTGCCCGCGGGCGCGCGCACCGTGGATGCGACGGGCAAATGGGTCGCGGCTGGCATCGTCGCCGGCTTCTCGCGGCTGGGCCTGACCGAAGTCGATTCGGTCGATGCCGCGAGCGACGCCAGCGCACGGAGCACCGTGTTCAACGCCTCGCTCGACATCGTCGACGGCATCAATGGACGCGTACCCGCAATCGCGATCAACCGCGCGCACGGCGTCACGCGCGCGATCGTCGCACCCGATTCCGCGGGCAGCATGTTTGCCGGGCAGGGCGCGGTCATCGACCTGAGCAACAAGCCAGACGACGTGACCAAGGCGCGCGCCTTCCAGTTCGTCGAATTCGGCGAAACCGGCGCGCGGATCGCGGGGGGCAGCCGCCCGGCCGCTTTTGCGATGTTCCGCAACATGCTGGCCGAGGCGCGCGATTATGCGCGCAATCCGGGGGGCTATGACGGCCGCTCGCGCGATGCGATGCTCCAGCGCCGCGATGCCGAGGCGCTGTTGCCGGTGATCGACGGGCGGATGCCGCTTGCCGTTCATGTCGAGGGCGGGCCGGACATCCTGAAGGTGCTGGCGCTCAAGACCGAATTCCCGAAGCTGCGCCTGATCCTGATCGGCGCGACCGAGGGCTGGACGGTCGCGCGGCAGATCGCGGCAGGGGGCGTGCCCGTTATCGCATCTGCGCTGAACGACCTGCCCGACGCGTTCGAACAGCTTGCCGCGACGCAATCGAACATCGGCCGGATGAAGGCGGCGGGCGTCCAGGTTTCGATCGGCACGATCAACGACGACGATACCCGCATGCCGATCCGCACGACGCAATATGCGGGCAACCTGGTCGCGCTGACCAAGGTGCCGGGTGCGACGGGCCTCGACTGGGCAAGCGCCTTTGCCGCGATCACCTCCAAGCCCGCCGAGGCGGTTGGGCTTGGCGGAGAGATCGGCTCGCTGCGCCCCGGACGGCGTGGCGATGTCGTGATCTGGTCGGGCGACCCGCTGGAACTGTCGAGCCTGCCGGAGAAGGTCTGGATCGACGGTGTCGAACAGGACATGACCACGCGTCAGACGCGGCTGCGCGACCGGTACCTGAAGGCGGGCGAGGGCGCGTTGCCCAAGGCGTACGAGCACTAGGCTCTTTCGACGTTCGAAGAGACTGACGAGCGCCTGGTCCTGACTTGCTGCTTTCCTCAGCAAGTATTTGGGGAGTTCGCGAGACCGTCTCTTCGGACGTCTGCCGGTTGAATCCGACCATCATTCGTCACGCAAGTTATCTGGGTGGAATGAACGGCTGGACAACTTCGTCGTAGAAGTTCGGTTTTACCGGCTTGTCGATGCCATAAACCTCGGGCCATTGCTTCGGCAGGTGAAGCGTCCCGAACACGCGGTCGACAACCGGCAATGTCGCGGCAAAATTATGGTCGCGATGCTCGTCGTTGGTGTGGTGCCAATGGTGAAATGCCGGCGTCGCGATGATGTGTTCCAGCCAACCGAACCGCCAGCGGACGTTGGCATGAACAAGGAACGACCAGACCGTGCCGATCAGCGTGACGATAACCGGCACCATTCCCCTCTCCGTGCTGGAATGACCGTCGAGCCCCAGCAGATAGATGGGCACCAGTCCCCCCAGCCGCGTGACCACGATATCCACGGGATGCGCACGGGTGTTGACCAGCCAGTCGAGATGGTCGGGCGTATGATGGACTGCGTGGAACTGCCACAGATAAGGTGAACGGTGGCACCAGCGATGCACCCAATAAGAGCCGATCTCTGCGACTAATATCGCAAGCAAGATGGTCACGCCGAGGGGAAGCGTCGCGATCGCCCGATTATACGGATCTGGTGTGACCGCGCGTACGCCCGCCGAAACGACTGCCAGCGGCGCCGCGATCAACATCGTGGGAACGATGCCGCTCATGTAAAAATAGCCGAGATCTGCAAGCCAGTTGCGGCGGCTTTCGCGTCGACGCAGCGCAAAGAGGCGTTCCAGCGGCGCAAATGCCAGCGCAAGCAATACCAGCCACAAGGTCAGGCGGAAGGCATCAATCAACAAGCTTGGCAAAGGCATCGGCGATCATCCCGAAAAAGCCGCCCCTCCCGTATGGAAAGGACGGCCCATCGTGTGACGGCCCCTGAAAAAGGACCGGTCATCTTGTGGATTTCAGGCGATAGCAGCCGAGATGTTACGGCGGCGATAACGCATGCTGCCGCCCATCAGGCCGAACCCCAGGATCATCATGCCCCAGGTGGCAGGCTCTGGCACCGAGGCAGTAAGCGAGACGTTGTCCAGCAGTGCCATCGGGGGCAGCCCGTTTGGCGTGCCGATCGACAGGAATGACAGCAATTCGCTCGTGCTGGTCGCAGTGAAGTTCCGCGTTACCGTAACCCAAGGCACGGTGCCCTGGCTCGCTACGTTGACGACCGACGTGTTGAACGTCGTGCCGCCGAGGCTGTAGGCGAGTTGCTCGGTGGTGGCACCGGTGCGGCTGCGCAGCTGGCCGGCGGACCATTCGAACGAAAGCGTGTAGGTCTGGCCGACGGTCAGGCCGGTGATCATCTGGGTCAGTGCGCCACGAACGTCCGAGTCGCCGTCGAGTGCGACGAAATTGCCGCCCTGCGAGCTTGCGGTCGACGCCCACATATATTCGTTGCCCGTACCCTGGTACGTGCCAGCGGCGTTCGTCGTGTTCGCGGTCGCCGAATTGAACAGCAGGTTGTAGGCGCTGGTCGAGGCCGACGTCCAACCCGTGACAGTGCCCGCTGCACCGGCGGTATTTCCGAATTCGAAGTTGCCCGGACGGCTGGTCGTCTCGAATCCGCCGTTGGTGACGAGGTTAACCGCGGCATAAGCCGGCGCGAGAGGGAGAGTTGCGGCCACGACGGCGGCAAAGATGATGCTCTTCATGAGATGGTCCACCCCAAATATGAGAGACCCTACGCCCCTCCGTGGCGGCTCGATAATCGCAAAAGAACACCGGCTGAATGGTACAAATTCCCATTAACCATGAATTAAATGTGTCATTTTGAGACCGATCGAATGCGCCCCGGCCTTTATTACTGTTAAATAACGATTTTTTTCCCGTCAGATCCGCACCATCTTCATCGAACGCTCCGAATAGCGGTCGCCGGCAGTCGTGCCGCGCGGGCTGATCGCATCGAGGGTCGCAAGGTCGTCCGCGGTCAGTGAGACGTCGGCCGCACCCGCGCTATCCTCCATGGTGGCACGGCGCTTCACGCCGGGGATCGGCACGATGTCGTCGCCCTGTGCCAACAGCCACGCCAGCGCGACTTGCGCATTGGAGGCGCCGACACGCTCCGCAATCGCGGCAATCGTGTCGACGATCTTCAGATTCTTCGGCAAATTCTCGTCCGAATAGCGCGGATCGTTGTGGCGCCAGTCGTCCGCGGGAAGGTCCGCACGGCTGCGGATGCCGCCCGCCAGGAACCCGCGCCCCAGCGGCGAATAGGGAACGAAGCCGATGCCGTTGTCGCGGCAGATGTCGAGGATGCCGTCCTCCACATCGCGCTCCCAGATCGAATATTCGGACTGCAGCGCCGTGATCGGGTGAATTTTCGCCGCGCGCGCGATCGTTTCAGGGCCTGCCTCGGACAGCGCGATGTGACGCACTTTCCCTTCCTTCACCAGGTCCACCATGCCGCCGATGGTTTCCTCGATCGGGACGTTCGGGTCGACGCGGTGCTGGTAGAACAGGTCGATGGTGTCGATGCCGAGGCGCTTCAGCGACCCTTCGCAGGCCCGGCGTGCGTTATCGGGACTGCCGTCCAGTCCCGCCATTTGGTCGCCGTTCCACCGCATCGCGAATTTGGTCGCGATGACGAGGCCGTCGCGCTTCCCCTTGATGGCCTGTCCGACCAGTTCCTCGTTCGAGAACGGCCCGTACATCTCGGCCGTGTCGAAAAAGGTGATGCCCAGGTCGATCGCACGGTGGATGGTGCGGATCGATTCATCGTCGTCGGCATTGCCATAGGCGATGTTGCCGCCGCGGATCATCGGCATGCAGCCGATGCCGATAGCCGAAACCTTCAGCCCCCCGTCATGTGTTCCGAGTGTCCGGTATTGCATGGATCTCTCCTTTTTCGGGGGCTTCGATGGCGGTCGCCAGCGCAACGTCCATCTGGGCATTGCCGAGCGTCCTGAAAATATCCGGCAGCGTCTCGACTGCGATGAGCAGTGCCAGCGGCTCGACGGGCGCCCCGATGGCGTTGCAGATCGGCGCGATGGAGGTGACGAAGCTGACCGTGCCGGGCAGGCTGACCGCACCCATGGAGGTCAGGACGGCGGCGAGGATGGCGATCGCCCACTGCCCGGGGCCCATCGGGACGCCGAACCAGTTCGCGACATAAAGCGCGACCGCGAGGTTCATCGCCGGGCCCGTGACGCGAAGCAATGCGACCGCCATCGGCAGCACAAGCCCCGCCGTCGATTCGCGCACGCCCATCGATTCCGCCTTGGTCAGCATCAGCGGCAGGCAGGCGAGCGACGACTGGCTGGACACGGCCAGCGCCTGGACCGGCGCGACCTTGCGGGCGTAGTCGCCGAACGGGATGCGCCCGGCGAAGACCGCTACGGGGTAGGCAAACGCGCCGACGACGATCCCGACCATCGACACGATCGCGACATAGTGGAGCAGCGCGCCGAGCGCCGCCGTCCCCGCCCGCGCGCCGACAACAAAGGCCAAGGCGAAAACGCCGATTGGAGCGAGCAGCAACACCCAGTTGATGACGATGACCATCGCGTCCGCCAGTGCGGCGAAAAAGCCGGTCAGCCGTCCGCGCGGCTCGGCGGGCAGGCGAGTGACGGCAAATGCGAACACACCGGTGAAGATGATCAGCGGCAAGATCGCGTCATTGGCGGCCGCCGCCACGGGATTGGTCGGCACGATGGCGCGCAGGAAATCGCCGAAGGGCGGCACCGCAGCCACGACGGGCGCGCTGGTCAGCGCGGCACGCAGGGCGTCGGCCGAGGATTGCGGCATGGGAAACAGCGCGAGGAAAGTCGGCGTCAGGATGGCGCCCATCACCGCCGACAGGCTCATCATCACGACAATCCATGCGACGGTCCGTGCGGCCATCCGCCCCGCGCGTGCCGCCTCAGCAGATTGCGCAATGCCGGTGACGAGCAGGGCCACCACCAGCGGCACGATCGTCATGCGCAGGCCGTTGAGCCACAGCGTCCCTATCGGGTCGGCGATTTCGGCGATGGCCTTGCCGGTGTCGGGCGCGAACCCGGCGAGAACGATGCCGAGCGTGAAGCCGGCGACAAGGGCAAGGAGAATACGGGTTGCGTTCGACATGGGTTAGGTCTTGCCCTTTTCGTCATTCCCGCGAAAGCGGGAATCCAGCTGCCTTTGACTTGGCAGAGATAAGAAGCTGGATTCCCGCTTTCGCGGGAATGACGGGCGAGGGTAGAGAGCGCGCATGGCACGTAAATTCTTTGGCACCGATGGCATTCGCGGCCTGACCAACACCGCGCCGATGACCGCCGAAATCGCGATGAAGGTCGGGCAGGCGGCCGGCGCCTATTTCCTGCGCGGCGACCACCGTCACCGTGTGGTGATCGGGAAGGATACGCGCCTGTCGGGCTATATGGTGGAAAACGCGCTGGTCGCGGGGTTCACCAGTGTCGGCATGGACGTGGTGCAGTTCGGGCCGATCCCCACGCCTGCGGTCGCGATGCTGACGCATTCGATGCGCGCGGACCTGGGCGTGATGATTTCCGCCAGCCACAATCCCTTTGCCGACAATGGGATAAAGCTGTTCGGTCCCGACGGATATAAACTGTCGGACGAGGCGGAGGCCGAGATCGAGGCGCTGCTGGAAACCGAACCCAAGCGTGCCGCGCCCGGCGACATCGGCCGTGCACGCCGCGTCGAGGATGCGCGCGGGCGGTACATCCATTTCGCCAAGTCGACGTTCCCGGAAGAATTGCGCCTCGACGGGCTGAAAATCGTCGTCGACTGCGCGAACGGTGCGGCGTACCAGGTCGCGCCTGCGGCGCTGTGGGAATTGGGCGCGGAAGTGATCGCCATCGGCGTCACGCCCGACGGCAAGAACATCAACAATGGCTGCGGATCGACCGCGCCGGGCTTGTTGCAGGAAACCGTGGTTGCTAGCGGCGCCGACATCGGCATCGCGCTCGACGGTGACGCGGACCGCTTGATCGTGGTGGATGAAAAGGGTGCGATCGTCGACGGCGACCAGCTGATGGCGCTGATCGCGGGCAGCTGGTACCGGTCGGGCATGCTGGCGGGCGGCGGGCTGGTTGCGACCGTCATGTCGAACCTGGGCCNNGTCCTCGAACGGATGCGGTCGGGCGGGTTCAACGTCGGCGGGGAGCAGTCGGGCCACATCATCCTGACCGATTATGCGACGACCGGCGACGGGCTGGTCGCGGCACTGCAGATCCTGGCCGAGCTGGTCTCGACCGGAAAACCAGCGAGCGAGTTGCTCAGCCTGTTCGACAAGGTGCCGCAGCTGTTGAAGAACGTCCGCTTTTCGGGCGGCAAGCCGCTCGAGGATGCTCGGGTCAAGGCGTCGATTGCGGAGGCCGAGGCCGAACTCACCGGGCGCGGGCGCCTCGTCATCCGGCCTTCCGGAACAGAACCGCTGATCCGCGTGATGGCGGAAGGGGACGATGCCGCCCAGGTCGAACGCCTGGTCGACATGATCTGCGGCACGGTGAAAGAGGTCGCCTGATGCTCGACATGCGTCCCGATTGCGAACGTTGCGGCACGGACCTGCCCGCGCAGACGGCGGGCGCGTTCATCTGTTCGTTCGAATGCACCTTCTGCGCACCCTGTGCGGAGGCGCTCGATGATGTCTGCCCGAACTGCGGCGGCATGCTGATCGATCGGCCGACACGGTCGAAAAAGCTGCTGGAGAAATATCCGGCATCGACGGAGCGGAAGTTCAAGGGTTAGCCGATCGGGGCTGTCCTACAGGGACTGCTTTGTGCCACTGAGATTCGGTGATCCAGAAGCAACCAGATCGGCCCGCCACTGCGCATCGAACCGCATGGCTGCCAACGTCCGCAACTTCGTGCATTGGGCTAACCTTTACTAACCTTTCGATTGCCGAGGCCGGGCAATGACGCCGCGCATCCTTATCATCGCCGGGTCCGATAGCGGTGGTGGCGCCGGCATCCAGGCGGATATCAAGACCGTCACGATGATGGGCGGCCATGCGATGACGGCGATCACCGCGGTGACGGCGCAGAATACGCTGGGTGTGGACGCGGTCCATTCGATCCCGACGGACATCGTTATGGCGCAGATCGATGCCTGTGTTCGCGACATCGGCGTCGATGCGGTGAAGATCGGCATGATCGGCAGCGCCGAAACCGCGAATGCGGTGGCGGAATACCTTGGCGGTCTGTCGGTGCCGGTCGTCTTCGATCCAGTAATGGTTGCATCGAGCGGCGCTGTGCTAGCTGATCGCACAACGGTGGCGGCATTCGAAAAGCTCATGCGGGCGGCCACGATTGTTACCCCGAATATTCCCGAACTGGCTGCCCTGATTGGCCGGGATCTTGATAGTGAAGTCGAAGTTCGGATTGCTGCGGAGGATCTCGCGACCGATTTCGGGTGCGCCGTTCTTGCCAAGGGCGGGCACCTTCCCAGCGAGGCGACCGAGCAATCAATGCTTATGCCGAGCGGCGAAATTACAACCGATTTGCTGAACGACTGGCTGATAATTCCCCCGGCCAAATGGCATGGCTGGTCTGGTCCGCGCATCGATACCACCAGCACCCACGGCACCGGCTGCACACTGGCCAGCGCCATCGCGGTCGGGCTTGCCGAGGGGCGACCGCTGACGGATGCGGTCGCCCGCGCGCGGACCTTCGTCCGCCTGGCGCTGCGTGAGGCGCCCGGTTTCGGCGCAGGGCACGGTCCTATGGGCCACCAGAATGTCCGGCTCGATGTGGGCGGCGACCTTTGCCTCAACCAGTTCATCATTCCGCACAGTGATTTCGAGGCCACACGCGATTTCTACCGGCGGCTCGGCCTGACGCTGATCGTCGACAGCCCGGTGAAGGGCTATGCGCGGTTCGAAACGGCGGGCGGCGCGACGCTGTCGATCCAGCCGGACGAGGCCGATGTGGAATTCGAATGCGCCGACCTCGATGCCCAACTCGCAAAGGCGCGCGCTGCGGGAATCGAATTCGAAGGGCCGGAAGACCAGCCCTGGTTGTGGCGGGAGGCGTGGACGCGCGACCCCTCCGGCAACAAGGTCGTGTTGTTCCAGGCGGGCGAGAACCGCCGTTATCCGCCGTGGCGCGTCACATGATCGTCGGCGTGGACGAGGCGGGGCGGGGCCCGCTTGCCGGTCCGGTGGTCGCGGCAGCGGTCATCCTGTGCAAGCCGCGGCCGGCAGGGCTCGATGACAGCAAGAAGCTGTCGGGTGTCCGCCGTGCAGAACTGGAAACCGTCATCAAGCGCCGCTGCCGCTGGGCGGTGGGGATCGCCGATGTCGAGGAGATCGACCGGCTCAATATCTTTGGCGCAACGATGCTCGCGATGACGCGGGCGGTCGCGGCGCTCCAGTGCTGCGATGACATCGTCGAGGTGCGCGTCGACGGTAACCTGACCCCGGCCGGGCGTGTCACCGAATGGCGCTGGACCGCACGCGCGATCGTGGGCGGCGATGCGATCGAGCCGTGCATCTCGGCGGCGAGCATCATCGCCAAGGAACACCGCGACCGCATGATGCGCGCCGCGGCGCTGGACCATCCGCATTACGGCTGGACCACCAACATGGGGTATGGCGCGCCCGAACACCTGCGCGCGCTCGCCCAGCATGGGCCGACCCCGCTTCACCGACGCAGTTTCGCTCCGGTTGCGAAATATTTTTCTCACCCGAGTCCGGAAAGCCACACCACTATTAGTTGAGTCTCCGTGTGAAGAGGGAATCAACTAATGGGCACGGACTCGCTTCGTTCCGTTTGCGATGATCGCCGTTCTTCACATCATGTGTGAACATGACTCTTGACGCCGGACTCCGCGGGACTCACTCGTAAGGGGCAATTCGAAGGGGGCAAATTCGATGGGGGTCATTACACGTCCAAAGGCTGTCGCGCCGGTCATCGACCTGCCGCTCGACCAGATCCTGATGGACGATTGCATCGCGGCGATGGCGGGCCTGCCCGACGCGAGCATCGACATGATCTTCGCCGATCCGCCGTATAACCTGCAACTCGGTGGCGACCTGTTCCGGCCCGAGGGCGGCCGTGTCGATGCGGTCGACAACGACTGGGACAAGTTCGACACCTTCGCGGCGTACGATGCTTTCACCTCGGCCTGGCTGGCGGAGGCGCGCCGCATCCTGAAGCCGGATGGCACGCTCTGGGTCATCGGCAGCTACCACAATATCTTCCGCGTGGGTGCGAAGGTGCAGGATCAGGGGTTCTGGATCCTGAACGACATCGTCTGGCGCAAGGCGAACCCGATGCCGAACTTCAAGGGCACGCGCTTCACCAACGCGCACGAGACGCTGATCTGGGCGTCGCGCAGCGAGAAGTCGCGCTACACCTTCAACTACCGCGCGATGAAGACGCTGAATGATGAGCTTCAGATGCGGTCCGACTGGAGCCTGCCGATTTGCGGCGGGCAGGAACGGCTGAAGCGCGGCGGCACCAAGGCGCACCCGACGCAGAAGCCGGAGGCGTTGCTCTACCGCGTGCTGCTGGCCGCGACCAAGCCGGGCGACGTGGTACTCGACCCGTTCTTCGGCACCGGCACGACGGGTGCGGTCGCCAAGCGCCTCGGCCGCCGGTTCATCGGCATCGAACGCGACGCGATCTATTGCGATGTGGCGCGCGAACGGATCGAGGCTGCGCTGCCGCTCGACGAGAGCGCGGTCACCACGATGATGGCGCCGACGGCCGCGACCCGCGTCGCCTTCGGCACATTGGTCGAAACCGGTTTGATCGCGCCAGGCAGCGAAGTGTTCGACGCCAAGCGCCGCTGGCGTGCGAAGGTCCGCGCGGATGGGTCGCTCGCCTGGGAAGGGCAGACGGGCACGATCCACAAGCTGGGCGCCGCGTTGCAGAACGCGCCGTCGTGTAACGGCTGGACCTTCTGGCATTATGAGGCAGGCGGCGAGGTGAAGCCGATAGATGCGTTGCGGCAGACGTATTTGCTGTCGACCGAACCCTGATCCGTGCCGCTCTACCTCCGTCCAACAGCTTTCATCGATTCCCCGGTCGGCTTTGACGGCCGGTTCATGCGGTTGGCCGGCGGACTGTCGTTCTTCTCGGCGTTCGAGGTTATCGAGGCGGAGGACGGACGGCGGCAGTCGAAACGCCTTGTCCCCGTTGGTGAAATCGAGGCCGTAATCGCGAGCGATGCCGGGGCGCAGACCGCGTTCGCTCGACTGACAGCCCAGCGCTCTGCGCTGCAACTCGGCGAGCGGGTCGTCCGGCTCGACCAGCCGCAGGTCATGGGCATCCTGAACATGACGCCGGACAGCTTCTCGGACGGCGGCAAGCACCTGGACGATGCCGAAGCGGCTGGGTCTGCCGGTGTCGCCATGGCAGCGGCGGGCGCGGCGATAATCGATGTGGGAGGCGAATCGACCCGGCCAGGCGCCGCAGCGGTCTGGGAAGGCGACGAGATTGCCCGCGTGCAGCCGGTGATCGAACGGCTGGTACGCAGCGGGGTGGCGGTCAGCATCGATACGCGCAAGGCGGCAGTGATGCAGGCGGCGCTCGATGCGGGAGCGGGCATCGTCAACGACGTGTCGGCGCTTCATCACGATGCGCAGGCGATCCCGGCGCTCGCGTCGCGCACCTGCCCGGTCATCATCATGCACTCGCCGGATGCCGCGAAGTCGCTTCACGACGGCGGACCTTATGGCGATGTGCTGATCGAGACCTACGACTGGCTCGACGCGCGGATATCGGAGCTGGAGACGGCGGGTATCGCGCGTAGTCGCCTGATCGTCGATCCGGGCATCGGCTTCGGCAAGGGCGTTGCCGACAACCTCGCGATCCTGAACGGTCTTGCGCTCTATCATGGGCTCGGTTGCCCGGTGCTGTTGGGCGCCAGCCGCAAGCGCTTTATCGGCGCACTCGCAGGCGAGATTTCTGTCGATCAGCGCTTGCCGGGAAGCCTTGCGCTGGCGCTGAAGGCCGCAGAGCAGGGCGCGCAACTCATCCGCGTCCACGATGTTGCGGAAACGGTTCAGGCACTTAAAATCTGGCGCGGGATGCGTGACCAGGGATTGAGCGGTTAGGCCGCGTCGCTGATCCCGAGTTCGGCGAGCTTGCGGTAAAGCGTCGAGCGGCCGATCCCCAAACGCCGTGCAACCTCCGTCATGCGGCCGCGATAATGGCCGATTGCGAGGCGGATGACATCGGCCTCGATCGCATCGAGTGCGCGCAGGTTGCCGTCCGGCTGGTAGAGCGCCACGCCGGCGCCAGAGGGTTCGCCCGCGGTCGGCGTCGCCAACGACTGCGCCGCGATATGCGGGAAGTCGGCGGCGGTCAGCGCATCGCTCTCGCATAGCACGGCTGCGCGGAAGAGCACGTCGTGCAGCTGGCGGACGTTGCCCGGCCAGCCGTAGCTCGCCAGCAGCGCCATCGCCTCGTCGGTGATGCCCAGTTCGCGCAGGCCCGGCTGGCGCGCGATGCGGGCAAGCAGGTGGCGAGTCAGCGCAGGTACGTCACCCCGGCGCTCGCGCAACGGCGGAACCAGCAGCTGGACGGCGGCAAGGCGGTAATAGAGGTCTTCGCGGAAATGCCCGGCCGCGACCTTTTCGAGCAGCACGCGGTTGCTCGCGACGACGATGCGGACATCGGCCTCACGCGGATGGCGCGCCCCCGCCGGATGATAATCGTTGGTCTGCAGGACGCGCAGCAACTTGATCTGCGCATCCTGCGGCAGTTCGCCGACCTCGTCGAGGAACAGCGTGCCACCCTCGGCCTCGACGATCTTGCCGGTCTGGCGCGTGAAAGCGCCGGGGAAGGCGCCCTGTTCGTGTCCGAAGATTTCCGATTCGATCAGGTTCGCCGGGATGTTGCCGCAGTTGATGGTGATCAGCGGGCGTTTGACCCGAGGGCTTGCCGCGTGGATCGCCTCGACGAGCACTTCCTTGCCGACGCCCGATTCGCCTTCGACCAGGATCGGAACGCGTGCACGGGCGGCCTTTGCTGCGATCGCAAGGGCGGTGCGGAATTTTGGCGCCGAGCCGACAATTTCGTCGAAGCCCAGCGGCGCGGAAATCTTTTCGGTCAGCGGGCGAAGTTCGCCGCCGCCGCGGTCGTTGCCGAGGGCCGCTTCGAGTGCGGCGATCAGGCGATCCGGAGCGATCGGCTTCACCAGGAAGTCGGTGGCGCCCGCGCGCATGGCGGACACGGCGACGTCGACCGAATTGTCGGCCGTCATCATCAGGATGGGAAGCGCCGGCCGGCGGGCGCGCAATTCGCTGATCAGGGGTGCAATCTCGTCGAAGCCGTCGATGATCACGGCGTCCAGCATCATGCCGTCGCGCGTGCCGAGCATCGCCACCGCATGTTCGAAGTCGTTGGCCGTAACCGTGCGCCATCCCGCACGCGCGGCGAGTGCCGACACGAGGCGGGCCTGGGCTGGCTCGTCATCGACCAGCATCAACATGCGCGTACCATTTGGAGTCATGATGTCTTCGTCGTCCCCGCTGTCGCGAAGGGACGGCATAACGACAGGAGGTAAAGGCGGCCTTAAGCAGAACGCAGAAGCCTTGACCCATCGTAACGCCTCGTTAATGCCGCAGCGGAACGGGGATTAGAGAACGAGGGTTACAATGGCCGGACACGGCGACAACCAGCACGGTGCGATGGATATTTCGGCGCACAAGGATAGCTATTCGCGATTCATGAAGGCGGCGATGATCGGAACGGTCGTCTGCTTCGTGGTCGCAGCGATCGTAGTCCTGATCATCGCGTCCTGATGAAGATCGGCGTCCTCAAGGAAACTGCCGAGGGCGAGCGTCGCGTCGCCGCCAGTCCAGAAACCGTCAAGAAGTTCATCGCGCTCGGCGCGACCGTGGCGGTTGAAAAGGGCGCAGGTGCGTCGGCTTCGGTCGACGACGCCGCGTTCGAAGGCGCAGGTGCCACCGTCGGGACCCGCGCTGCGGTTATCAAGGATGCGGATATCCTGCTTGGCGTGCAGGGGCCGACGCCTGCCAGCCTAAAGGGCGTGAAAGCTGGCGCATGGCTGGCGGCGGGGCTGAACCCTTTCGGTGAGCGCGCACGGGTCGACGAATATGCCGCGCTCGGTGTCGAAGCGCTGGCGATGGAGTTCATGCCGCGTATCACACGCGCGCAGTCGATGGACATATTGTCATCGCAGTCGAACCTGTCGGGNNACGGTGAGCGCTGCCAAGGTCTTCGTCATGGGCGTGGGTGTCGCGGGGCTTCAGGCGATCGCGACCGCGCGGCGGCTGGGCGCGCAGGTTTCGGCGACGGACGTGCGTTCGGCGACCAAGGAACAGATCGAAAGCCTCGGCGCCAAAGCGATCTTCGTCGAGGACGTGAAGGGCATCGAGGGCGAAGGTGCCGGTGGCTACGCGACCGAAATGTCGGACGAGTACAAGGCTGCACAGGCCGCGCTGGTCTCCAGCCACATCGCCAAGCAGGACATCGTCATCACGACGGCGCTGATTCCGGGGCGTCCCGCGCCCCGGCTGATCAGCGACGCACAGATCGCCACCATGAAACCCGGCAGTGTCATCGTCGACCTCGCGGTCGAAGCGGGCGGCAACGTCGAGGGCGCGGTCGCGGGGCAGGTGGTCGAGAAGCACGGCGTGAAGATCGTCGGGCACAAGAACGTGCCCTCGCGCCTCGCGTCGGACGCGTCGGCACTGTTCAGCCGCAACCTTTTCAACTTCCTCTCGGCCTTCTGGGACAAGGACGCAGGGAAACCGGTCCTCGACGAGGAAATCGGCAATGCGATTCGCCTGACGCAGGGCGGCAAGGTCGTGAACGAGCGGCTGCTCGGCTAGATAAAAAGGGGGCCGTCATGGACTTCATCAGCATTCTCTCCATCTTCGTGATGGCCTGTTTCGTCGGCTATTATGTCGT
>DDFE01000185.1:0-912 GCA_002336985.1 Sphingomonadales bacterium UBA1936
GCGGGTGTGTTCACAAACTTGCAAAGATTCGGGCGGGACCTATTGCGGTGCAAAGGGCCAGCAGGGATTTTTCATGGTTTTACGCGTCCGATCGAGCGGATTTCCCTTGCGGCAGGGTGAGGTCCGATGAACGCGAATCCGAATAAGAAGCGCCTTCGCCAGCCGCGTGTCGCGGAAATCGTCGCATCGAGCCTGCGATCGCGCATATTGTCCGGTGCGCTTGCCGACGGCGACATGTTGCCCAAGCAGGAAGAACTGCTGGCCGAATTCGGCGTCAGTCCCCCCGCGATCCGCGAGGCGTTCCGCATTCTTGAGACTGAAGGGCTGATCACCGTGCTGCGCGGTAATGTCGGCGGCGCCATCATACACGTGCCCCATCCGGGAACCGCGGCTTACATGCTCGGGCTGGTGCTGCAGGCGCGATCGGTCAGCCTCAGCGACCTGTCGGACGGCATGCGCCAACTGGAGCCGGCCTGTGCCGCGCAGGCCGCCCTTCGACCGGATCGTGAAACGACGGTCTTGCCGAAACTGCGTGAGAACATTGACGCCTGCATGGCGGCAATCGACGATCCTAGTGAATTCATCGGCCTGGCTCGCGCGTTTCACACCGAACTGGTCAGCAATTGCGGGAACGAGACGATGAGCTTGGTCGTCGGCGCTCTCGAAAATCTCTGGTCGGCGCAGGTGGATGCGCTGGCCAGAAGTGCTGCCGTGCACGGGTCGTTCGGCGACCGCGCGGTGCGCCTGTCGCTCGCGCGCGAGCATGAGCGGATCTACCGTGCGATCGAAGAAGGAGACGCGCAGAGCGTCGAGCGTGCGATCCGTGAGCATTATTCCGCGCATGGCGGGGAGCGGCGGCATGGCTTCGACACGAGTGCGACCATCACTGCGGATGCCCTGCGCGCCTGACCG
>DDFE01000185.1:918-2532 GCA_002336985.1 Sphingomonadales bacterium UBA1936
GCCTCGGCAATGCTGCCGATAAGGATGACGCCTGCGACCTTTTCGCTTTCGGCCAACCCCAGAAGTGCGGTCGCCTGCGGGTCGTAGGCGTGCCATCCGGTCAACCACTGACCGCCGTATCCCATGGAATGCGCACCATTCAGGATGTTCATGCATACGGCACCGGCCGAAAGGGTTTGCTCCCACTCCGGCACTTTGTGACCGGCGATCGGCGCTGACACGACCACGATCGCGAGCGGTGCTGTCGCCAGCTTGCGTGTACTGACGCGAACCTTTGCCGCGTCTTCACGAACTTCGGCGAGGGCCATCAGCCTTTCGACCCAACGTTCCTTGGCCGCGCCGTTGATGACAACCAGCCGCCACGGTCCGAGACGCCCATGGTCGGGCACGCGCAGCGCGATTTCGATAAGCTTTTCGATTTCGGCACGATCGGGGCCGGGGCCAACCAGAGCATCCGGCATGGGCGAGCGGCGCGTGGCAAGCTGGTGGGAGAAGTCGCCCGCGTTCTGGGGCGCGTCGGTCGTCAGAGTCACGTGAATCTCCTCGTGGATCGGTTTCTTGCTGTATCTATCTTTAATAGTAAAGCGCTGATCGATGGATTGACTCTCGTACCGATCATTGCTCTATTCTATATAAGATATATAAAATTGGAGAATGTGATGTCATTGGGGTCCATGCCGCAGACGCACGATGATCGCAAAGCCGATATCATCCGTTTTTCGGATATCCGGCTGGGACAACCAGTGACGCTTTCCCATTCTGAATTCGAACCTCATGCCATGGGCGAAAGAGTCTGTGAACTCGTTCGCGAATGGTCAGGAGCGTCGCGCGCGTCCATCGTTTCGATGCATCAACCGGCGGACGGTCTTGCGCCTGACAGCCTCGATGGACGTGTGCTGGCGCGGCATCTCGATGGTAGTAACCAGGCCGACGTCGAAGTGCTGGTCCGTGCGCAGGATGTCATCTGCCTGCGGGCGGTTGTTCGCGTAGCACTGGGCTAAATCGGCGCATTGCCGCTCCCGATTTGGGGTTGGTTTGGAAGCCCCAAACAACGCATATTGAACGGATGTCCATGAACGCCCACTCCGCTGTCCCGCGCGAGGTCGCCACGTTGCGCACCCTGCGTATCGCAAAGCATTTCCCCTATTTCCTTGCGGTCGCAGAGGAGCAGAACCTCCACCGTGCAGCCGAACGGCTGAATATCGCGCAATCGGCCCTGTCGCGCCGGATCGCGGATCTCGAACGCGAACTGGGTGATATCGAATTGTTCGAACGCCAGGCGCGGGGGGTTGCGATCACCGCAGCGGGACGCGCTCTTGCTGAAGATGTCCGACGGATCCTGCTGTCGATCGAGGATGCCGGGCGCCATGTCCGGCGTGTCGCGCTCGGAGACCTCGGGACGTTGCGCGTGGCTTTTTCGGAGGCGATGTTGCGCCGTCCCGTCCTTCCGATGGTTTTGCGCGAATTTCGCGCCCTGTATCCGGAAGTCGAACTGCGCGCCTTTCCTTTGCCTTCGGACACGCAGCGCAGCCGGATGCTCGCCGACGAGATCGATGTCGCCTTCGTCATCGATGAAGCGACAGACCGCGAACATTTTGCCGCACTGAATGTCGG
>DDFE01000185.1:2585-5039 GCA_002336985.1 Sphingomonadales bacterium UBA1936
CTCGGGATCATTACCGCTGCGGATCCGTCGAGGACGCCGCCTGGCATCGTCCTGCGCGAGATTGCCGATCTGGACCTGCCGCTGCCGCTCAGCATGCTGTGGCCACGCGATACGTCGTCACCGCTGATACGCCAGTTCGTGGAACTTGTTACGCAGAAGATCGAGGAATCGGCCGATTGACGAAATGGTCGGCAATCAACGCGCCGACCGCAGCGACCTCCGTGTCGGCACGATCCAGCAGGCCGACAAGTGTAAAGAACCCGTGCGCCACATCGGCATTGTCGCGCACCGTTACCGGAACGCCCGCGTCCTTCATGGCTTCAGCATAGGCAATGCCTTCGTCGTGCAGCGGGTCGCATCCCGCCAGTACCACGATGGCTTCGGGCAGGCCTGNNCCCAAAACCACGCGAGGTCGGCACGCGAGACAAGATAATCACCCCGGCCGAACTGTTGTACGGAACCGCTGTCGAGGGCGGGCGAAATCACGGGATACAGCAGCACCTGCAAATCGATCTGCGGCCCACTCTCGTCGCGGGCTCGCAGTGCCAAGGCCGCAGCGAGATTTCCGCCGGCGCTGTCGCCCATCACGGCGAGCGGCCGGCGGCCCACACCAAGGGTATTGAGCACGGCCCAGGCGTCGTCGAGTGGCACCGGAAACCTGTGCTCGGGCGCTAGGCGGTAATCGACGCTGACGACCTCGGCGCCAGAGACATGTGCGAGTTCGCGGCAAACCGGGTCGAAGCCGTCCAGTGTTCCGAAAACCCAGCCCCCGCCATGCAGGTAGAGGATCAGGCCCGTGACCGCTTTTTCGCGAGCAACGTATCGTCGAACCGGGACAGGTCCATGCGGACCCGCGACCGTGAAGTCCTCGATCAGGTCGACTGCTGCTCCCCGATTGGGCGGCAGGGCTGCCTGCGACTGGGCGAAACTGCGGCGCGCGTCTTCCGGCGTACCATCGGCAAATCCCGGGAGGCCGAGCGTGGCACGGCGGTCCAGCATCGCCTGCATGTCGGAATGTAGCGGCCCAGCCATATTCTTCCTCTCGTTCGCCGGACGCTGAAGCGAAAGACGGTGTCGTCGCAATTGCCGTTTTTCGATGCCTATGATCCGGCTTTGACATTCGACGCCTCTTCGCGCCGTTTCTATCGCCACGCTGGTAAAATCGGTTGGGAGAGTGATGAACGACGTCCTGATTTCACGCGACGAGTTGAACTTCCTGCTGTGGGACTGGCTCAAGCTGGACGATGTGCTGGCAAGAGCGCCGTACGATGCGATCGATCGTTCGATGGCCGAGGCTATTCTCGACCTGTCCGAACAACTGGCGGCGGACACGTTCCTTACGCACTACAAGGCGGCGGATAGCGAAGAGCCTTATCTGGACGAGGATGGTGTTCATGCTCTGCCGGCAATTGGCGATGCCCTTCGCCAATATGCCGAACTCGGGTTGTTTTCCGCGAGTTTTTCGCCAGAGATCGGCGGGATGGGCCTTCCGGGCCTTTTGGCGAATGCGTCGTTCGCGCAATTCCTGTGCGCCAATGTCGCGACCGCCGCTTATCCCATGCTGACGACGGCCAATGCGCGGCTGATCGCCGCATTCGGGACGGAAGCACAGATCGCCAAATTCGCCGTCCCACAGATTGCGGGCGAATGGCTCGGAACGATGTGTTTGTCTGAACCCCAGGCGGGATCGAACCTGGCGGACGTTGCGACGCGCGCCATGCCGGACGGCGACGACGAATTCGGTGCGCGGCACCGGCTGACCGGAAACAAGATGTGGATTTCCGGCGGAGACCACGATCTGTCCGAAAACATTGTCCATCTTGTGCTGGCGAAAGTGCCCGATGCGGACGGACGGCTGGTCACGGGCACGCGCGGCATTTCGCTGTTCATCGTGCCGAAGATCCTGCCCGGCGGGGCACGAAACGATATCGCTGTCGCGGGGCTCAACCACAAGATGGGCTATCGGGGCACGACGAACTGCCTGTTGAATCTGGGCGAGGGAGCTCATCGTCCGGATGGCGCGGCGGGCGCGATCGGATGGCTCGTCGGTGAACCGGGGCAGGGCCTGCCACAGATGTTCCGGATGATGAACGAGGCGCGCATTGGGGTGGGACTCGGTGCCGCGGCGCTTGCTTATCGCGGCTATCGCCTGGCTCTTCGTTACGCGCAGGAACGCGTGCAGGGGCGTCCGGCAGGATACGCCGGTACGGACACCCCGGCGATTATCGAGCATCCCGACGTCAAGGACATGTTGCTGGCGGCCAAGTGCTATGCCGAGGGCGCGCTGGCGCTGATGCTTTATTGCACCCGCCTGACGGACGACGCGGCGGCGGGCAGCGAAGAGGCGGAGATGCTGCTGGGATTGCTGACCCCGATCGCAAAGACATGGGCGTCCGAATGGGGACTGGCCGCCAACGATATCGCGATCCAGGTGCATGGCGGCTATGGCTACAC
>DDFE01000185.1:5094-5393 GCA_002336985.1 Sphingomonadales bacterium UBA1936
GCGGCGACAGCCATTCCCGGGCTCGCGGTACACGGCCGAACGCTGGCGGAGTGGTGGGACCGGTTGGATGCGGCCTATGTCATCATGACGGGATCACCCGATATCGCGACGGCGCATGCAACGTCCATTCTGCGTGCGTTCGGGCATGGCGTTTCCGGCTGGCTCTGGCTCGACCGGGCTTTGTTGTGCGCTGACACGCCGGATGACCCGTTCCGTGGCGGAAAGCTGTGGGCGTGCCGCTATTTCATGGAACGGGAGATGCCGAGGATCGACGCCTGGCTGCGCCCCGTCGAGACCGG
>DDFE01000185.1:5478-7173 GCA_002336985.1 Sphingomonadales bacterium UBA1936
GGGAGCGCCATGGCCGATGCGGTCGTCGAGGAAATCCGTGCGGCCGGTGGTGAGGCGATGTCGAACGGCGCCAGCGTAACCGACGCAGCGCAGGTGGCCGATATGGTTGCTCAGGTCGTCGACCGGTGGGGTAGGGTGGATATCCTGGTCAACAACGCAGGTATCCTGCGCGACCGAACCTTCGCAAAACTCGATCTCGAAGACTTCCGGACTGTGGTGGATGTCCACCTGATGGGGTCGATCAATTGTACGAAGGCGGTGTGGGACCTCATGCGCGCCCAAGGCCATGGACGCATCCTCATGACGACGTCGTCATCCGGTCTCTACGGAAATTTCGGTCAGTCGAATTACGGAGCGGCCAAGATGGGGCTGGTCGGCGCTATGAAGACGCTGGCGCAGGAAGGAGCGAAATACGGCGTACGGGTGAATGCCCTCGCGCCGTCCGCTGCGACGCGCATGACTGCCGACATCATGAGCGAAGAGCAACTGACGGCTCTCGATCCGTCGACGGTTGCGCCCGCAATGCTCGCGCTCGTCTGCGACGATGCGCCGACAGGCATGATTATTTGTGCGGGCGCGGGCAGTTTCGAATGCGCTCATATCACCATGACGCAGGGCCTGTATGTCGGCACCGGCGATGACGCCGCGGAACAGGTCCTCGCGGGGCTGGACCGGATCGCGGATCGCGCTGGCGAGATGGTTCCGGCGACAGGGCTGGAGCAGTCAACGTACGAGCTGGCCCGCGCGGCGCAAGGTCGGCAACCGGCGGTGAGCGTCCATGGCTGATGCCGCTACCGCGGCTGTCCGGCCAGCGCACAGGTTCGACGAGGACGGGCTGCGCGGCTGGATGACGCAAAACGTGCCCGGCTTTTCCGGAACGCTTGGGGTCAGGCAGTTCTCGGGTGGCCAGTCCAATCCGACTTATCGGTTGGACACACCGTCGCGATCCTACGTCCTGCGTCGCAAGCCGCCGGGCGAATTGCTGAAGGGCGCACATGCGGTCGACCGGGAGTATCGGGTCATCACCGCGTTGCACGGCGCCGGATTTCCGGTGCCGGCGACATTCGGACTGTGCATGGATGCCGACATCATCGGCACCGCGTTTTACGTGATGGAGTTGGTCGAGGGGCGGACTTTCTGGGACACGGCGTTTCCCGAAGTGCCGCCGGAAGATCGTCCAGCTTATTTTGATGCCATGAACGACACGATTGCCAAGCTGCACAACCTCGATCCAGTCGCGATAGGACTGGGCGACTACGGAAGGCCGGGTAACTATTTCGAGCGGCAGATCACGCGCTGGTCGGGGCAATATCTGGCAGATACCGATGCCGGACGCGTGCCGGCGATGGACGCGATGATCGAATGGTTGCCTGAGAATATCCCACCGGGGGACGAGGCGACGATCGTCCACGGAGACTTCCGCTGCGACAATATGTTGTTTCACCCTACGGAGCCCCGCGTCGTAGCTGTGCTCGATTGGGAATTGTCCACGCTTGGGCATCCGCTTGCGGACTTCGGCTATCATTTGATGATCTATCGTATGCCACCGGGGTTCTCGACCGGGATGGCCGGTCTCGACCTGCCCGCGCTGAACATCCCCAGCGAGCAGGATTACGTAGCGGCCTATTGCCGTCGCACCGGGCGCGATGGGATCGATCGGCTCGATTTCTATGTCGCGTTCAGCCTGTTCCGGCT
>DDFE01000185.1:7186-17516 GCA_002336985.1 Sphingomonadales bacterium UBA1936
GCGCAGGCGGCGGCTGCAGTCGAACAACTCGATCGCATCGCAACGCTTGCGCTCGCACAAACGAGGAACTGAGGAATGACCGAGATTAGCCGGATTGCGGCCAACCCGCGGATGAGCGGCGCGGTCGTCTATAACGGAATCGTGCACTTGTCGGGGCAGGTGGCGATCGACCATCGCGGCGGGCCGGTGGCGGACCAGGTACGCGAAGTGCTCGACCGGATCGATGCTCTGCTGACCGAAGCCGGTACGGATCGCTCTGCACTGTTAACGGCTAATCTTTATCTGACGGACATCGCCTCGCTGGCGGATGTCAACGCGGCCTGGGACAAATGGATCGTGCCCGGCTGTGCGCCGACGCGGACGACGATCCAGACGGTATTGGCCTCGCCAGCCTATGCGCTGGAGATTGCGGTCAGTGCCGCCNNATGCCTTCGCGCGCCAGATCCGATGGGATCATCGAAAAACTGAGCCGCAGCGTGTTGCGTTTCGCGGGGATGCCAGCGGGATAGAAGGCCGCGCCCGAGATCGTCGAGACGCTATGTTCGGCAAGCGCCCGCTGCGCGAACACCCCGCCGTCGATATGTTCGGGCAGTTCCATCCATATATACAAACCGCCCTCGGGCTGCGTCCAACGATACCCCTGCGGCATATGTTCGGTGAGCGCTGCGAGCATTGAACCGCGCCGCTCGCGGTAAACATTGCACGCCACATCCGTCGCAGCGTCGAGGTGCGTCTGGACGACGTCGAGCAAGAGCATCTGGTTGAGTGCGCTGGTCGCAAGGTCGCTCGCCTGTTTGATCAGCACGCATTTGCTGATGACGGCGGCGGGCCCGGCCATCCAGCCGACCCGCAACGATGGAGCGATAGTTTTGGAAAATGTGCCGGTCTGGATGACGGTCGAGCGTTCGACATCGCCGTGACGCGCAATGCCCAGCGCGAACAATGACGGGACATGATCACCGTCGTAGCGCAGCCGGTCGTAACAGCTGTCCTCGACGATCGGCATACCGGTCTCATCCGAAAGATCGAGCAGACGTTCGCGCTCCTCGCGTGTCATCGTCGTGCCTGTCGGATTGCGGAAGTCCGGCCCCACGTAGCAGAATTTCGCTCCGCCGAGCGTGGCGCGATTCCAGGCAGCGCTGTCCCCTGGCAGTCCGACATAGCTCGGTTGATATGCATCAAACGCGCGGAGAGCGCCGATGAAACTCGGAACCTCCACCATCGCCCGGTCGCCGGGAGATAGAAGAAGTTTTCCAACGAAATCAAGACCCTGTTGTGATCCATTGACGATCATGACATTGTCGACGCCGCACGGAGCACCATTCCGAGTCAGATAGTCCGCGATCCACTCGCGTAGCGGGCCGTGTCCTTCGCTGGGCGCGTATTGCAGCGCGACCCGTGCACGGGTGCGGTCGCTCCATATCCGTGCCGATGCGTCGGCGAGGGCGTCATAAGGAAAGATGTCCGGATCGGGCAGGCCGCCGCCCAGATGGATGATCTGCCCGGCCGAGAGCAATTTCATCCGTTCGCGGATATCGGAGGGAACGACGTCGCCCATCCGGCTCGCGTAGAGAGCGCTCCAATCCAGCATCTAAACTCCCTCCATTATATAAATCATTGCTAATGAAGAGGGCCGACCGTGTCGAGTCAGGGGGCGAGCACCACGGGCATGTGTTTGATGCCGCCAACGAAGTTCGACCGCAGTCGGCTGACCGGTCCCGTAAGTTGCATTGCCGGGAAGCGTTGCAGCAGTTCGCTCAGCACGGCGCGGAGCTCGATCCGGGCGAGGTCGTTCCCCAAGCAGCTGTGACGACCGAACCCGAAAGTTAGATGCCGGTTCGGCTTGCGCGACAGGTCGAGGAGGAAAGGATCCTCGAACATGGCGTCGTCGCGGTTGGCGGACGGATAGAAGAGGACGACCTTTTCCCCCGCCGCAATCGCCTGGCCGCCGACCTCGACATCGTTGGCGGCCGTCCGCGCCATATAGATGATCGGTGTCACCCAGCGCAGCAGCTCCTCCACGGCCGTCGGCATGAGCGCGGGGTCGGCGGTCAGCGCTGCGCGTTGTTCGGGATGTTCGAACAACGCCAGCATCGCCCCGCTGGTGGCGTTGCGCGTCGTTTCGTTCCCCGCAATCGCGAGGAGGAAACAGAAGCCCAGGATTTCGCGATCACTAAGCGGTTCGCCGCCGATCCGCGCCGCGACCAACAGGCTGACGAGGTCTTCGCGCGGCGCCGCGCGGCGCTGGGCGATGAACTTCGCGAAATAGCCGAACATCGCCTGTTGCGCGGCAACGATCGCTTCGCGCGGCAAATCCATGTCGCCATATTCGGGATCCTCGCTACCGATGACCGCATTGCTCCAGAGGTACATCTGGTCGCGGTCGGCGGTCGGGACGCCGAGCAGTTCGAGGATCACATCGAGCGGCAAGCGCATGGCGATTGCCTCGACGAAATCGATTGGCGCCGCCGGATCGACGGCGTTGATGCGGGCGGCCGCGACATCGTCCGCGATTTCACGGCAGCGGACGACGATATGTTCTTCCAGGGCACGCATCACGCTGGGTTTGAACCGTTCGCGAAGGACCATTCGGTTCTGGTGATGCTCGGGCGGGTCCATCGTCAGCATCAGCGGCACCCGTGCAGCATTGGACGCGGCGGCATTGTCCTTCCGCAGGATCGTCACGCCAGGCGCGTTCAGGAAGTTGTCGCTGTCTTTTCCGACCGCCGTGATGTCCGCATAGCGGGTGATGGCCCAAAAGGGTTCGCGGATGCCGTCGTCATGCCAGGCGACCGGCGTCTCGGCACGCATCCTGGTCCAGACGTCGTGCGGATAACCATGCGTCGCAAACCGGTCGGGATCGAAACATGCCGGGTCGGCCGATGGCCTGTGTCGCAAAGTCATCCGATCCTCCGTAAGTGAACGATCGTTAACTAGCGTATTCGTGGCGGCGCTGCTAGCCTCCCGACAAGGAGTTATTTTCAGTGGCCATCATGAGCAGCACGGGGCGGCGGCGGTTGCCGCATGCCCAACGGCGCATGGAAATCCTTGCGGCCGCCGGCGCCATGTTTCGTGCGCGTGGTTATGACGCGGCCTCGATCGATGCCATCGCCGCGGAGGTTGGGATCAGCGGCCCTGCGATCTACCGTTATTTCTCGCGCAAGCCCGAAATCCTGACTGCGCTCATCGAGGCGGCATCGGCGGACGCGGTGTCGACGATCGACCTGGCCGTCTCAGGTAGTCATGGCGACGACGCGCTGACGGGGCTCGCCAATGCACTGGTCGATCATGCAGGCAGGCAGGGCGATGTCCTCGCCTTGCTGCAATCCGGGGTCGCGCAACTGGAAGCGGACGATCGGCAGCAGTTGCACCGGATCCGTGAGGACATCGTAGAACACTTGGGTGTCGCGCTAAGGCGGGCGAGGCCTGACCTGCCGGCTGGATCTGCGAAGCTGCACGCCGATACGGCATTGGGCGTCGTCGGTCACATGTCCGACACGTTGCTGAAAGACGATGCTCTCCTCGACCGGTTCCGCGTGATCGTCCGCGCGGTGCTCGCGGCCTGAGGGATCTCTATCCTTCCCAGCCGACGCCCCGGATGATCGCGACCGGGCCTTCGGTGTGCCAGTTACGATATCCGCGCTCGGCAATGCGCCAGCCGTCGACGGTCCGGGTCCACCGGTCTTCATATTGACCCCAGCAGCTGTACAACTGTCCCTCGAACGGCCCGGTGCCCACATGGATAGCGTAGAAATGGGCTTTTGCGTCGGCACCCTGGGCCGTCATCGTGATGCGGATGTTGGTGATGTTGTGCTGGGTGGCGCCGCAATAGGATGCGTGGCCCATGTTGCGCGTCAGCCGCTCGATCAGCGGTGCAACGCCGGCCTGCAATATCCCGTTCGAGCTGCGATAGTCCTGCATGGCATCGGCTGAAAACACCGCCGCCAGCCGCCCGAAGTCCTTGGCGTCGATGGCTTCGCAATAGAGGAAATAGGTCTGCTCGATCGCGCGGATGTCGAGGAGTGTGGCGAGGTCGGTCATGATGCGGTGTCCGTTCCCGGCGGGTTGTCGCAAAAGGCATGGCACAATCCCGGATCGATCAGCAGGTCCGGATGTTCGGGGTCGAACCATCGGTCGACATGCCCCCAATGAGCCGGTGCCATCATGTAATCGCGCGTCAGGTGTTCCGGCCGGTCGAAACCCTGTTCCCAGACGTAGGTCCACGCAAACCGTCCCCAGGCTCGCGTGACGCGGCCCAGCCGCCAGCCGCGGATGACGGGTACGTAGTGGGGCAAGGAGGCGGTCTCACGCTCGAACCGGTCGAGACGTTCGGCCGACCGGTTCCGGTTCGCGCAAAAGAGCGCGGTGCGGTGAATGAGCGAAGCGACGGGATCGCCGTCCTGCGCGACCGTTTCGAAGAGCGCGCCGTCAGCGCTTTCGACCGCGTCTTCATAGAGCGTGCCCAAGCCGAAGTCGGCCGGGCAATCCATCGCCGCGTCGTCATGCCGCACGAGCAGGTCACCAGCGTTGCGTCCCCCGGGCAGCACGTTCGAAACGAGACGAAAGCGCTGCTGAAGCGCATCTCGCAAGGTCGCGCGGGTGACCTCACCAGCGCCAGGCCGCCAGCTCAGCAGGGCGACGATCTTAGCCATCGGCCAATCGTGCGAAATCGGCAGGGCCGGCCAAGGTGCGGCGGTCGCGGGACAGGGTCAGCCGGTCGATTTCGGCCCACCAGTCGTGCACGGCCGGATTGCGCCTGCCGAGTTCGTTCTTGCGCCAGAACGCCGTGGCGTCGGGCAGGCTCCACAGGAAGAATAGCATGTTGCTGTCGTCGTCGAGCCACAGCGGCGGCGACACGAGGCTGTGGACGAGGGTGAGACCTCGCTCTGCTGCGGCGGGCAGATATTGCTCGCGGCACAGGTCGTGGAGCGCCTTGCCTTGCCCCGGTAACGACTGGAGCTGGTCGAGGATGAAGATCATTGCCAGCACCCGCCCGCGATATCGACGACGAGCTTGCCGCGGACATGGCCCTCCTTCAACCGGTCGAGCGCGGCGGGCACATCGACGGGAAAGATCGTCTCGATCGCGGGCGAGCGGAGTCTGGCTGACGCCAGGGCGTTCACGAGCGCGCCGAGCTGTTCGCCCTCGCGTTCGCGGTTCGACATCGACGTCAACACGCGGATGCCGCGCTGTTCCGGCGGGCGCGGCTCGTTGCGCACCAGCGTACCGATCGTGACGAAAATCCCGCCATCGCGGATGAGGTCGAGCGGATGGTCGAGCACGCCTTGCCCGACCGTGTCCAGCAGCACATCGACGCCGTCGGGAAACCGCTCTCGCAACCTAGGCCGCCAGTCGGTTCGATAGTCGAGCGCAAGATCGCATCCGAGTTCGGAAAGGTAGGCCAGGTTCTTTGCCCCCGCCGTCGCGGCGATGCGGGCGCCGGTCATGCGGGCGATGCCGATCGCGAAGCTGCCGGTGCCGCCCGCGCCACCGTTGATGAGGATCGACTGACCGGCGCGGAGAGCGCCCGCAACCAGCGTCGATTCCCATGCGGTGATCCCGGCGGTGGGCAGGGCGGCCGCCGTGATGAAGTCGATTGCATCCGGCAAGATGCTGGCAAGATGCGCGGCGACGACCGTGCGCTCGGCGCACCCGCCCGCGCCTCCGCGCCCGACAGCGGTTTTCGCGACGACACGGTCGCCGATGGCGAAGTCCGCCACGCCGGGGCCGATGGCATCGATCGTGCCCGCCGCGTCGAAACCCAGCACATAAGGGAAAGATGGCTGGTATGTATCGCGCAGCCAGCCCTCGGCCAGCTTCCAGTCGGCGGGATTGAGACCGGCGGCAGCGACCGAAATGCCGATCTCACCCGGACCGGGTGCGATGCCGGGAACACCGGCGATGCCGACCGACGCCGAGCCGTCGAAGCCGTGAAGTGCGACGGCCTTCATGCAGGGGCGGCGATATGCGGTGTCAGTTCGTCACCCCGCATCGGCGTCGCCGGGTGACGCCACGAGGGCGGTGCGACGTCGGGCAACCGCGTCTTGCCGTCGAGCGTCATGACGGGCAGCTTGTGCGCCGCCGGATAATGCAGGCTGAAAGCCGCGAGCCCCGTCCGTTCCGCGGCAGGCCGGTGGCAGAGCGCGAGTACCGTTTCCGCGAGATATTCCACGCGCTCGACCGGATAGTCGGCGGCGATCAGCGCATCGGCGCCAGGGGTTCGGATCGCGGTGGAGGGCGCAGCCATGTTGACCGCAAGATCGTCGCGGAGCAGCGCGGCAGCCAGCCCCTGCGTGAACCGCAGCAGCCCCGCCTTCGCGGCCGCATAGACGCAGTCGGCCCCACCGAGCGACCCGGCACTATAGGGCGTCGCGGGCGCAAGGGCGGTGATCGAGCCGACGTTCACGATCCAGCCGCATCCGCCCGCGCGCATCGCCGGGATCGCCGCCTGCGCCAGCAACATCGGTGCGCGCAGGTAGAGCCGCAACATATGGTCGATCGACGCGGTCTCGAGCGACGCAAAGTCGCCATAGATGGCGCTGCCGGCGTTGTTGACCAGTATATCGAGGCGTCCGGCGTGCTCGACGACCTCGCCGGGCAGCGCTTTCAACACGTCATCGTCGCCGATATCGGCCTGCAGCGGAAACGCATGTCCGCCTGCAGCCTGTATCTCGGCAACGGCATTCTCGAGACTGCCGTCCGAGGATCGCGCGGCGACGGCAATCGTCGCGCCTTCGGACGCAAGCCGCTGCGCGATCGCAAAGCCGATGCCGCGGCTGGCCCCGGTGACGAGCGCCACGCGCCCTTCCAGCAGTCTCTCTCCCATCGGGCCAGCATAGCGCGCAGTCGCGGGCGGCAACGGCGCTAATTCGTCACGATGCGGTTCGCGCGGCGGCATCGCTCCGCCCAGCCCGATCTCAAAGGTTAGTAAAAGTTAGCCTCATGACGCCCTCTGCAACGGCATCATCAGATCCGTTTCGACAAGCGAAAGAGCCTGCACGACGGCCGTCCGTCGTGCCCGAACGCGGGTATGACAAGGCGCAAGCATGTAGGACAGCCGTTTATGCACGGCGGCGACGATGATCTGGCAAGGAAGTGGCGCACTCGAAGGGATTCGAACCCCTGACCCCTGCCTTCGGAGGGCAGTGCTCTATCCAGCTGAGCTACGAGTGCGTGCTCCCGCGCGCCCTAGCAGCCCGAAAACGGGTCCGCCAGTCCTTTGCTGACCTCAGCCCTTCGGCGCCTTGACGATCTTCACCGGCTGGAACTTGCCCAGGCCACAGGTTGCGCCCTGCGACAGGCCGGGCGGCTGCAGGACGGTGATGGTGTCGATGCTGCACAGCTGGCCGTTGGTCGGCTTGGTCAGGATCCGCTCCTCGAAGCCAAGGTTGGGGCAGCTCATCGGCAGCGTGTTCCGGTACACCTTGCCGTTGTTCATATGGAAATCGATCACACTGTCGCCGTGAACGCTCTGATTGCGGATGTTGATCGTCCGGATGCAGCTCACGGGCTCGCCGTCGGGCGTGGCTTCGGGCGGGATGGTGCGGTCGCGGGGCGCGGCGGACGCGGTGGCGATTCCGATAGCGACAACGGCGGATGCGACGATGAAGCGTTTCATACAGTCTCTCCTTCGACTCGATTTTTCGCACTCTGCTTCGGTGGCGATGACTTTGGCCTGAACGCGCAAAGGTCGCAAACGACACAACGCCAGCATTCGGGCGTGCGCGCCTTGCAGGTGTAGCGGCCGTGCAGGATCAGCCAATGGTGTGCCTGCACGCGAAAAGGGGCGGGCGTCTGGCGTTCCAGAATGGCCTCGACCGCCTGCGGCGTCTTTCCCTTGGCAAGACCGGTGCGGTTGCAGATGCGGAAGACGTGCGTGTCGACCGGAAACGTCTCCGCACCCAGCGCGACGTTGAGCACGACATTCGCGGTCTTACGTCCGACACCGGGCAGGGCCTGCAGCTGATCACGGTCCGTCGGAACCGCGCCATTGTGAAGGTCGATCAGCATTTGCGACAGCGCGATGACGTTCTTCGCCTTGGTATTGAACAGGCCGATGGTGCGAATGTGCTGTTTGAGGCCCGCCTCGCCAAGATCGAGCATTTCTTGCGGACCGCGAACTTCCTCGAACAGCTTGCGCGTCGCCTTGTTCACCCCTGCGTCGGTCGCTTGCGCCGAGAGCACGACGGCGACGAGCAACTGGTAGATGTTGCCGTATTCGAGTTCGGTTTCCGGCGCCGGGTTGGCTTCCGCCAGGCGGCGATAGAATTCGAAGATGTCGGCGCGTTTCACCTACAGGCCGAGGACGTCGGCCATGGTGTAACGCCCGGCCGGGCGTCCCGCGAGCCAGAGTGCCGCCTTCACCGCGCCGCGCGCGAAGATGTCGCGGTTTTCGGCGCGGTGGCCGAGCTCGATCCGTTCGCCCTCGGCCGCGAGGATGACGACATGGTCGCCCGCGACCGATCCGCCGCGCAGCGAAGCAAAACCGATGGTCCCTTCCTCACGCGGATCGTTATCGCTGAACCGGTCGAACCGGCTGAGTTCGGGCAGGCTCTTTCCACGTCCGTTCGCCGCGGCCTGACCCAGCAGCATCGCCGTGCCGGACGGTGCGTCGCGCTTGTGGCGGTGGTGCATTTCCAGCACCTCGATATCCCAGTCGACGCCCAGCTTTGCCGCGGCCTGTTCGACCAAAGTTGACAGCAGGTTCACACCAAAAGAGGTGTTGGCCGCCTGCAACACCGCGACTTCGCGTGCGGCATCGTCGATCATCGCATGGTGCGCACCGTCGAGACCCGTCGTTCCGATGACGATCGGCGTGCGGCCGAGACGCGCGGCGTTCAGATTGCCCGCAAGCGCCAGCGGCGACGAGAAATCGACCAGCACATCGGCAATGCGGGCAAGCGCGGCCGCGTCGCCATCGACATCCGTTCCCCCGGCCAGCGTCGCACCGAGCGACGGGATGACCGCCGCGATCGCCGCACCCATTCGTCCGCGGCTGCCCAAAATACCGATGCTGGTCATATGCTTCTCGAATTGCCCGCGCCCGCCATATGAAGGATCGATGCTGTAGGACAGCCTTTTGTCGTCAATCGAGGCGCGAAATCATGGCCTGGGCCGCAGCCGGATTGCGGACCTTCGCGCCGCTGATGAAATAGACATAGGCATCCCCCGTTTTCGCCCATTTTTTGGCGAGCCCGGTCCAATGGTCGAGCGCGGCGTCGTCATAGCCGGTGGGGCAGTCTTCGACGGCGCGCTGAAGGCGCGCGTAGCGGAAGTCGGCGGTGTCTTCGTCGATGCAGGGGAATTCATCGTCGTCGGCGAAGACGATGGCTGCGTTCGCCGACCTGGCAAGCGCGTAAAAAGCGGGGTCGCGGAAGCTTTCGTGACGCACCTCGATCGCGTGGCGCAGCGGCAGGCCGTCCTGCTTTTCCGGAAGCAGCTTCAGGAACCCGGCGAAATCCTCCGCATCGAATTTCTTCGTCGCCATGAACTGCCACAGGATCGGCCCCAGCCGGTCGCCGAGTTCGGAGATGCCTTGCGACAGGAATTTCTGAATCGAATCCGTGCCTTCGGACAGGATTCTGCGATTGGTCGTGAACCGCGATGCCTTGACCGCGAACTGGAAACCGTCGGGCACGGCCTTTGCCCAGTTGGCGAAAGTTGCGGGTTTCTGGCTGCCGTAATAGGTCGCGTTGATCTCGATACTGGTCAGCCGCTCGGCGGCGTAGGCAAGCTGCTTCGTCTTGGCGAAGCCGTCCGGATAGAACGTCCCGCGCCACGGATCGAAATCCCAGCCGCCGATGCCGACGCGAATTGTGCCTTTGGTCATTCCATCCTCCGTCATTCCCGCGAAAGCGGGAATCCAGCTTCTTGTCGCGATCTGAAAAGAAGAAGCTGGACTCCCGCTTTCGCGGGAGTGACGGGGAAGGGCAATGCAGGAAATTTACAACATTGTCGTGCTGACCGGCGCCGGTATCTCCGCCGAAAGTGGCCTCGCGACATTCCGTGGGCCTGGCGGGCTATGGGAGGGGCACCGAGTCGAGGATGTCTGCACGCCCGAGGCGCTGGCGGCCGATCCGGAACTGGTTCACCGGTTCTACGACGACCGCCGCGCGGCACTCGCGACGGTGGAGCCGAATGCGGCGCACGAGGCGCTCGCGCGGCTCGATGCCGAATGGCCGGGTAACCTGCTGATCGTGACACAGAATGTCGACGACCTCCACGAGCGGGCAGGGGCGAAGCGGCTGATCCACATGCATGGTGAATTGCTGAGCGCGCTGTGTGCCGATTGCGGCGACCGGGGCGCGTGGGAAGGACGGCTGGCGCCGGG
>DDFE01000118.1 GCA_002336985.1 Sphingomonadales bacterium UBA1936
TCTTCGCTACCGATCGTCATGCGAAGCCCCTGCGGCAGTCCCTGCCCCGGCACCCAGCGCACGATATAACCCTGTGCCATCAGCGCCTTATAGGCTTCCTCCGCCGTGACCGTTCCTTCGAACAGCACGAGGACGAAGTTCGCCTTCGACGGCACTGTGCGCAGCCCGGCGTTGCCGAGTTTTGCGACCTCGTCGTTGAACCACGCACGCCATTTGGCATTCTCGGTCCGGCTGCGGTCGACGAAGTCATGCGCGCCGAGGGCGGCGATCGCGGCTTTCTGGCCCGCTGTCGTAACGCAGAACGGCGCGCGGATGCGGTGCATGGCCGCGACTGCTTCCGCCGAGCCATAGCCCCAGCCGATCCGTTCGGCGGCAAGCCCGTGGATCTTAGAAAACGTCCGTGTCACCACGACATTCGGCTGCGTGCGAGCGAGGTCCAGCCCGCCGTCGTCCTCGTCGGCTTCCAGATATTCGGAATAGGCCTGGTCGAGGACGAGCATGACCGACGACGGCAGGCCCGCATGAAGCCGCGCGATCTCCGCGCGCGTCGAATAGGTGCCGGTGGGGTTGTTGGGATTGGCAATGAAAACCAACCGCGTGCGATCAGTCACTGCTGCCAGAATCGCATCCACATCGGTACCGAAGTCACGATCTGGCGCCACCACCGGAGTTGCGCCCACACGCCGTGCGGCAATATCGTAAACGGAAAAACCGTAACGCACATAAACGACTTCATCGCCCGGTCCGGCATATGCGCCGGTCACGAGGTGCAGGATCTCGTCCGATCCGGTACCATAAATGATGCGAGTGGGATCGAGAACGTGTGCGGCAGCAATCGCCCCCCGCAAATCCGCTGCGCTGGCATCCGGATAGCGAAAGAGATCGCCTTGGTGCGCGGCGAATGCGGCGCGCGCTTCGGCGCTGGTCCCCAGTGGATTTTCATTGGACGATAATTTGACCGGCGGCGTATCACCCTCGATCGTTGAGCGACCAGGGACATAGGGTGCGATCGCCATAATCCATGGCTTGGGAAGCGGTGCTGACATGGCGCCGCCCCTACAGCTCGGCATCACACCTGCGCAAGATTATTGCGCCCTCTCAACGAGCATTTACGTCACACAAACGAAAAGGGCCGGTCTTTCGACCGGCCCCCTCGTATCATCCCTTGCGGAATGAAAAGGCTTATTGGCCTGCGCCAGCGCCGTACGTGATTTCCACGCGACGGTTCTGAAGTTCGCGGACACCGTCCGCGGTCTGAACACGCAGGTTGGTTTCGCCGAGTGCCTGGGTGGTGATGACACCGCCCGCGATACCCTTCGACTGCATGTATGCGCTGACCGCATCGGCACGACGCTGCGAGAGGCCGAGGTTGTACTTCGGGGTACCCGACGTGTCGGTGTAACCACGGAGTTCGACCGCTGCGTTGCCGCAGTTCGCGTAGTTGGCAACCGCACCGTCGAGGATGCTTGCTGCTTCCGGCGTGACGTCCGACTTGTCCCACTCGAAGAACACGATGAACGGTCCGGGAGTGCAAACCGGCGGCGGCGGAGGCGGCGGAGCCGGTTCCGGCGGCGGCGGGGGAGGCGGCGGAGGCGGCGGCGGGGGCGGCGGAGCTGCCGGTTCGCCGAAGTTGTAGATCAGGCTGCCCAGGATCGAGTGCGACCGGAAGCGGCCACGCTCTGCACGGCCCAGCGCGTCGACCACGTCGACACGGTCGGCGTTGAAGAAGCGATACTTCAGGCCAACGTCGATGTGATCGCTGAGCGGAGCGCGGACACCGGCGAGTGCCTGATAGGCAAACACGGTGTTCGAGTCGTTCAGGAACGAACCGCCCGGGTTGATCGAGTAGTTCGAGAACTTCACGCGTGCGACACCGGCACCACCGCCGACGAAGCCCTGCAGGCCGTCTTCGTCGCCGAAGTCGAGCAAGCCGTTGATCATGAAGCTGAGCGCGTTGGTCTTGCCCGAATAGGCACCCGTACCAGCCGGCGCGGGAGCAATACCCGTCGCACGGAAGGTCGTCACGCTGTTCGTATAGGTATCAGCGCGCGATTCCTTGTAGGCAACTTCCGCTTCGAGACGGAACATGCCGAAGTCGTAACCGATGATGCCATCGACATCATAAGCCTTCTTCTGCTTGGCAGTTGCTGCGTCAGGAACGCCTGCGATCGTGAACTTGATGTCCTCGACGATGGCGGCACCACCTTCGACGCCGATGTACCACGCCTTGTCCCGGGCGAGAGCCGGGCCTGCGATCGCGGTGGAGGCAAGCGCCATAACGATGGCTAGCTTCCGCATATGAATCCCCTTTCACTTTTGTCGCATTGACAGTCTGTTGCCCTAACCAATGCCGTAACGACTGGCAAGCGCACAAATCAGCCAATTGTTGCCGAAATGTCGCACTCACCCACCATAACTATTGGCAGGATCGCCCGCACAACCGTCGATTTGTTGAAAGGTTCCTCGCTTGATCGAGATTATGTTCGTGCGCTCAAATTTCTATCGCGCCGTGTGACCTTAAAGCCTCAAGGATAAGTGCGATGCAGTCGCGCGCTTCTGCATCGACAGTCGCACCGCCAGAGGGATCGGCGATGGCGGGCTGCCGCGCGCCCACGACCTGATCCCCGTCGATCAGGAGTGCGCTAGCCCGGACCCGACCTATTTCCCACACACCGGCGATCCTCGAAACCTGGACGGCGTCGGCGAGGCTCCACGCAGTCATCCCGTCGAACGCCGCGGTGAAACGCCAACCGCCCGCAGTCCACGTGGCAAGCGCGCCGTCCTGCCCCGACCAGTCGCCAGTTGCTCCCGCACCGACGATCCAGCTTTGCCCGGCTACCGGCGTACTCGGAACCGATGAAGGTGCAACCGACAGGACGACGGCCTGCGTCATTGAATCGAGCAGGACC
>DDFE01000253.1 GCA_002336985.1 Sphingomonadales bacterium UBA1936
CGCGCACGTCGCTTCGCCGTTTCCGGCCGCCCATGTGGACGATCCCGACGAACTGATCGTGCCCGCCCGCGAAGGCGCGTTGCGCGCGCTGCGGTTCGCACGCGATGCTGGCGTGAAGCGGTTCGTACTGACGTCGTCGGTCGCGGCGATCGCCTATGGCCATCCGCCGGGCAAGCAGATGTTCACCGAAGCGGACTGGAGCGACGCGACGAGCCCGGACGTGTCGCCCTATGCAAAATCCAAGACCATCGCGGAGCGCGCGGCGCGCGACTGGATCGCGGCAGAGAGCGGCGGCATGGAATTCGTCTCGATCAACCCATCGCTGGTCGTGGGTCCGGTGATCGATGCCGATGTGTCGACCTCGATCGAACTCGTCGACAAGCTGTTGTCGGGCGCATACCCGGGATGCCCCAATATTGGTTTCGGCATCGTCGACGTGCGCGACCTGGCCGACCTGCATGTCCGGGCGCTCACTGTGCCGGGTATCGCGGGAGAGCGTTTCATCGCGTCCGGGCGCTTCTTCTGGTTGATCGACGTCGCGCGGCTGTTGAAGGCGCGTCTCGGCATCCGTGCGCGCAAGGTACCGGCGCGCAGGCTGCCCGATTTCGTCGTGCGGATCGTGGGGCGGTTCGATCCCCTGGTGCGCTCTATCGTATCCGAGCTCGGGCGAACGCGGGCGACCGACCCGGGGCACACGAAAGCGGTGATGGGCTGGGAAACGCGCGACGAGGCGGACTCGCTGGTCGACTGCGCGAACAGCCTGATCGACCATGGCATCGTGGCGGTCTGACCATGGCCGAAGCCGTCATCGTCTCCACCGCCCGCACGCCGATCGGCAAGGCGTATCGGGGCAGCCTGGTCGACACCAATGGATCGACGCTCGCCGCGCATGTCATCCGTGCCGCGACCGAACGCGCGGGCGTCGCGCTCGACGAGGTCGAGGATGTGATGCTGGGTTCGGCCCATCCCGAAGGGGCGACGGGCAATAATGTCGCTCGCGTGGCGGCGATCGAGGCGGGATGTCCGGTGAGTGTGTCCGGCATGACGCTCGACCGGAAATGTTCGTCGGGCCTGCAGACGATCGCGATGGCGGCGCAGCGCATTCGCGCGGGCGAGGAAGGGATTTATGTCGCGGGCGGTCTCGACTGCGTGTCGCTGGTGCTGCCCAACAAGAATTTGCAGCATTATCATTCGCCCTGGGTGCGGGAACACCGGCCCGATCTGATGCTGCCGATGATTCCGACGGCGGAAAACGTCGCCGCGCGCTACGGTATCGGTCGCGAGGCGCAGGACGAATACGGCGCCCAGTCGCAGCAGCGCGTCGTCGCGGCGTGGGAAGCGGGGCGGCTGGCGGACGAGATCGTCCCGATTACGGTCACGCGCAATTTGCGTGACAAGGACGGCAACATCACCGGCGAAGAGCAGGTGACGCTCGACCGCGATGAAGGAATGCGGGCGGGCACGACGGCGGAAGGACTCGCAGGGCTGAAAACGGTCGTCGAGGGCGGTACGATCACCGCAGGAAATGCCAGCCAATTGTCGGACGGCGCCAGCGTCTGCGTTGTCATGTCCGATACCGAAGCCGCGCGGCGCGGTCTGACGCCGCTCGGCTTCTTCCGGGGTTTCGCCGTGGCCGGGTGCGAACCCGACGAGATGGGGATCGGTCCCGTGTTCGCCGTGCCCAAACTGCTCGCGCGCCACGGCCTGTCGGTCGGCGATATCGACCTGTGGGAATTGAACGAGGCATTCGCGGTGCAGGTGCTTTATTGCCGCGACCGGCTCGGCATCGACAACGACCGGCTGAACGTGGACGGCGGGGCGATCGCGATCGGCCACCCCTTCGGCATGAGCGGCTCGCGCCTGACCGGCCATGCCCTGATCGAGGGCAGGCGGCGCGGCGCAAAACGTGTCGTCGTCACGATGTGCGTTGGCGGCGGCATGGGCGCGGCAGGGCTGTTCGAACTGCCCTGAAATTCCCATTACGACACGTGAACGAAACGTAGTTTTCGGTTCATGCAACTCTGTGCGACGCCCGCGGTTGTTACGGGGTCAGACGAGGAGATGACCGATGAAGAAGCTCATTTTGGCTGCGACGCTGGGCGCAATGCTGGTGCCAGTGACCCCCGCGCTTGCCGACCCGCCGCCCTGGGCACATGCGAATGGCCGCCGAGACCGCGATTACCGCGAGGCGCGTCGCGACGCGTGGCGCGACTATCGCAACTATGATTACAACCGCGTCGGACCGGGACAGCGTCGCTATTACGCCGATAATTATTATCGCGATGGCCGCTATTACAAACCGTATCGTCTAAGCCGGAACGACCGAATCTATCGTGGCAACGATGGCCGCTACTATTGCCGCCGCTCGGACGGTACGACCGGCCTGATCGTCGGCGCCGCACTCGGTGGCCTGCTCGGCAACTCGCTGGGCCGCGGTGACTCCGGCGTGCTTGCGACCCTGCTCGGTGCAGGTGCGGGTGCCGCACTCGGCAGCTCGATCGATCGCGGCCAGGTGAACTGCCGCTAACAGTCGGTTTGACTGCAAAATGAGGGCCGGCGCGATTGCGTCGGCCCTTGTTGTTTGGGGGCAGCGGGCTATCGGCGAATCAAGTCTTTCGGAGAGCCGCCATTCCCACCGTTCCAGCGCCTGTCGCCGCCCGCAATCCCGCGATCAACGCCGTTCACGGCGTCGACCTGACCGACGACTACGCCTGGCTGCGCGATCCCAAATATCCGGACGTCGATGACGCCGCGGTCCTCGATTACCTGAAGGCCGAGAACGCACATTTCGAGGCCTATATGGCGCCGCTGCAGCCGCTGGTGGACACGATCTTCACCGAGATGAAGGGCCGCATCAAGGAAGACGATGCGAGCGTTCCGGCAAGGAATGGCGACTGGGTGTACTGGCGCGCGTTCGAGACCGGCGGGCAGTATCGGAAATGGTGGCGGCGGCTGGCCGAGGGCGGGCCGGACCAACTGATCCTCGACGAACCGGCGCTTGCCGCGGGCAAGGAATATTTCCGGCTGGGTGCGATCTCCGTCAGCGAGGACGGGCGCTACCTCGCCTATGCCATCGACGATGACGGCTCCGAACGGTTCACGGCACGCATCCGCGACCTCGAGACCGGCGCGGAACTGGGCGATG
>DDFE01000175.1:0-4387 GCA_002336985.1 Sphingomonadales bacterium UBA1936
GACGAGCGCACCGAATCGCCGGTCCCCGTCATCTGGATGCGCGCGCGCAACACGCCGGTCGCACCCGCCTGCTCGACGCCAGACTTGCCGAGCAAGCGACCGATAGGCGTATTGGCGAGGCGGATATCATATTCGGTAAACACGGCGGGTTTGCGCGCATTGATCGAAATGTCCGACCACAGCTTCCCGCCTGCCACATCGAACGTCAGCGGTTTCAGTTGCAACAGGCTGTGATCAAGCTTGAGCGCAAGGCCGACATTCGAAATAGGCATGCTGGGCGCACGGATCGTCGCGACGCGGTATTTCACGTCGGCGTCGAACCGCTTGATCGCTTCGATACGCAACGGCGCGTCAGGCAGGATACGGCCACCGGTCGCGCTTTGCGTCGAGGCGGCCGCCGTCACCGACCCGGCAGCAAGCTTGTTCGGCTCGTAACCGATGAACGGACCCGCATCGATGATGTCGAGCGTACGCGTACGCAGGTCGGCGTCGACCTTGAGCCGGTCGTTCGGCATGGTAATGGTCATCGCGCCCGCGATATCGGATGCGCCGAACATCCCGTTCAGACGCGTGAATTTCCACGCGCCGCCGTCCTTCGTCAGGTTCGAAGTGATCCGGTAACGCCGCGTGTCGGGCACGGCGACGCCAAGGAAATCGAACAGGTTGGCAAGGTTGCTGCCGCGTACAGCGAGGCGCAGGTCGGCACCTTCGATGATCGTCGCGCCGGGCAACGTACCTGACACGTCGAGCGATGTGTCACCCGAGCGTGTAGCAAGCTTCAGCTGGTTTCGGCCACCCGCAATCGTCTCGTTGGGACTGAGCAGGCTTCCCGACATCGTGAAGGGCCGGTTGCGCAGCGTGCCGTCGCCGGTGAAACGGATGTCGTCCGCGAACTTCGTGTCCTGCGCTTTCACTGTTTCGACGCGAACTGCCGTTTTCAGCTGCAACAGCGGATCGACGTAGTTGACCGTCGTCCGCACGACCTGAGCACGAATGATATCGGGTAGCTTGAACGGCTTGCCCGGTTGGTTGGGGTCGCCGAACGTAAATGTATTCAGCTTTCTCGCGGCGTTCCAGGCGAGATCGACATTGGCGCCTGCCATGTCGAGCACCTTGATCCGCTGCTCACCCCAGATCAGTGGAAAGGTCGAGATGCGCGCGAGGATATGGTCGGACTTGTAAAATTGCCCGCCGCGCCATGCCGGGTTCGACACGGTCATCCCGTCGGCGAGGAACTTGATGCTGATCAGGTCGAAATAGAGCTGGAAATCGCCCGCCACGCGAATATCGCGCTGCGAATATTTGGACGCATATTTCTCGAATGTCGATTTCAGAAAGCGGCCCTTGGTGATGTAGAGGATCGCCCAGATCGCGAAGAGCAGCAGCAAAATGCCGAGGACGATGCGGATCGCCCATTTGACCGGACCGGCGCGACGCTTTTGAACAACGGGCGTCTCAGGCTCAGTTGTCCCGGTCGGCAGATGGGGATCGGCGTCGGCCATAAGGGTGTCCAACGACCGCCAAATGCCGCGGGTTCCCTTGCGTTTTCCGGCGACTGTCTTTAGGGGCCGCCCCTTCGCGTAACGACCCGCTACGATTCGCCTGGCTGAAAGGGCTGCCATGGCGACATCAGGGACGTCGAATTGAAAGGACGAAAATGCCCAAACTGAAGACCAAGAGCGGGGTGAAGAAGCGCTTCACCATCACCGCGACCGGCAAGCTGAAGCACGGTGTGGCTGGCAAGCGCCACCGCCTGAGCAGCCACAATGCCAAGTATATCCGCCAGAACCGCGGGACCAAGCTGGTGAGCGACGCCGATACGGCGACGGTCAAGGCCTGGGCCCCCTACGGCCTGAAGTAAGGAGGGCCGTTAGATGGCACGCGTAAAACGCGGCGTAACCACGCACGCAAAGCACAAGAAGGTTCTTGAACAGGCAAAGGGCTATTACGGCCGCCGCAAGAACACGATCCGCATCGCCAAGCAGGCGGTCGAAAAGGCCGGCCAGTACGCTTACCGCGACCGCAAGGTTAAGAAGCGCAACTTCCGCGCACTGTGGATCCAGCGCATCAACGCCGCAGTCCGCATGGAAGGCCTGACCTATGGCCAGTTCATGCACGGCCTGAAGCTCGCGGGCGTCGAACTCGACCGGAAGGTCCTGGCCGACATCGCGATGCACGAAGGTGCGGTGTTTAGCACCATCATCGCGCAGGCGAAGGGCGCGCTGCCAAAGGCGGCATAACGCTTCTTCGTAACGGATGCGCATCGGGGCGTGAGCGGGTTGCCGCTCGCGCCCTTTTGCTTATGGGGCAAAATCTATGACCGAGACAAAAATCCACGTTTCGCCCGAAGCTGTGCAACGCGCTATTGAAGCCGTTAAGGCTGTGAATGTTCGAATGCCTCAGATTGCGTTGGCAGCTACGACAATCAATCAGCCCAACGTTTTGTCATCCATAGCGGCAGCGCAAGCTTCTATTGCAGCCAATCAAGCGTCCATCGCAGCTATGAATAGCCAGATGGCGCTTCTGAGCACGCAAATAACTCGGCCATTATCCGAAACATTAGCCGCAATCGAAAAAGCTCAGCAGCCGCTGACATCGACAGTCGAGCAGATACAAGCATCGTTAGCAACATTTTCGGCAAACACCGCAGCCCTTCATTCAATATCTCAAACTGTTTCACAGCTTCAGAATATTAATGCAGCTCTCGTCGGACGTAACAGCGAATATCAAAAACTTATTCGCACGTTGGGAAAGGCAAAGGAGCAGTTCGGTGTTGAACCGCTGAAAGTAGCGAATGAATCACGCCAAATTATCGATAGCGATTTTGCTAATCGTAAGGTTGAACTCGAGGCCGAGGAAGTCGCTCAAAAGCTGGCGACCGAACGCCTCGACATGAGCCTGCCCGCGCCGCTCTTCCCGCGCGGATCGGTGCATCCGGTCAGCCAGGTCATGGACGAGCTCGCCGAAATCTTCGCCGACATGGGCTTCGCCGTCGCGACGGGGCCCGAGATCGAGGACGACTGGCACAATTTCACCGCGCTCAACATTCCGGAGACGCATCCGGCGCGCGCGATGCACGACACCTTCTACATAGACGGCAAGCCCGACATGGTCCTGCGCACGCACACCAGCCCCGTGCAGATCCGCACCATGACGTCACAAAAGCCACCGATCCGCATCATCGCGCCGGGGCGCGTGTACCGGTCGGACAGCGACGCCACGCACACGCCGATGTTCCATCAGATCGAAGGCCTCGTCATCGACAAGGGCATCCATTTGGGTCACCTGAAGTGGACGCTGGAGACCTTCCTGAAGGCGTTCTTCGAGCGCGACGACGTCGTGCTGCGCTTGCGCCCCAGCTATTTCCCGTTCACCGAACCCTCGGTCGAAGTCGATGTCGGCTACACGGTCGTCAACGGCAAGCGCGTCATCGGCGGCAGCGACGGCTGGATGGAAGTGCTGGGCAGCGGCATGGTCCACCCGCGCGTGCTGCGGAACTGCGGCATCGACCCTGACGAATATTCGGGCTTCGCCTTCGGCACCGGCGTCGACCGGCTTGCCATGCTCAAATACGGGATGGACGATTTGCGCGCCTTCTTCGACGGCGACCTGCGCTGGCTGCGCCACTATGGCTTCAGCGCGCTCGACGTGCCCACGCTGAGCGGGGGAGTGGGCGCATGAAGTTCACCCTGTCCTGGCTGAAAGAGCATCTCGACACGTCCGCGGGCGTCGCCGAGGTCTCCGACAAGCTCAACTCCATCGGCCTCGAGGTCGAGGGCATCGAGAACCCGGCGGAGAAGCTCGCCGCCTTCCGCATCGCCAAGGTGCTGACAGCGGCACCGCATCCACAGGCCGACAAGCTGCAGGTGCTGACCGTCGATGCGGGCGATGGTCCGCTGCAGGTCGTCTGCGGCGCGCCCAATGCGCGCGCGGGCTTGGTCGGCGTGTTCGGCGCGCCGGGCGCGACCGTGCCGTCGAACGGCATGGTATTGAAGGTCGCGGCGATCCGCGGCGTCGAATCGAACGGCATGATGTGTTCGTCGCGCGAGCTGGAGCTGGGCGACGATCACGACGGCATCATCGAGCTGCCCGCCGATGCGCCGGTCGGCGAGACCTATGCGACTTGGGCAAACCTCGACGATGCCGTTTTCGATGTTGCGATCACGCCCAACCGGCAGGATTGCATGGGCGTACGCGGCATCGCGCGCGATTTGGCCGCTGCAGGACTCGGCACGCTTAAGCCGCTGAGCGACGTCTATCGCGGCGGCACCGGGACCATCGCGGGCGAAGGACCGTGCGCGGTCGAGATCCGCACCGACGATCCCGAAGGTTGCCCCGCTTTCTACGGCCGCAGCATCGCCGGCGTGAAGAACGGTACCTCGCCCGA
>DDFE01000175.1:4515-5495 GCA_002336985.1 Sphingomonadales bacterium UBA1936
AGCGACGCCCGCACGCGGTTCGAACGCGGTGTCGACCCGGCGTTCCTCGACGACGCAATCGACATATTGACGCACCTGATCGTCGATCATTGCGGCGGCACACCGTCGCAGATCGTGCGTGCGGGCACGCCGCCGACGGAAGCGCGGACTCTGTCCTATGATCCGGCGCTGTGCGCACAGCTGGGCGGCATCGATGTTCCAGCGGCTGATCAGGCTGCAATTCTGGAGCGCCTCGGCTTCACCCTTGACCGTCACCCCCGCGAAGGCGGGGGCCCAACTCCCGAAGATTCGGTTGGGTCGAGAAGTCCGGAGTTGGATTCCCGCTTTCGCGGGAATGACGAGATCTTTCTTGTCACCATCCCGAGCTGGCGGCGTGATGTCGACGGTCCTGCCGATCTGGTCGAAGAAGTCGTCCGCATCACCGGCCTCGACCATGTCGTCTCCACCTCGCTGCCGCGCGCCGATGGCGTGGCACATCCCACCGCGACGCCGATGCAAAAGGTCGAACGCAAGGTGCGCCGTACCGCCGCGGCGCGCGGCCTGCACGAAGCGGTGACGTGGAGCTTCATTTCCGAGACCGAGGCGGCAGCGTTCGGTGGCGGCGACTGGACGCTCGCCAATCCGATTTCCGAAGAGATGAAAGTCATGCGGCCGACCCTGCTCGCAGGGCTCCTGTCGGCCGCACAGCGGAACCAGGACCGCGGTGCCGATAGCATCCGCCTGTTCGAGATCGGCCGCCGCTACCTGGCGGACGGCGAGCGGTTGACCGTGGGCGTCGTCCTTGCTGGCGAGGCTGCCCCGCGCGGCTGGGCCAAGGGCAAGGCGCAGGCATTCGATGCCTTCGACGCCAAGACCGAAGCACTGGCATTGCTCGAGGCGGCGGGCGCGCCCGTCGAAAACCTGCAGGTGATGGGAGAGGCCGGACCGCACTTCCACCCCGGCCAGTCGGGCACGCTGCGGCTCGGGCCCAAGACGATCCT
>DDFE01000175.1:5529-13266 GCA_002336985.1 Sphingomonadales bacterium UBA1936
TCGGGTTTCATGCGCCCTGCCTTCGTCGCACAGCCGCTGCAAGTCGTGCGGCGCGACTTCGCGTTCCTCGTGCCGGTCGATGTCAGCGCCGACGCACTGGTTCGCGCGGTCAGGGGCGCCGACAAGGCTGCGATCGTCGACGCGCGGCTGTTCGACCGGTTCGCCGGTGCCGGCGTGCCAGAGGGGCAGGTGTCGCTTGCCGTCGAAGTCGTGCTGCAACCTGTCGACAAGAGTTTCACCGAGGAAGAGCTTGGCGCCATCGCGGCAAAGGTCGTCGCGGCGGCAGCAAAACTCGGTGCGAGCTTGCGTGGCTGACTGGATCGGCATCGCATCGGACGGGCTGGTCGCACAGATCAACCCGTTCGGGGCGGAACTCTCGTCGCTGCGCGACGCGCCGGGCCGCGAGTACATGACCGACGCGGACCCGGCGTATTGGACCGGCCGTGCGCCGCTGCTGTTCCCGATCGTCGGACAATTGAACGGCAACACGTTGCGCGTCGACGGGGGTGAATTCGCCATGCAAAAGCATGGTTTTGCCCGGAAATCGGCTTTTTCCGTAGTGCGCCATGACGTCAACCGCGCGACGTTTCGGTTGACCGACAATGAGGCGACCCGCGCGCAATATCCCTTCGCGTTCGAACTCGAGGCCGATTTCGCACTCGATGCGATGACGCTGGCGATGACGGTCACGATCCGCAATCCGGGTGACGCGCCGCTGCCCGCAAGTTTCGGATACCATCCGGCCTTTGCCTGGCCGCTTCCGGGCGGCGAACGCGACAGGCATGTCATAGAGTTCGAGCATGACGAACCCGAACGGATAGCCGTTCTGGCGACGGATGGTACGATCGCGCCGCAATTGCGCCCGACACCGGTCGAGGGACGGCGGCTGGTACCCGACGATGCGATGTTTGCGGATGACGCGCTGATTTGGAAGAGTTTGAACAGTCATCGTCTGGTCTACGCCGCAGCGGATGGCGCCGCGCTCGACATCGCCTTTCCGGATTCGCCGTCGCTCGGAATCTGGACCAAGCCCGGCGCGCATTACCTGTGCATCGAACCCTGGGCCGGTCATGCCGATCCGCAAGGGTTCGCAGGCGACTTCCGGAACAAGCCCGGCGTTATCGAGATCGCGCCCGGTGGCACGGTTGATTTCCGGATGACCGTCACCGTTCGGCCCTGATTAAAATCGAACCCGTTATCCGCTGACTTGTCTGCAGTTTGCGCTAGACTGTCACCAAACCGGAGGGTCGCGATGATTGCCAAGGCTGCGCGGAGTATTGCGCTGGTGTCGGTCCTGTTCGTCTCCGCGTGCGGGGGCGACGGCTCCGGCACGCTGGCAACGGCGCCGACGACCGGCGGCGGGACGACGACACCGACCGACCAGTGCTCGCTTCGCAATCGCCAGCTGTGGGCACAAGGCGTGCTCAACGAATGGTATTTGTTTCCCGAAACACTGCCCACGAACCTGGACCCCGCGCCGTACACCACCGTCGATTCCTACATCGACGCGCTGACCGCGAATGCGCGTGCGCAGCGGCGCGACCGTTATTTCACCTATCTCACTTCGATCGCTGCCGAAGACGCCTTCTACAACTCCGGCTCGAGCGCAGGGTTCGGTATCCGCCTGACCACCCAGACCAACCCGGGCCGTGCATTCATTGCCGAGGCGTTCGAAGGCGCGCCCGCGCTGGCCGCCGGGATCGATCGCGGCGACGAGATCATCTCGATCGGGACCAGCACCGCAAACTTGCGGGCCGTCAGCGACATCATCGCGAGCGAGGGAACCGCCGGCGTCACGAACGCGCTCGGCCCGAACACCGCCGGGACAGCGCGCGTGTTGCGCATGAACGGGCCGTCCGGCGACCGTACCGTCACCGTGAGCAAGGCCGACTATTCTCTGGGGCCTGTATCGTCGCGCTATGGCGCGAAAGTCATCAACGATGGCGGACGGCAGGTCGCCTACCTCAACCTGCGCACCTTCATCTCGACGGCGGACAACCAGCTGCGAACTGCCTTTGCGCAGTTCAAGGCGGCCGGGATCACCGATTTCGTGATCGACCTGCGCTACAACGGCGGCGGGCTGATCTCGACCGCCGAGCTGATGGGCGACCTGATGGGCGGCAACCGGTTTTCGTCGGACGTGTTCGACGTCATCACTTATCGCCCCGAAAAATCGTCGAACAACACGACCAAGCGCTTTGCCGTCCAGACGCAGTCGGTGTCGCCGGTCCGCATCGCTTTTATCGGCACGACCTCTACCGCATCCGCCAGCGAACTCGTGATCAACGGCCTCGTCCCCTTTTACGGCTCGCGGCTCGCGCTGGTCGGCACCAACACCTATGGCAAACCGGTGGGGCAGGTCGCGATCGACAAGTCCGCCTGCGACGACCGGCTGCGCGTCATCGCCTTTTCGGTCAAGAATTCGGCGAATTCCGACGCCTATTACGATGGCCTGCGTACGGCGGTCACGACGACATGTTCGGCGGGCGACGACCTCACGAAACCGCTGGGCGACGCGACTGAGGCATCGACGCGTGCCGCTCTGGATTTCCTCGCCGGGCGCAGTTGCACCCCGATCACGGCCGGCGGCCAGACCTCCCAAGCGCTACGCGCGGCAAATGACATTCCACGCGAGTTGCTGACACCGGCAACCCCGGACACCGCGCAGCGCGAGGTGCCGGGGCTGTTCTAGGTCAGAACTTCACGCCGACCGTTGCAAAGACCTGGCGCGGATTGCCGTAATAGGCAGTCAGTACGCCTTCGGAACCGAGCGTCGAGATATAGGCGCCGCCTGCGGTCCGGTTGAATGCGCCGGTGTCCGGGTTCTGGCTCAGGAAATTGTACCCCGACACGATGTAGCGCTTGTTGGTGAGGTTGCGGCCGTGGACACCGACGGTCCAACGGTCGTTCTCCGACGACCAGACAAGGCTGGCATCCAGCGTCGCATAGCGCGGCTGATCGAGTCCCGGCGTCGCGAGTTCGAACTGCTGCGAATCGCCGCGATAGCTGAGCGTCGCCGATGCGTTCACCGAACCGCCGCCGACGGGAACGTTGTAGCTCAGCGTTTCGCTGATCGTCCAATCGGGCGTGTTCTGGATCGAGCGGCGATTGGCGACGTCGATCCCGCGCGCATCGATGAATTGCAGGTAGCGCGCATCGATATAACCGACCGCCCATTGCAGCCCCAGCCGTGCGCCGTCGATGAACGCGTCGCGGGCGACCAGATTGCCCTCGAACTCGACGCCGCGGAACCGCGCCTTGCCTGCGTTCGTCGTGATGCCGATGAAGGTCTGGATACCGCCGACGACTTGCCCGACCGAGCCGGGAACCTGTACGTCGGTGTAATCCGCCTGGAACGCCGACAGTGCGAAGGTGAATGCGCGATCGAACATCGCCCCCTTCCAGCCGATTTCATAGCTGTCGACCTTTTCAGGCTTGAACGACAGGAAGCGATAGATGTCGTCCTGGTCGCCGCCGGCCCCGTTGATGCCGTTACCGTTGAAGTCCGGTGCCGCCGTTCCGACCCCGCGCGGGTCGAAGCCGCCGCCCTTGAACCCCTGCGAATAGCTTGCGTAGATATTGTGGTTCGGCGCCGGCTTGAAACTGATCGAGGCGCGCGGCGTGAATTCCTTGAAGTCGGCCGAACCGCGGAAGTTGGTCTGCGGAACCAGCGGCGCGGTCGTCCCGCCGAAGAACGGCGACGACCCGAGGTAAACGTTGCGCTGGATCTGCGATGTACGGCGATCCCAGGTGTAACGGCCGCCCACCGACAGGCTGAGCGAGTCCATCACATTATAAGTGAAATCGCCGAAGATCGCGCCGGTGTCGGTATCGACATTGCCGAACGTGAGCGCGGTGACCGTGCCGGGAAGACGGACGTCGAATACCGTGCGCGATTGCGCGTGCAGATAGTACGCGCCGACCAGCCCGTTGAACGGCCCCGCATCGACGAGCAACTGCAACTCCTGCGAGAATTGCTTGTTGTTGTAGAAAGCGGGCACGTCGACATCGACCGCGGGCAGCGCGTCGAAATCGATCGGCGTCGACGAATCGTCCTTGCGATAGGCGGTGATGCTGCGCAGCGTGATGTGATCGACCGGCTTCACCTCGCCGAACAGCGAAATGCCGAACGCTTCGACGTCCTGCGCGGGCGCGACCAGGGCGCCACGGCTGTCATAGACATTGGCGAGAACCGGCGCCGCGGTTGCGAGCGACGTGATAAGGCGGTGACCGCCACGCGCGTTGCTCTTGTCGCGGGTGTAATCGGCCGCGACGCGGATGAAAGCGTCGGTCGCATGGACTTCGGCAGACAGGCGGCCAGCCCAGACATTCTTGTTATAGTTCTGCTGGCCGGTGGTCAGGTTCGTCCCGAACCCATCGCGCGTCAGCCGCGCCAGTGCACCACCGAAACGCAGCGTTCCGTCGCCCACCGGCACGCTCGCGGTGATCACGCCGTCCGCCTGGTTGTACGAACCGTAAGCCGCGCGGGCCGAAAAGGTCGGACGGTCCGACAGCCGCTTGGTTACATATTTTACCGCGCCGCCAATGGTATTGCGGCCATAGAGCGTACCCTGCGGGCCGCGCAGCACTTCGATGCGTTCGACATCATAGATATCGAGGACCGCTGCCTGCGGACGGTTGAGATACACATCGTCGAGATACAGACCGACACCGGCTTCGAATCCGGCGACCGGGTCCTGCTGACCCACGCCGCGGATGAAGGCGCTAAGTGTCGAGTTGGTCCCGCGCGAAACTTCCAGCGTGACGTTCGGCGCCGAATTGGAAATGTCGGTGATGTCGATCGCGCCGGTGCGCTCGAGCTGGGCGCCCGAAACGGCCGAGATCGAGATCGGCACGTCGATCAGGCTTTCTTCTCGGCGACGCGCGGTGACAACGATGTCGCCGTCTTCGACACCCGGCGCAGGCGTCTGCGCCATGGCCGGTGTCACGGCGAAGCCCGCCAATGCCACGCCTGAAAACAATGCTGTGCGAAGCCGAATGCCCATCGATAACTCTCCCCGTTGACGTGCTATGCGTCACGTCTTGCGTTCGTTGGCGATGGGGAATACTGAAAGTTGAACCGGGATTCAACTCCGGAGTTGGGGATGGCCGATTTGGTGGCGAACAGTGGCACCGACGCAACAGTCGACAAGACCCCACGCACCGAGCGCGGGCGGCGGACGCTGCGCGCGATCCTGGATGCCGCAGCAATAGAATTCGGCACGCGCGGCTTTCACGACACCTCGATCGTCGCAATCACCCAGCGCGCGGGCGTCGCCCTCGGCAGCTTCTACACTTATTTCGATTCGAAGGAGGCGTTGTTCCAGGCACTGGTCCGCGACATGAGTACGCAGGTCGGCGTCGTCGGTGCGACCGCCATTGCCGATGCGAAGGATATTCTCGACGGCGAGCGCGCGGTCCTTGCCGCCTTCACTGCTTTCGCGCGCGAGCATCGCGAACTCTACCGCATCATCGACGAAGCCGAATTCGTCGATCCCGCCAGCTACCGTGCCCATTATGAAAGCGCAGCGACCCGCATCGGTGCGCGCTTGGGAGACGGCGTTCAGCGCGGAGAATTGCGCGCGGACGTTGGCGAGATAGAGGCTTGGGCGATCATGGGCATGAACGTGTTCCTGGGTCTGCGTTATGGCGTCATGACGGACGATGCCGACCTGAAGGCCGTCGCCGATGCGGCGAACGCACTGTTGCGCCGAGGGCTAACGCGATAGAAGGAAAACGGCGTGTTCGGCGGTCAGGTTGGCGACTGTTTCCGAGATACGCTTCTCGCCGCGCAGGAACCATTGCCGTTCGATCCTGATACCGCGTTCGGCAATCAGGCTGCGGAAATCGTCGATCGTCACATGGTGGATATTGGGCGTGTCGTACCAGCGGTCAGGCAATTGCTTGGTCACCGGCATGCGCCCGCCGAACATAAGGGCTAGCCGGATGCGCCACTGGGCGAAATTCGGAAATGATACGAAGGCACGCGTGCCGATTCGCAGCAGATGATCGATGACGATGTCCGGCCGCCGCGTCGTCTGCAGCGTCTGGCTGAGGATGACATAGTCGAAGCTGGCGTGGGGATAATCGGCGAGATCGGTATCGGCGTCCCCCTGGATCACCGACAGCCCGCGCGCGAGCGCCCGCGTCACATCCGCACCGTCGATCTCGATCCCGCGTGCATCGACCTGTTTGCGGCTCCGCAATTCGGCCATCAGCGCGCCGTCGCCGCAGCCCACGTCGAGCACGCGGCTGCCGGGCGCGACGCTGTCGGCGATCACTGCGAGGTCGGGACGCAATGCCATGCTCAACAATCCGCGCACAGGAAGCCCGACACGACGCGGTCGAGCGCAGGCACGTCGAGGAAGAAGGCGTCATGGCCATAAGGGCTCGAAAGCTCGACGAAGCTCACCGGCGCGCCCGCGGCGTTCAGGGCATGGGCAATCGATTTCGATTCAGCGGTCGGATAAAGCCAGTCGGTATCGAAGCTGACGAGGCAGAAGCGCGTCTTGCTGTCACGAAACGCGTTGGCCAGCGTCCCGCCGAACTCTTCCGCCAGATCGAAATAGTCGATGGCGCGCGTGATATAGAGATATGAATTGGCGTCGAACCGGTCGGTGAAGCTCATGCCCTGGTGCCGAAGGTAGCTTTCGACCTGGAAGTCGGCGTCGAATCCGAATCCTTTCGCCTCGCGCCCCTGCAGGCGCCGCCCGAACTTCTCGGTCAGCCCGGTTTCGGACAGGTAGGTGATGTGCGCGGCCATCCGCGCGACGGCGAGGCCCGCAGCGGGTGAAACGCCATCCGCGTAGTAATCGCCGTTCCGCCAATTGGGGTCGGCCATGATCGCCTGACGCCCGACTTCGTGAAACGCGATGTTCTGTGCGCTGTGCTTCGCCGTCGATGCGATGATGAGCGCAGAACCCACCCGGTCGGAAAAATGCGCGGCCCAGCTGAGCGCCTGCATCCCGCCCATCGATCCGCCCACCACTGCGTGCAGCCGTTCGATACCGAGATGATCCATCAGCATCGTCTGGCTGCGCGCCATGTCGCTGATCGTGATCACCGGAAACCGCATCGCATAGGGTTTGCCATCAGGTGCGAGCGTCTGGGGGCCGGACGAGCCCATGCATCCACCGATCGCATTGGCTGCGATGACGAAGAATGTGTCGGTGTCGATCGGCTTTCCGGGACCGACCATGCGTTCCCACCAGCCGGGTTTTCCGGTGATCGGATGCGGCGACGTGACATGCTGGTCCCCGGTCAGCGCGTGGCAGATCAGGATCGCGTTCGACGCATCCGGCGCGAGCGTGCCATAGGTTTCATAGCCGATCTCGACCGGCGCCAGTAAAGCGCCACCATCGAGCGGAAGCGGCCCGGGCAGGATTGCACGTCGATTGAGGCCGAAACGGTCGTCCATTTGCGCGCGGCTAGGGCGCGCGACTTGCCAGTGCAAGCCTTACACGGCTAGCGGGCGGGCATGTTGCCGTTCGAACGCGTTTCCATCATCGGTCTGGGCCTGATCGGCTCATCGGTCGCACGCGCCGTACGCGCCAACATGCCGACAGTGCGCCTGACCGGCCACGATGGAGACGCGCAGGTCCGAGAGACTGTCAGGTCGCTGAATTTGTGCGACGACGTGACCGACACACCGGGTGCCGCAGTCACCGATGCCGACCTTGTCATCCTGTGCGTGCCGGTGGGCGCGATGGGCGCGGTCGCCCAGTCGATCGCCGCCGA
>DDFE01000175.1:13289-13570 GCA_002336985.1 Sphingomonadales bacterium UBA1936
CTGTTCCACCAGCGCTGGTGCATCGTGACTCCGCCCGAGGGCGCGCCGGATGCCGCGGTCGAGCGAGTTCGCAACTTCTGGGAACGGCTCGGATCCAACGTCGAGACGATGGATCCCGCGCACCATGACCTGGTGCTCGCGATCACCAGCCACCTGCCGCACCTTATCGCCTATACGATCGTCGGCACGGCGTCCGACCTGGAAGCGGTGACGCGATCCGAAGTCATCAAATATTCCGCCGGCGGTTTCCGCGATTTCACGCGCATCGCAGCGTCCGATCC
>DDFE01000175.1:13626-26826 GCA_002336985.1 Sphingomonadales bacterium UBA1936
GAAGAGGGCCAGGACGACGCGCGGCCCGACTTCGGCCGCAGCGACCACTGATCAGTCGTTCAGGGCGTTGATCGCCGTGTGAATGCGCGCCTCGACCTCATCGCGATCGAGGCCCGCCGGAATCGTCTCTCCGACCACCATCCGGATCACACCCGGCCTCTTCACGAAGGAACGGCGCGGCCACAACCGTCCGCTGTCGAGTGCGACCGGCACGACAGGCAAACCGAGCGATTTGTAGAGCCCTGCAATTCCGGGACGCAGCGGCGGGCGTTGGCCATGGGGAACCCGCGTTCCTTCCGGAAAGATCAGGATCGGCCGTCCGGCAGCGACCGCCGCCTTTGCGGCCTTCAGCATCTGGCGCAATGCGCTTGCCCCCGCTTCACGCTGGACGGGGATCACGCCATGCGCACGGGCGGCCGTTCCCCAGATCGGAATGCGCATCAGTTCTGCCTTGAAGACCACGGCCGGGTCGTCGAACAGGCGCAGGATCTCTGCCGTCTCGCAAAAGGATTCGTGCTTGAATGCCACTATGACGCCAGTTTCCGGCAACGTCCCTTCGAGCCGGATACGGATGCTCAGGATCCATTGCGCGCACCAGTGATGGAAATTCGACCATGCGCGGGGCCCGACGAGAATCGCCCGATGGCCAAAGGGAATCGCGATCACCGTGGCCAGCGCGAAGAATATGCTGCCGGTATAGAACACGACCGTGTAGATCAGCGACCGGACGAAACTCACAAGCCCCCCAACGCAGCAACCCGCCGCAGCAGAAACTTGTTATATTCGCGCGCGAGCACGCTGAGGTCCGCTTCGCTGTCGACGGCATCGGACACGATGCGGACGTCCCTGCCGATTACGCGCTCCAGCTCGAACCGCGCGCGGGGCATATGCCAATCGGTCGTCACCAGCCGCAGCGACTTTGCTTTGCGGCCCTGAAGCCATTCAAGCGTCTCTTCGGCATTGGCGCGCGTGTTGCTCGCTTCGTGGCCGATGTCGACACAACATGCGAACAGCCGCCGGTCGAGCGATCCCACCCGCGCGATCGAGGCCGCGCTGGTGCTGCGGTCGGCACCGCTGATGAACATGCGTGGCGCGCTCCCAGCGGCCAGCACCTCGATTCCGCGCGCTATGCGCCCGGGACCACCGGTCGGCACGACGATCGCGTCGGTCCGGGCCTTGATGTCGGCAGGGCCCGGCAAAAGAATGACGAACGCCGCAAAGCCGAGCGCCCAGAGAAGCGGCACGAAAGCGATCAGCCGGATCAGCCAACGCATCACAGGATGCGTGCCAGTGCGCGCATGACCGTGATCCGCGCCGAGAGCATCGCAAGCCCGACACCCGCCACCGGTACGATGAGTACCAGCAGCCAGTCGAACCAGCCGAGCGAGGCACCGGTCACCAAACCCGCCCCAACAGCCCTGATGCTCTGCCCGACAAGGATCAGCACGCCGATTCCCGCGACAAAACCAAGCGCGGACCCCGATATCGCATCCTGGGCCACGCGCCGTTCGAACTGGCGCGAGATCTGGGTATCGGTCGCGCCCATCAGGTGCATGACGTCGATGGTCGCACGGTGCTGGTCCATTGCGGCACGCGACCCCAGGATCACCGCTGCGGCCGCGGCCACACCCGTGACCGCGACAAGCGCGATCGCCAGCCATTTGAGCGTGTGGAGCAGACCGCTCAGCGGACCCATCCAGTCGGCATGCCGGTCTATACGCGCAGTGGCATCGATCGACCGCACGGCGGTTTCGACCGCGGCCAGTGTTTTCGCTGACGAATCCCGCAGCGACGCATCGATCAGCGCGGGGACGGGCAAGTCGCCCTCAAGGCCGTCCGCCCCGAGCCATGGCGCCAGCAGCTTGCGCATCTCGGCATCGCCCACTTCCTGCACATCCGTGATGTTTGCATTGGTCCGAAGGGCCCTGGCGATACGTGCACGCTTGTCGGCGCGGACATCGGGATTGGCTTCGACGATCTGGACGGTGATGCGCCCCGCGATCGCGCCCTGGATTGCGCCGGTGGCACGACCGATCGACAGGCCCGCCGCGGCCGCCAGCACGGCAAGGAAAATCATGATCGCGATGACCCAGGGCATCGGTCCCGAAAACCGGCCGTCCGGCAACACGCGACGCGGTTGGGCTTCGCCAGTGTTCACGCGGAAACCTCGGGAACGCGCGGCGGATGACGCAGGACACCAGTCGGGTCGGACAGGCGCCCCTTGTCGAGCCGCATCATCCGCGCGGACGGAATCCGGCCGATCAGATGCAGGTCGTGGGTTGCGACGACGATGGTCGTACCCAGCCGGTTGAGCCCGTCGAACAAGTGCAACAGGCGCAACGCCATGTCGGGGTCGACGTTGCCCGTCGGTTCGTCGGCGACCAGCATGTCGGGGCGCGCGATCACGGCCCGCGCGATCGCCACACGCTGCTGTTCTCCCCCCGAGAGGGTTGCCGGACGCGCATTGGCCCGGTCCGACAATCCGACCCATGCGAGCATCTCTTCGACCGGCGCGACGATCTCTTTTTCGTCGGTTCCGGCAAGGCGCAGCGGCAGGGCCACATTTTCGAAGGCGGTCAGGTGCGGTACGAGGCGAAAGTCCTGGAAAACCACGCCGATCCGGCGGCGCAGCGGGGGCAATTTATTTCGCGGCAGCGTGACAAGGTCTTGCCCGAACAACCGGATCGCGCCGCGGCTCGGCCGCTGGGCCAGATAGAGCAGCTTGAGCAGCGATGTCTTGCCCGCGCCAGACGGCCCGGTCAGGAAGTAAAAACCCCCGCTTGCCAATGTCATACTGACATCCGACAGGGTCTCCGCGCCCGTGCCATAGCGCAGGCCGACATTGTCGAATTGCACGATATTCGCCATTCCGCGCCAACGCCCTTCACCCCGAAGCAGGTCCAATCGCACGCGACAGGCGCTTTCGTAAAGTATTGACGCCGGAACGGCCCTTGCCAGCATGACGTCAACAGTGCTTAGACTCGTCACAAATATGACCGGGGCCTTTCGTTGATCCTTTCCTGTCCTGCATGCCGGACACGTTACGTGGTGCCGGACAGCGCCGTCGGCCCGACCGGCCGACAGGTTCGTTGCGCCGCGTGCCGCCACAGCTGGTACCAGGATCCACCGGCATATGACTTGGTCGAACGCGCCGAGGCGCCGGCGCCTCCGCTTCCCCCGGCTCCGCCTGTAGCCGTAGCGCCCACGGCTGAAACACCGCCACCCACATCCGTCGAAGAGGCCGAGCCGGCCCGCGAAAGCGTCGTCGATAACGGGTACGACGCATATGCGTATGAAGAACCGTTCCGGCCCCGCCGCAACCCGGCGAAGATGTGGACCGGGATCGCCGTCGGGATCGCGGTAGCACTGGCCGCCATGGGCGGCGCGGTGTGGTGGTTCGGCTCTTCACGTGTCGCGTCACTGTTCGGCATCGAGGCGGCACAGTTCGACACCCCGCTGCTCATCATGCCGCGCGCGATGGAGCCGCGGGTGCAAGCCAACGGCAACGTGCTGCTGCCGGTCTCGGGCCGGATCGTCAACCCGAGTGCGACTGCACAGCCGCTGTTCGACATCCTGACCGAAATCCGCGATCCGCAAGGCCGTGTCGTTTACAGCTGGACGATCCCGCGCCCCGCACAGACGTTGCCTGCAAAGGGTTCGATCTCGTTCGAATCGGCAACGGTCAATCCGCCGAAGAACGCGGCCAAGCTGAAATTCACTTTCATCGGGGCGGCCAAATAGGCTGAGCCGCCGCGCGCCGAAGCGCGGGCGTTATGCGACGAGCAGCGGTAACTTCATCGCAATCGGTTTGCCGGATAGTTGCTCGACAGCTAATCTCGGCCCGGAGCCTTGGGGGAATTTCGAATGAAAATCAGTCCGTTCGCGTGCGTCGCACTCGCCGCATCGCTGCTGCCCGCCGTGGCGCTGGCGGATAACCCTAACGATCCCGCGATGCGCAACGCCGCAGCGCGCGCACGCGACAGAGAGGACACTCGCAAGCTCAACCTCGACGCACTCCGGGATGTGCGCGAGCGAGAAGCGCGCGGCGAACTGGGCTGGCGTCCCGCGCGCGCCACCGACAATGCCGAATATGCCGCGAACTCGGCGAATTACCGGCGTGGCATGGCGAACTATGCCCGCGACCACGCGCAGTACGAGCGGGAAATGGCCGCGTGGCGTCGCGCCGTCGCCGCATGCCGGGCCGGCGATTACGCCGCGTGCGATAACTAGGCGTCAGAGAACATCGTCCGGTATCAGGTGGGATTGCAGGGCCGCCATCACTTTGCTAGGGGCGCCCGCCTACCGGCCGACGGGCATGCCCGCCGGTTTATGACTGTGCGGTCGTGGCGGAACTGGTAGACGCGCAACGTTGAGGTCGTTGTGGCCGAAAGGCCGTGGAAGTTCGAGTCTTCTCGACCGCACCAGTCCGATCGTGCGACCCGATAGCGGAGCTATCGGGAGCGCCGGCAATCGGACCGACAGCACGGTTTTGCCGCGGCGCATCCCAAGTGCCGTCACCACTTCCCTGCGTCGCGCGTTACGCTTCCCATGACACCCCAACTACGCCATGATCTTCCGCAGAACGCCACCGGGCGTCACCTTCGGATGCCGCATCACCAGTGACTGCCCACCCTCGCATCACGGCGATCGCCACGGCGGTGCCAGACCACGATATCCATGAGGCTTTCATTGCCTGGGCGCGAACCCGGCTGGGCGATGCGCGCCAAGCCGCGTTGTTCGACCGGATGGCCGCCCGATCGGGCATCCGTCACCGCTGGTCTATACTGCCGAGAAGCGAGGACGAAGGCTCTCCGATCGCGCCCGGCGGGTTCTACGAAGACGGATTCATGCCACCGACATCGGCTCGCATGTCGCTGTACGCAGCAGCCGCGCCGGATCTCGCGCTCGCGGCAATTGCCAAGCTGCCTGCGCTGGCAGGTATCACCCATCTGGTCGTTGCAAGCTGTACCGGCTTCGTCGCGCCCGGCATCGACCAGATCCTGTGTACGCGTCTTGGGCTGTCGCCTTCCGTTGAGCGCACGCTCATCGGTTTCATGGGCTGCTACGCGGCGATTACCGCATTGAAAACCGCGCGCCATATCGTGCGATCCGAACCGGCGGCGCGCGTGCTGGTGGTGACCGTCGAACTGTCGACCCTACACTTGCAACCGGAAACCGAAATCGAGCCCCTGCTCGCCATGCTCCAGTTCGGTGACGGAGCGGCTGCCGCGATTGTCGAAGGCGGCGGGTCCGGCCTGATGCTTCAAAACCCCTTTGCCGTTGGATTGGACGAAAGCCACGACCTGATCCGCTGGACCATCGGCGATACTGGATTCGCGATGCACCTTTCTGGCGAGGTTCCCGGGCGTATCGCAGCTGCCCTCGCCGACCCGTCCATACGCACGGCGATGACGGGCAGCCGCGATCCGTCGGAGATCGACGCCTGGGCGGTTCACGCTGGCGGGCGATCCATCCTCGATGCCGTCGAAGCGGGTCTCGGATTGTCCCATGACGCGTTGGACGCGTCGCGGCGCGTGCTGGCAGACAATGGCAATATGTCGTCGGCAACCCTCATGTTCGCGCTGGAACGGATCATGCCGCAACGTCCCCAACAGGGCGTTGCGCTGGCGTTCGGTCCCGGCCTTGCGGCAGAGGGGCTGCAATTCGGGTGGACCGCCTGATGCTCGCGCACCGCGCCATCGCTGAAGAACTGATGGATGCGGACGACCTGCCTGCCGAAACCTATGCCGCCGTCATGCGCGACCTTGCCGCGGTCAATACGATAACCTTGGCCCGGCGGCCGACGCTGGCTTTCCTCGACCGGGTCATCGCTCGTGAGCGGCGGGCACTGAAAATCCTCGATGTCGGGTTCGGTGACGGCGACATGCTGCGCGCCGTTTCCCGCTGGGCGGCGCGGCGGAAACTGCCCGTCACGCTGGTCGGCATCGACCTTAATCCCAGAAGCGCACCCGCGGCCGCTGCCCATACGCCAGGCGACATGACGATCGACTGGCGCACGGGCGACTATGCGGACCTGGCGGGCGAGGGCTGGGACATCGTGCTGTCCAGCCTCGTCGCCCATCACATGACGCACGAACAGCTGGTCGCATTCGTTCGCTTCATGGACCGGGAGGCGCGCGCAGGGTGGCTGGTCAACGACCTGCATCGCCACGGCTTTGCATGGCTGGGCTTTCCGCTGCTCGCGACCCTGGCGCGCTGGCACCCGATCGTGCGGCACGACGGCCAGCTGTCGATCGCACGCAGCTACCGTCCGGACGAATGGCCGCCGATCCTTGTCGAAGCATGCGTTTCAAACGCGCGGTCATTTCGGGCTTTTCCCTTCCGGCTCTGCGTCGAATGCCTCCGCTGATCGTCGGGGGAGGACCGGCCGGAAGCTCTGCCGCGATCGTCCTTGCCCGGCACGGAATCCCTGCGACGCTGATCGAGCGCGACCGCGAGGTTCACGACGCCATTTGCGGCGGCTTCATGAGCTGGCGAACGCTGGCGATGCTGAAGACGATCGGGATCGAACCGGAAGGGCATGCGGTTTCGACGCTGGCCATATTCGCCGGCGGCCGCATCGCCCGCTCACGCCTTCCCGGTCGTGCAATAGGCCTCTCACGGCGGTCGCTCGACGGCATGATTCGGGATGCTGCCGCAACACAGGGTGCTGGCGTCGAACTCGGTGTCGCGGTTCGCGAGATTTCGGCGGGCAAGGTCCATGTCGCCGACGGCGCGATCCTGAGGAACGATGCGATCTTCCTCGCCTCGGGAAAGCATGACGTTCGCGGCTTGGCACGGCCACGGCAGGACACCGACCCGGCCCTGGGCCTGCGGATCCGCATTCCGCCCGATCCGCGCCTGGGCGTCCTGATCGGCGATGCGATCGAGCTGCACCTGTTCGACCGCGGATATGTGGGGCTGGTTCTGCAGGAGGATGGGTCGGCCAACCTGTGCCTCGCCGTCCGCAAGTCGCGGCTGGCGGAGGCAGGAGGGCAGCCCGGGCAGCTCTTGAAGCAAATCGGCAACGGCACACCGCTCGGCGACCGACTTGCTTTCGCTGACGTCATGGCACCCGATGCGATCGCGGCTGTTCCCTACGGATGGCGCACCGGCGCAACGCTGCCCGGCCTGTTCCGGCTGGGCGACCAGGCCGCGGTCATTCCCTCGCTGGCGGGAGAAGGCATCGGCATCGCCATTGCCAGCGGTATCGCGGCGGCAGATGCGTATATCCGGGGCGGTGCCGCAGCGGCTGTCGATTACCAGCGGACATTTGCCGGCCGCACGCGACGCCCGGTCACGATAGCCAACGCATTGTGGCACGCCGCCGAACGCCCGCCACTCGCACGCCTCGCGATGCCCGTGGTGGCCGGCTTCCCCGGGCTCGCGAACCTGGCTGCAACCCTCACCCGTATCGGGCATTGAAGCCGGACCGTCGCCACGCCATCTATGGAGCCATGGAAAAAATGGATCTCTCCGACGCCGAATGGCGCGATCGCCTGACCCCCGAACAATATGCGGTCCTCCGTAACGGCGGCACCGAACGCGCGTTCACAGGCATCTACAACGACAACAAGGCACCCGGCACCTATCGCTGCGCCGGTTGCGGTGCCGAACTGTTCACCAGCGACGCCAAGTACGATTCCGGATCGGGTTGGCCCAGCTTCATCCGCCCGGCGGACAATGATGCCGTCACCGAGCACACCGACACCCAGCATGGCATGGTCCGTACCGAGGTACGCTGCGCCACCTGCGACGGCCACCTGGGTCATGTCTTCCCCGACGGCCCGGCCGAGACCGGTTTGCGGTATTGCATGAACAGCGCGGCGCTCGATTTCAAATCGGCCTGATCACAATCGCTTGTGACACGGACGATTAGCGCCTAATCACCCGCGACCGATGGCCGCGCCGCGCTCTTCCGCCAGATCAGGCCAGCCCGGCTGGAAACGCTGGACCTTCCGTATCCTGAAGATCGGCGCTGCGGGCGCGGTGCTGGGCATCGTCGCGCTCATCATCGCCGTGTCGGTCGCCTATTCGACGCTGCCCAGCTATTCGCAGATGAAATCGTCGCCCAACGGGCAGATGATCCGCGTNNTGCCCGCGACGATGAAGACGGCGATGGTCGCGGTCGAGGATCGCCGCTTCCGCAGTCATATCGGCGTCGACCCCCTCGGCATCGTCCGCTCGTTCTACGTGCGCGCGACCAAGGGGCGGTTCACCCAGGGTGGCTCCACGATCACGCAGCAGCTGGCGCGCAATATCTTCCTGACCAACGACAAGACCTGGACGCGCAAGTTCCGCGAAATGATCCTGTCACTGGCTCTCGAGCGCAAGTTCTCGAAGGACCAGATCCTCGAACTCTACCTGAACCGCGTTTATTTCGGCGGCGGCGCCTATGGCGTCGATGCGGCGAGCCGGAAGTTCTTCGGCCATCCGGCCAACACCTTGTCGCTGGGTGAAGCCGCGGTCATCGCAGGGCTGGTCAAGGCGCCGTCGAACTATTCGCCGACTGCGGACGAAAAGGCGGCCGTCGGACGCGCCGGCGTCGTACTCGAAGTCATGCGCGAACAGGGCGTGATCACCGCGGCGCAGGTCGCCGAGGCGTCTCCGGAATCGATCAAGTTCGCGCCCGAACCGCTCCAGAACAGCGTACGCTATTTCACCGACTGGGCATTGCCGCAGCTCGACACGTTGATCGACGAGGGCACCGAGCCGATCGACGTATGGACGACGCTGGATCTCAACATGCAACGCGCCGCCGATGCGTCGATCCGCGCGAACACGCCCGACGGGTCGCAGGGCGCGCTCGTCTCGCTCGACCGCGACGGGGCGGTACGCGCGATGGTCGGTGGCAAGGACTATGTCACGTCGATCTACAATCGCGCGACACAGGCGATGCGGCAGCCGGGATCGGCGTTCAAATTGTTCGTCTACCTGGCGGCGCTCGAATCCGGACACACGCCGGCGGACATGGTCGTCGACAAGGAAGTCGACATCAACGGCTGGAAACCGCGCAACTCGTCGCGCAAGTTTTCGGGCGAGATTTCGCTGCGCACGGCCTTCGCCTATTCGATCAACACCGTTGCGGCGCAGATCGGTGCCGAGGTCGGCACGACGACGATTGCGGACATGGCCCGCCGTTTCGGCATCTCGACGCCGATCAACACGCATCCGTCCATGGTGCTGGGAACGTCGGACGTCCGCCTGATCGACATGACCCGCGCCTTTGCCGGTGTCGCGGCGAACGGCGCGTCCGTCGCGCCCTATGGCATCACCAAGGTCACGACCGCGGGTGGCGAGGTGCTGTACGAACATCGCGCCAATACGAACAACGTCCTGGTCGCGCCGCAAGTCGCCGCACAGATGATCGACCTGCTGCAGACCGCAGTGAACACCGGCACGGCCCGCGCGGCGCAGATCGGACGGCCGGTCGCGGGCAAGACGGGTACGACCAGTTCGAACAAGGACGGCTGGTTCCTGGGCTTTTCGAGCGGGATCACGACCGGCGTCTGGATGGGGCGCGATGACAACAAGCCGGTTCCGGGCTTACAGGGCGGACGTAACCCTGCCCGCGCCTTTGCACAGTTCATGACCGTTGCCGTCGCAAAGCGGCCGGTCGAGAAATTCCAGACCGATGTTACCTTGCCCGAATGGCAGCTGGAACCCGATGCCGAGGCCTATTTCGGGAATATGGATGAGGGCAATTATTCGGAAGGATCCGGAGCACCGCTCGATCCGGATCCGATGGACCAGTCATCCGAAAACCGCATCGAAAGTCCTGACACCAATCCCGCCGCGCCGCCGCCACCGCGGCTCGACCAGCGCTGGATCGACAATGCCCTCGGCCGCCGGAACGACCGGGATCAGGCGCCTGCAGTACCGCCGCCGGCTCGCGAACGCCGCGTCGATCCCGCGCCTCAGCCCTCACGCCCGAACCAGTGAAGCGAGGAACCCTTCGCGCGTAGCCACGCACGCGCAAGGTTGGGGTCGCCGTCGTACAATTTGGCCGCAAGCGCATGGAAAGCGGCACTGTGATTCATGTGGATGCGGTGCGCGACTTCATGCGCCACCGTCGACCGCCACACGAACGGCGGCGCAAGGATGAGCCGCCAGCTGTAACGGATGTCGCCCGACGCGGCACAACTGCCCCAGCGGCTTCGCGTATCGCCGACGCCGACCTGTCCCACGGTGATGCCGTGTCTTGCGGCAAGTGCGCGCGTTTCAGTCTCCAGCACGGCGCGCGCATGCGCACGCAGGAATCGCGTCACACGGTTCGTCAGCTGGTCTCGCGGACCCCCGACATGCAAGATACCGTCACCAAGAGTCACGCGGCGCGACTTTTCGACCGCCCAGTCGAGCCGCACTTCCTCATCGCCCAGCTGGAAAACCATGCCGGGAACGACCGGATTCGGGTGCGGCAGGCGTGCGAGTTCCGCCTCGACCCACCCCCGCTTGCCCGCTGCCCAGGACAGCGCAGGGCGTAGCGGTGCGCGCGTACCGAGCGTCAGGCGCACCGTCGCATCGCGCGGATCGACCGTCAGCCGCATGCCCCGCGCCGTCGAGCGGCGGACGACGGTCAGCGCGCGTGAACGGCCGCCCCCGCTGAAGACCAGTTCAGAGGACGCGGTCGGTGAGATGATATTCAAGATCGCCCGCATCATCTTCGCTGATCGTCCATCCACGCGTCGACATGCCGGCGTTATGCACACTTTCGGGATCGCCGGTGTTCAGGTGATGCCAATCGGGCAGCGGCTTTCCTTCCGCACGCAGCCTGTAAGCGCAAGTCAGCGGCAGCCAGTCGAACTGGTCGAGCTTGGCCGGCGTCAGGCGGATACAGTCGGGCACATAGGCATGGCGGTGCTTGTAATCCGAACAGCGCGACGAACGCCGGTCGAGCAGGCGGCACGCGACATTGGTCGGGAACAGTTCGCCGGTTTCCTCATCCTCCAGCTTGTGGATGCAACATTTGCCGCAACCGTCGCACAATGCTTCCCATTGCCCGCGATCGAGCTTTTCGAGCGGAATCGTCTCCCAGAAGCGTTCCTGTTCCTTGGCGATCACTTTACCCATTTTGCCAACTGCCCCGCGATGACCGCGGGCTTTTCATCCTGTGACAGCAGCGCCACCGGCTTGCCATCGGGATCCATAAGATAGGCAGCCCGGCTGTGGTCCACCAGATAGGCCTCGTCCGTCGGTGATTTCTTATTGAGCTGGTAGACGACGACATAGGCCTTGGCGACGGCCGCCACCTGTTCGGTCGTGCCGGTCAGCCCCACGACTGCCGGATCGAAGGTCGCAACATATTGCTTCATCACCGCCGGTGTATCGCGAGCAGGATCGACCGTGACGAAGATCGGCACCACCCGCTTGCCCTTTTCGGGGTTTGCGGTCGCAAAGGCGCGATATCCCTGGGCCAGGTTGCGCATATCGACCGGACAGACGTCCGGGCAGAACGTGTAACCGAAATACATGATCCGGTATTTGCCCGCGAAGTCACGGTCGGTGCGCGTGCGCCCATCCTGATCGACCAGGGTGAAGGGGCCACCGATCTTCGCGCCCTCGAGCGGTGGCGGCGGGGCGGCCTGACAGGCGGCAAGCATCAGGAGCGGAAGCAGGGAAAGGCGCAGGTTCATCACCGGCTCAGCCTTGCGTTGTTAACGCCTGCCGCGCAAGACAGGGGCCATATGAAGAACCGCTATCTGATTCCCGCACTGATGGCCGCACTGCTGCTGCCGACGGTCGCTTCCGCACAATTTTCCGACAGCTTCAATTTCATCAAAGCGGTCAAGGACGCCGATGGTGCCAAAGCGACGGAATTCCTGAACAAGCCGGGAACCGTCATCGTAAACACGCGCGATGCGGCGACCGGCCAGACGGGGCTCCATATCGTCACCGCGCGGCGGGATGCGACTTGGCTCGGCTTCCTGCTCCAGCGGGGAGCAAGCCCGGACGTTCGCGACAACAACGGCAAGACCGCACTGATGATCGCAACGGAATTGCGCTGGACCGATGGAATCCAGGTGTTGCTGGCGCGTCGTGCAAGCGTCGATGTGGCGAACGGGAATGGCGAGACGCCACTGGCGAAAGCCGTGATCAACAACGACATCGCATCGGTCCGCTTGCTGCTGGCCGCCAACGCCAACCCGAACCGGGCCGACAATGCCGGCTTTTCGCCCAAGGATCTCGCGCGACGCGATCCCCGGCTTTCGGGCGTGTTGAAGGAACTCGACGCTGCAAAGCCCGCACCCAAGCGCGAAGTCCAGGGTCCGCGTTAAAGCGAAGGCAGTTCGGAATCGTCGATGTCGCCGATCAGGCGGCGTGCGGCCCGCCTGGCAAACCGCAGCGTTTCCGCTTTTCGCCGTGGAGCAGCCAGCGGCACCGATAGAGCGGGTCGGATGACCGCTGCGTCATAACGGTCGGCCACGATCAGGCCGGCACGTTCGGGCAGCAGTTCGGGCCGGTCGAGCAGCGCAGCATCGAACCCCGCCGGGATCGCCCAGAAAAAGCGGTCGCAATAGTCGAGATAATCGGTCCATTTCGCGTCGCCCAACAGGTCGGCGCGCGATACCTTGATCTCGACGATCGTCACGAAACCCCGCGGACACAGGCCCATCAGGTCCGCGCGGCGCCCATTGCCCAGCGATACTTCGCCCACGGCCAGGCAGTCCTCGCGCGCCAGCATCCGCGTGGTCCCGCGGACGACATCGGCTGCGATCAGGCGTTCCTGGACGGTATCGAGCATCCGTCCTGACTAGAACATGTCAGGAACGATGCCTAGTCCTCAGCGATAGAAGACGTGATTGCCGACCGCGGCGACGCGCGTCATGCGCCAGTTCGGCGAAACGCGCTTGGCATGGAAGTACAGCGCGTTTTGGGCAGGTGCCTTCCACAGATCGTTCTTGGCGATGTAGGCAATAGCGACGGCTTGGCGCCAATCTTCGCTCTTGCGCGCGATCGGCGGCATCGAGCCCGAACGGACGAACGAGAACTGGCCGCGCTGGTAAACGACACCGCACGGGGTCGATGCGAACCGGCCCGATTCGGCGCGATTGAGGATGACGTTGGCAACGGCCAGCTGACCTTCGAGCGGTTCGCTCTTCGATTCGAAATACGTCGCCGCGGCAAGGCATTCGGTTTCACGGTCGGGCGTTTCGGTCGAGCCGTGCATGCGCACCAGGGCGGCAAGCGAATCGGCGCGGG
>DDFE01000074.1 GCA_002336985.1 Sphingomonadales bacterium UBA1936
TTGTATTGCGGATCGGACGTCAGGCCGCCCGCGTCGAAGGTGGCGCCGATCTTGACCGACGTGTCGCGCGCGGTGCCCGGCATCAGCTGCATCAGCCCGCGCGCTCCGGCACGGCTGACCGCATTGCGGTCGAACTGGCTCTCCTGACGCGAGATCGCATGGACCATCGTCCAGCTGCTGGCGGCTTCCGATGGCACAGGGACGACCGGGAAGCCCGAACGGACGGAATCGCGATAGCCGTTTATGCCTGCGCTCCGCCCGATCATCACGCCCAGATCGGGCCGGTTGATCTGCCTCGAGAGTTCGACGCCCAGTACATGATCGACATCGCTTTCAGCGGCCTGCGCGATCTGGCGAACGAACAGGCTTTGCGTCGGCCAGTCGCCGCGCTGACCCAGGATCTGGGTCGCACGCACGATTTCCTTGTTGAAGAACGCGTCGCGCTGATTGCGCGAGATTTCGACGACCGATGTGGGCGCCGGGATGGCTGGCGGGCGGCCCAGCCGTTCGGCGGCAAGCTGTCCGTAGAACTGGTCGAAGAAGACCGCGGCGTTCGCATAATAGGTATTGGCGTTGCTGGAGAGGCCCGCCGCCTGCGCCGCGCGGCCCGCCCAGTACAGCCCCTTCGACTGCGTCTGCGGCGACTTGGCCGCGCGTGCATAACGGTCGAACATCGCCATCGCGTCGCGGGGACGGTTGAGCTTGTTGAGGGCCGTCGTGCCGGCCAGCCAGGTCAGGCTGGTATAGTCGTCGCGTTCACCCAGCGACTTGTCGCGCACCTGCGTGCCTGCGGGATAGGCGTCGTCGACCTGCCGCGCGATGTCATAGGTCGTCGCGAACTGCCCCTGCGCCGACGCGTTGCGCGCTGTGCCGAGCAGGGTCTCGAACCATTTTTCCGCATCCAGCGGCGGCACGCTCAGGCGGCGTGGTCCGGCCAGCGCCGCCTGCGCCGCATATTCCTGTCCGGTGGTGCGCAGCCAGGTGACGCGGTCGAGCAGGAAGCCCGGATCGCCGGTGGCACTCGCCGATACGGCACTGACCTGCGTCGCCGCATCGGGCGCCTTGGTCAGCATGGCGATGCGTGCGGAATAGACCGGCTGGCGCGACGGCGTCGTCATCGGCAGCAGCCGTGTCGCGAGCGATGTGGAGCGGCTGGCGAGCAACCGCTCCATGCGTGTGTCATGGTCGTATGCGGTCAACAGGTTCGGCCAGCGCGCCATCAGCCGCGCCTCGTCATCCGGGCTCAGCGCGCCCATCGTCCAGGCGCGCTTGGCCGTCGTGCGCGCGACATCGCGCCGCCCGGTCGCGTCGAGCGCCTCGGCATAACGCAGCGCGCTGGTCGCGGTCGTCGGCGAATAGCGGTTGAAATAGCTGACGACGAGATTGGGATCCTCGGCATCGGTGCGCAGGGCACGCTCGGCCGATTTGCGAAGCGCGGCATCGCCCGGCCAGCCGGGATGCGCGACAAGGAAGCGGGCGTAGGACGAAAAGGGCAGGGCATCCGACTGGCGGAGCGAATTCCATTCGGAAATCGCGACCGATAACGCCGAATCATTGACGGCCTGTGCCGACTGGCGCGGCTGCGGCGCGAGGAGGTCCTGTGCCGAAACGACCGCGGGCGCGGCCAGCGCTGCGGCAAGAATGGACGTAGAAGCGATGAAGCGGCGCGTCATGCTGGACATGCTGGGATAAGCGTCCTTATCAGGCCATGAACGGCCGGGTTGATTTGGTCCCTATGCCGCAGCGTCCCTCGCAGGTGAAGGGCGCGTGAAGGAGAAAGCAATGTTTTCCGGCTCGATTCCGGCACTTGTTACACCGTTTCGCGACGGTCAGGTCGATGAACGCGCCTTTCGGCGCCTGGTCGACTGGCAGATCGAAAACGGATCGTCGGCGCTCGTTCCGTGCGGCACGACGGGCGAAAGCGCGACGCTGAGCTATGACGAGCACTATCGCGTCATCGAATTGTGCATCGATGCGGCGGACGGCCGTGTGCCGGTGATCGCCGGGTGCGGGTCGAACGATACGGCCACCGCGGTTCGGCATATGGAGTTCGCGAAGAAGGCGGGGGCTGCGGCGGCGCTGGTCGTGGCACCCTATTACAATCGCCCGAACCAGGACGGCATCTTCGCGCATTACGAGCATCTGGCGAACAGCAGCGACCTTCCGATCATCGCCTATAATGTGCCCGCGCGGACAGTGACCGACATCCAGCCCGAAACGCTGGCGCGCATGGCGAAGCTGCCGACGATCGTCGGAATCAAGGACGCCAGCGGCAACCTGGCGCGCATCGCCGCGCACCGTATCAGCTGTGGTGTCCAGTTCTGCCAGCTGTCGGGCAATGACGACATGGCACTCGCCTACAACGGTGCGGGCGGTGTCGGCTGTATTTCGGTCACCGCCAATGTCGCGCCGAAGCTGTGCGCCGAGTTCCAGGCGGCCTGTGCGCAAGGCGATTACGGTCGTGCGCAGGTCCTGAACGACCAGCTCTATCCGCTCCACGCGGCGCTGTTTTCCGACGCGTCGCCGGGGCCGACCAAATATGCGCTGGCGAAACTGGTCGACTGGGCAACCGCCGAACTGCGCCTGCCGATGACGCCCCCGAGCGCCGCTTCGCGTGCCGCCGTCGACGCCGCGCTCGCCCATGCGGGGCTGATCTAGCACCTGTCATGGCACGCCCACGTCCAGCCCAGGTGAAAGCCAAGACCGTCGCCGAGAACCGGCGCGCGCGGTACGACTATGCCATCGAGGACAGCTATGAGGCCGGCATCATGCTGACCGGCACCGAGGTGAAGTCGCTGCGCTTCGGCGAAGGGTCGATCGTCGAATCCTATGCCGAGGTGAAGGGCGGCGAGGTGTGGCTCGTCAACTCGAACGTGCCCGAATACAGCCATGGCAACCGCGAGAACCATGAGCCCAAGCGCCCCCGCAAGCTGCTGCTCCACGAGCGCGAGATCGAGAAACTGCATAAGGCGATTTCGCGCGAGGGCATGACGCTGGTCCCGCTGTCGATCTATTTCAACGAGCGCGGCCGCGCGAAGGTCGAACTCGCCATCGCCAAGGGCCGCAAGCACCAGGACAAGCGCGAATACGAAAAGGAAAAGGACTGGAAGCGCGAATCCGCACGGATCCTGCGGGACCGGGGATGAAGGCCATTACCGACCGCATTCCGGCGCAGATGGCCGAACCGCTGGTCGGGGCGCTGGTTGCCGGATGCGCGATCCTGTCAGGCTGGATCGTGCTGCGCGCGACCGGGCAGACGGCAATGGCGGCGGCATTCGGCGGGGTCGTCATCGCGGCTGGCGCGCTCATGCTGTTCGCACGGCAATTGCTTCCGCCGAAAACGCGCGTCGACCATGTCGTCGACTGGGCACTGGTGCGCGAGGCCGCAGACAATACCGCGACCGCACTCGCGATTACCGACCGCAACGGGCGGCTGGTCTGCACCAATGCGCTTTACGACGGCTGGTTCGGGACTGCCGTGCCGACCGACATCGCGACCGATGGTGGCGACCTTGTCGGCGCAGGCCGGGCGGCGTGGC
>DDFE01000071.1:0-2109 GCA_002336985.1 Sphingomonadales bacterium UBA1936
AATCCGAATCCTTCTGGTCGTCGCGGAGTTCGGCCGAGGGCGGACGTGTGATGACGCGTTCGGGCATCACGGGGCCTGGCGGGCCGAGACCCAGGCGCGGTGCATGCTCGTTGCGCCAGCGCGATAACGCGAAGACGGTCGTCTTGTACGCGTCTTTCAACACCGAATAGCCACCGGCCATGTCGCCATAGATCGTCGCATAGCCGACCGACATTTCCGACTTGTTGCCGGTCGTCAGCAGCATCGGTCCAAACTTGTTGCTGATCGCCATCAGCGTCAGCCCGCGGATGCGCGACTGGATGTTCTCTTCGGCAAGATCCGGGGTGCGCCCGGCAAACACTCCCGCAAGCATCCCATCGAATGCCGTCATGGCGTCAGCGATGGGGATGGTGTCCAGGCGGCAACCGAGCAGCCGCGCACATTCCGCCGCATCGCTCTCGGAAATATCGGCGGTGTAGCGCGAGGGCAGCATGACGCACCACACGCGATCTGCACCAAGCGCGTCGACCGCGACCGCGGCAGACAGCGCGGAATCGATCCCGCCCGACAGTCCCAGCACGACACCGGGGAAGCGATTGGTGTTCACATAGTCGCGCAGGCCGACGACCATTGCGTGATAGATGTCTGCCGGGTGGGGATCGAGTATGGCGCGCTCGCCGGGAAGACAGCGCCAGCCGTTCGTGCCGCGTTCCCACACCGTTTCGACGATGCACGCATCCCAATCTGTGAACTGATGCGCAACCGACCCGTCGGCGTTGATGACGAAGCTGGCGCCGTCGAACACCAGTTCGTCCTGCCCGCCGACGCGATTGAGATAAGCGAGCGGCAGACCGGTCTCCGCAACGCGTTTCGCCGCGACACCGCCGACCCGCAGGTCGTCCTTGTCGATCTCATAGGGGCTGCCGTTGGGCGAGATCAGGATCTCCGCACCTGCGTCTTTCAGATGCACGCAGACCGTTGGAAACCAGATGTCTTCACAGATCGGTACGCCGATCCTGACATTCTTAAACGAAATTGGATCGGGAAAAGGCCCGGATGCGAACAGCCGCTTTTCATCGAACGTGCCATAGTTCGGCAGTTCGTGTTTGCGAGTAATGCCAGCAACCCTGCCGCCGTCGAGCAATGCTACTGCATTGTACAACCGGCCGCCCTCGCGCACGATCGTGCCGACCAACATCGCGGGACCTGGTTCGGCAGTCGCTGCCGCCAGTCGCACAAGCTCCGCCTCGGCGCGCTCGACCAGCGCCGGCTTCAGCACCAGATCCTCCGGCGGATAGCCGATCAGCTGAAGCTCCGGAAAGACGATCAGGTCGCTTGCGCACTCGGCCCGCGCTGCCAGCATCGCGTCGGCATTGCCGCGCAAGTCGCCCATCGTCTGCGGCAATTGGGCGAGGGATATCGTCAGCCGGTCGGTCATTCCGCGCTCTCCCTAGGCTTCCCCTTTGACAGCGGGCAAGCGGCGTTTATGGGGTCCGCCCAAGGGGACGTCGATGAAGCTGCTTACCGGAAACGCCAACCTGCCGCTGGCACAGGCGATCGCTGCCTATCTCGAAATGCCGCTGACGAATGCCAGCGTGCGCCGCTTTGCCGACGAAGAAGTGTTCGTCGAAATCCACGAGAACGTTCGTGGCGAAGACGTGTTCGTGCTCCAGTCGACCGGCTTTCCCGCCAATGACAATCTTATGGAACTGCTGATCTGCATCGACGCGCTGAAGCGCGCGTCGGCAAAGCGCATCACCGCGGTCATCCCCTATTTCGGCTATGCGCGGCAGGACCGCAAACCCGGTCCCCGTACGCCGATCTCGGCCAAACTGGTCGCAAACCTTATTACTGTTGCGGGCGCCAACCGTGTGCTGTCCGTCGACCTGCACGCCGGACAGATCCAGGGCTTTTTCGACATCCCGACCGACAATCTGTTCGCGGCGCCGGTGATGAGCGAAGATATCAAGGCCCGCTTTCCGACCGACAATCTCATGATCGTCTCGCCCGACGTTGGCGGCGTGGTTCGCGCCCGTGCGCTTGCAAAACGCCTCAACAACGCTCCGCTGGCCATTGTCGACAAGCGACGCGAAAAGGCGGGCGAGTCGGAAGTGATGAACATCATCGGCG
>DDFE01000071.1:2176-2819 GCA_002336985.1 Sphingomonadales bacterium UBA1936
GGCGCGGTCGCCCGCGTCGGCGGGTCGACACTCAGCGAACTGGTCGTCACCGATTCGATCCAGCCGCCCGAGGCAATCGGCGCAGTGAAGAACATCCGTGCGCTAACCATCGCTCCGCTGCTGGGCGAAGCGATCAAGCGCATCGCCGACGAAAGTTCGGTCAGTTCGCTGTTCGACTGATGCGTCCTGCCGACATCGATCTTTCCGCCCGCCTTGCCGACGTAGCGGGCGAAGCAATCCGGCCCCTGTTTCGCGCGAAATTCGAGATCGAGACCAAGGGCGATGCCTCGCCCGTGACGGACGCGGACCGTGCCGCGGAGGCCGCGATGCGGCGGTTGATCGAGGCAGAATGCCCCCGCGACGGCATTATCGGTGAGGAATACGGAACCAAGGATGGCTCGACAGGGCGCACCTGGGTGCTTGACCCGATCGACGGCACGACGAGCTTCATCGCGGGGCGGCCGATCTTCGGCACGTTGATCGCACTGGTCGAGGACGGTTGGCCGGTGATCGGCGTGATCGACCAACCGATTTCGCGCGAGCGCTGGGTCGGCGCCATCGGGCGGTCGACGACGTTCAACGGCGCACCTGCAAAGACTACGAGATGTGCGCAACTTGACCAAGCGGTGCTCGCGACGACAAG
>DDFE01000166.1:0-6410 GCA_002336985.1 Sphingomonadales bacterium UBA1936
GATATCCGCTTCCGCGTATATATCTTCACCACGTATCGACAGTGGTTGCTGGCATGAAGAGTGAAGGCCTTGAAGTTATCGATGGCCAGCAGCGCATCAATGCTTTGAGCGACTTTGCCCAAGGCGCGTTCAAACTCTTCGACCCCATAACCGACGCTGAAACCGCAAAGTTTCCAAGCTTTCTTCGTGACCAACCATGTCCTTGGGCCAACAAGAATTTCGACGCGTTAACAGATGATCTGAAGAAAAGTTTCCTGGAAACTACGATCCCCGTTGCGAGGATTGAAACGAAGGACGCCAATGAAGTTCGCGACCTTTTTGTCCGTTTGCAAGGCGGAGTACCGCTCAGCGCGCAGGAGCGGCGGGATGCATTACCTGGCAATTTTACCGACTTTATACTGCGTTTAGGAGGCAAGCCAGAAATCGCACGCTACCCTGGTCACGACTTTTTCATACGCTCGTTGGGTATGAAGCCCGGGCATGACCGCGGCAAAACGCGCCAGCTTGCGGCGCAGATCGCCGTACTTTTCTTAAATAGACGTGCGAAGGGCTCCGACAATTATTGCGATATCAACGCCGCTGCGGTCGATGATTTTTACTACCAGAATTTGGATTTTGAGTTGGAGGCTGATGACGCGTCCCGCCTCATGGCGATCCTCGACAAGCTTTCACAGCTAATCCAACCCGGAAAGCACGCGAAGTTGCGCGGACATGATGCCATGCACCTCGTGCTTCTCGCGGATACGCTTTGGGATGATTATGTCCGCAGTTGGGAGATGAAGCTTCCAGAGGCGCTGGATCAGTTTCTTGCGGCGATATCAGAAGGAAATCTCACGAAGAGTGAGCCGGCTCCTAGCGAATACTGGACACAATATGCCCAATGGACTCGCGTCAATTCGGACCGCGGCGAAACCATCGGTCTAAGGCATCGCTTTTATCAGGAAAAAATGCTCGCCAATCTTCAGCCGTTGAGGGCCAAAGATCCCGTGCGGCTATATGGCGAACTTGAGCGCAGCATCTTGTTTTACCGACAGGCCAAGAAATGTGCTGTGTGCGACGCCGATATGTTGTGGCGGGATGTGGAGATTCATCACGTCAATGAGCATTCCAAGGGCGGCGCGACAACGCTTGAGAATGGCGCCGCGGTACATAAGGCATGCCATCCCAAGAGCGAAGCGCAGACCAAGGCCCTCGCAAATAAGTTGGGTCGCCAAAGCCATTGAAATGATGGTGGACGCACTAGGGCTCGAACCTAGGACCCGCTGATTAAGAGTCAGCTGCTCTACCAACTGAGCTATGCGTCCATCCTGCAAAGGCGCTTGGCCTTGCGAAGAGGCGCGCCGTTAGCATCCGGTTTTCGGATGTGCAACCGTTAGAGCGCACCCATTGCAAGGAATTTGCGCTGACGGTCGGTGCGCAGCGATGCGGCGTCTAGCCCATCGAGCGCGGCGAGCTCTTCGCCGATTGCCGCGCGCAGGCTGGTACAGGCTTGCAGGGGGTCGCGATGCGCGCCGCCGGCGGGTTCCGGCACGACCCGGTCGATGACACCCAGCCGCAGCAGGTCTGACGCCGTGATCTTCATGGCTTCGGCGGCGAGCGCGGCCTGGTTGGTCGTCGATCCATCGGAGCGCCACAGGATCGAGGCGCATCCCTCGGGTGAGATGACCGAATAGATAGCGTTTTCGAACATCAGCACACGGTTGGCGGCCGCCAGTGCGATCGCGCCGCCGCTGCCGCCTTCGCCGACGATTGCTGCAACCATCGGAACGGGCAGGGCGAGACATGCCTCTGTCGCGCGCGCGATGGCCTCGGCCTGACCACGGGCTTCGGCGTCGATTCCCGGGAAAGCGCCGGCGGTATCGACCAACGTCACGACGGGCAGTCCGAATTTCCCGGCGAGCTCCATGAGGCGGATCGCCTTGCGATACCCCTCGGGGCGGCCCATGCCGAAATTATGGGCAAGACGCGTCTGCGTATCGCTGCCCTTTTCATGGCCGATCAGGACGCAGCGCCGTCCGGCGATGGTCGCAAAGCCGCCGATGATGGCCGGATCGTCGGCAAAGGCGCGGTCGCCGGCGAGCGGTTCGAAATCGCTCGTGAGGTCCGCGACATAGGCAGAGAAGCGAGGACGGTGCGGATGGCGGGCGACCTGGGTGCGCTGCCAGGGCGTGAGCTTGGCATAGAGATCCGCAATCATCTTGCGCGCGCGCTCGTCGAGCCGAGCGGCTTCCGCTTCGGCTTCCGGAGTTCCGGTTGCACGTAATTCGGTGGCGCTGCGTGCAAGGGCAGCTACCGGTTTTTCGAAATCGAGATAGTCGATCATGGAGTCCGCCTAGTCCGCCTGCCGGGCAGGGGCAACTCCCCGGCGCTTCGTCTCGATCTTACTGGAAACCGCTCCTGCGCTGGCTCCCCGCGCGGTCGATGCTCATGAGGATGCCAAGACACAGCATGACCGTCATCATGGCGGTGCCGCCGAAACTGACGAGGGGCAGGGGAATGCCGACGACCGGGGCGAGGCCCATCACCATCGACAGGTTGATCGCGACGTAAAAGAAGATCGTGGCGGTCAGGCCAGCGGCAGTCAGTTGGCCGAAGCGCGTCGGTGCGCGGGCTGCGACACGCAGCCCCCAACGGAACAGGAGCAGGAAAGCGACGATGATGAAGAGGCCGCCCAGGAAGCCCCATTCCTCCGCCATGGTTGCGAAGACGAAGTCGGTGTGCCCCTCCGGCAGGTAATCGAGGTGGCTTTGCGTACCCTGGAGGAACCCTTTGCCGAAGATACCGCCCGATCCGATCGCGATCTTCGACTGGGTGATGTGGTAGCCGGTGCCGAGCGGATCGCTTTCCGGATTGAGGAAGATGAGCACCCGGTTGCGCTGGTAATCGTGCATGAAGGCCCAGACCACGGGCAGCGCGGCGAGCAGAGTTCCGCCTGCCGCGAAGAACAGCCTCAGCGGCACGCCCGCCAGGAAGACGACCACAATACCACCGAGCGCGATCATCGTTGCGGTGCCGAGGTCGGGCTGGGTCAGCACGAGGCCGAACGGCAGGACAATCGCCACAGCAGCGGGCCAGAGCGCGTTCCAGCCGCGTATCTCTCCTGCTGGCAACTGGTCGTAGAATTTGGCGAGCGCCAGGACGATGGTGAGCTTCATCAACTCGGACGGTTGCAGGCGGATGATGCCGGTATCGAGCCAGCGCCGGCTACCTCCCGAAACTGCGCCGAGCAGTTCGACGGCAAGCAGCATGACGAGAATAAAGACGAAGGCCGGCCAGGCTCCGTCTTTCCATATCGATATGGGTACGCGCGACATGGCGAGGGCCATGACCAGGAATACGGCGAACTTTGCACCCTGCGACGCGGCCCAGGGCGTGAGGCTTCCGCTTGCGGCCGAATAAAGCACGACAAGTCCGAAGCCACCGATCGCCATGACGAGAAACAGCACGCGCCAGGGCAGCGCGCGCAGCTGTGCGGGAACGATGCCAGGTCCAGCGCTCAATCGATCGGCTCCTGCTGCGCGTTCGATGCGTTGTCGGCGGGAACTTCAGGCGCGGGGGGTGGCACCGGCGCATCGAGGGCGGCATGTTCGGCCGCCATGCGTGTCGCGATATCGCCGCCCCAGGTCGGCTCGACCTCCGCCAGGTTCTTGATCGCCAGATCCTGGTCGAACAGATAGGTCATGATGTCACGCCCGGTCAGCGGCGTGTCGAGGTTGCGTACGGTATGGCCGTTATGTTCCAGCACGATGGCCGCGGCATAGCGCGGCGACTCTGCGGGCGCGAAGCACACGAAGAGTGCGTGGTCGCGGAGCTTGAACGGCAGGGCGGCATTGCCCCGCACGCCGCCCGCGCGCTCCGCCATGGTGATACGCCGGACCTGCGCGGTGCCGGTCTTTGCCGCCAGTGTGATGCCCGGAATCTGTATCCGTGAAGCACCGCCTGTGCCGCCCTGGTTGACCACACCCGCCATGGCATCGCGGATATAGGCGAAATGTTCTGGCGTGTAGGGCAGGGCGTCGGCCTGTGCGCTGTTCTTGCCGCGCAGCAGGTGCGGCATCAGCATCTTCCCCGACGCGATACGTGACGCCATCACGGCAAGTTGTAAGGGGTTCGCCAGCACATAGCCTTGCCCGATCGACGCGTTGAGCGAGTCCGCGACCGTCCATTCCTGCTTGTATTTTTTCAGCTTCCATTCGCTGTCCGGCATCGTGCCGAAGCGCTGCGAGGGGAAGGGTAGATCGAACTTCTGGCCAAGGCCCACACTGCGCGCGATCGGAGCAATCCGGTCATACCCAAGCCGCCGGATCATCTCGTAGAAATAGATGTCGCAGCTGTACATGATGGCCTGTTTCAGATCGAGCGGCCCATGTCCGCGGCGCTTGTGGCAGTGGAAGACGCCCGATCCCACCCGCAGCGCGCCCGAACAGACGACGCGATCGGTCGGGCTTACACCCGCCTGCAGCAGTGCAAGGCCGTTCATCGGCTTGACCGTAGACCCGGGCGGGTAAAGCCCCTGCAGCGTCTTGTTCATCAGGGGAACGTGGTCGTTTTCCGAAAGCAGCTTCCATTCCTTGCGGCTGATGCCGTCGGAAAAGCTGTTCGGGTCGTACGCGGGCATCGACACCATCGCGAGCAATTCGCCTGTCAGGCAATCTATCACCACCGCCGAGCCGGAATTGGTGCCCAGGCGCCGGGCCGCATAGGCCTGAAGGCCCTTGTCGATCGTCAGCTGTAGCGTGCGGCCAGGGATATCCTGACGCGTATCGAGTTCGCGGACCAGCTTGCCGCGCGCCGTCACCTCACTCCGCCGCGCACCCGGAACGCCCTTCAGGATCGGATCGAACGTCTTTTCGATGCCGTCTTTGCCGACCTTGTAGCCGGGGGTCAGCATCAGCGGATCCTTGGTCTTTTCGTAATCGGCGGCACTTGCCGATCCGACATAGCCGAGCAGGTGACCGACGGCGGCACCATCGGGGTAAAAGCGTGCGAAGCCCTGCGCCGGAATGACGCCCGGCAGGTCCTGCGCGCGCACCGACAGGGCGGCATAATGCTCCCAATCCAGGTTTTCGGCGACCTGAACGGGCTGGAAGCCGGCTGCGTCGTCGATGTCGTCCGCGATGCGCTGCCGTTCCTCTTCGGGCAGGCTCAGCAGCTTGACGAGGGTATCGAGCGTAGCGTCCTTATCCTTCAGGCGGTCCGGAATGATGTCGACCCGGAACACGGTCTTGTTGAGTGCCAGCGGCTTGCCGTTGCGGTCGACGACCCAGCCGCGGCGCGGGGGGATCAACGACAGGTTGACCCGGTTGCTCTCCGCCAAAAGCTTGTAGCGCTCGTTCTCGGCGATCGACAGCCATGCCATGCGGCCGGCAAGTACGCCCGACATGCCGATTTGCGCCGCGCCCAGCACGAAGCCGCGGCGCGTAAAGCTCATCTGAACCTGCGCCTCGGACAGGCTGCGCTTGCCCAGCAATCGGTCGAGTTTGATCACGATCTGTGGCTTAGCGGGGGTTGCGCCAGCGGTCGAGCGCGGCGCAGGCTCGCGAGATAAGCGGCCAGAACAATGCTGAAATCACGATCTGCGGCAGCAATATGAGCGGCGACGTGCCGCCACCGGTCGCGCCTGCCACGAGCAGTGCGAAGAAGAGATAGGCGGCAATGGTGACGACCGCGATGCCCCAGTCCTCGACATGGCTGCGCCAGGGCAGCCGTCGTTCGACGAAATCGAGCGCGAGCATGGCGGCGGTCCAACCGGCCATGCCGGTCCCGATCGGCTGCCCGCTGAAGAAATCGTCCCACAGGCCGAGCGGAATTCCCATCCACAAGGGCCAGATGTCGTTCCTGAGCAGTCGCCAGGCGAGGAACACCATCAGGCCGAAGGGCGGAAGCAGCGGCTCCGTCAGGACAAAGGGGGCAAGCGGCGCCATCGACGCGACCATCGTCGATCCGATTGGGACGAGCTGGCGTTCGAGCGCCGTCGGCGGCGGTGAAAAACTCGTCCGGCGTTTGAGCGGCAGCATCTACGGCCCACCCTCTGCGGCCGGCAGCGTTTCTGCTGGTGAGACGTAGGGCGGAAGTACAATCGCGAAATCGAGGCGGTTGGGATCGGCAAAGGGGCGGGCCACACCCGCCTCGCGGTTGCTTTGCCGCACGATGCCCACGGGAACATTGGGCGGATAAACACCACCCGCGCCCGAAGTCACGAACAGGTCGCCGACCTTGAAAGGGTTCTGCCCTGCCTCGAGCGCGCGGATGTCGAGCATCCCGTCACCGCGTCCGGTAGCAAGTGCCGGCATTCCGTCGCTGATGCGGCGCACGGGCACCACATTGCCGCCATCGGTGATCAGCAGGACGCGGGCGGTAATGCGTGCGGTCGCGACCACCCGGCCGATCAATCCGTCGGGCGATCGTAC
>DDFE01000166.1:6421-24130 GCA_002336985.1 Sphingomonadales bacterium UBA1936
GTCGATGCGACGAGGCGCGCCGACACGATCGTATCCGCCTGGTTTTCGACGAGTTTCGCAAGCTTCTGCAGGCGGGCGTTCTCGCGGGCCATGGCTTGCGCCTCGACCAGCTTGGTCCGTGCGGCGCGTAGTTCGGCTTCCATCGCGCGGTTCTTGGAACCCGCCTCGATGTAGGCGCCGATGCCGCTGAGCCCGGATCCCGCCGTATCCGTGGCGGTTCGCGCTGCGCCCGAAATGGGTGATGTCAGATCTGCAAAGAATCCCTGGATCGCCGCATGACCCTCTGGGTCGAACCGCGCCGTGATCGCCAGCAAAAGGCCGAGAAGAATGCCGACGATTGCGATCACATAGGTCGCGAACAGGCCGTATTGCGCACGCCGTGAAAAGCCGGAGCGCCGGTTTTTTGGCGGCGCCATGAGGGGCCCTTACCTCGTCAAGCGGTCTGGAGGACGCCGCGGAACATCGGGTCTTCCAGAGCGCGGCCCGTACCGAGGGCGACGCAGGTCAGCGGATCGTCCGCCACCGTGACCGGCAGGCCGGTTTCATCGCGCAGCACTTCGTCGAGGCCGGTGAGCAATGCGCCACCGCCGGTCAGGACGATGCCTTGATCGACGATGTCTGCGGCCAGTTCGGGTGCGGTGTTTTCGAGTGCGATCCGAACGCCCTCGACGATGCTGCCGACAGGCTCGCTCAGCGCTTCGGCGATCTGGCCCTGGTTGATCGTGATTTCCTTGGGCACGCCGTTGACCAGATCGCGGCCCTTGACGTGGATGGTGAGGCCGACACCGTCGAGCGGGGGCTTTGCAACGCCGACTTCCTGTTTGATCCGTTCGGCCGTACCTTCGCCGATCAGCAGGTTATGGTTGCGGCGAACGTAACTGACGATCGCTTCGTCCATCTTGTCGCCGCCGACGCGCACCGAAGTCGAATAGGCGACACCGCGCAGCGAGAGCACCGCGACTTCCGTCGTGCCGCCGCCGATGTCGACGACCATCGATCCGATCGGTTCGGTGACGGGCATGTCGGCACCGATCGCGGCGGCCATCGGTTCCTCGATCAAATAGACCTGGCTCGCGCCCGCGTTCGATGCGGCGTCGCGGATCGCGCGGCGTTCGACCGAGGTCGATCCCGACGGCACGCAGATCACGATTTCCGGGAAGCGCCACGCTCGCATCTTGCCGCCATGCACCTTGTGGATGAAGTGCTTGATCATCTGCTCGGCAACGTCGATGTCGGCGATGACGCCATCGCGCAGGGGGCGGATCGCCTCGATGCTGCCGGGGGTCTTGCCCATCATCAGCTTGGCGTCGTCACCGACCGCCTTCACCTTTTTCACGCCGTTGAGCGTCTCGATCGCGACCACCGAAGGTTCGTTGAGCACGATGCCGCGCCCGCGCAAGTAGACCACCGTATTCGCGGTGCCGAGGTCGATCGCCATGTCATGCGACATGAACTTGAAGAAACGGGTGAACGGGTTGGCGGCCATGTCTGTGCTGGACTCTCAATACCTGTTGGCGCGCCCGGCAAACGGAAACGGAAATCTCGGGTGAGAAAAACCGCGCCGGGCCGGGGTCGCGGGATGGCTGCGCTTGGTCTAGGGGGTGGTTAATGTCAATACGCCGACTACCGCCGCATCTCGTCAATCGTATCGCCGCCGGAGAGGTGGTGGAGCGGCCGGCATCGGCGCTGAAAGAACTGGTCGAAAACGCGATCGATGCCGGTTCTTCGCGTATTTCCATAGTGTTACGCGGTGGCGGTATCGACGGGATCGAGGTTGCCGACGACGGTTGCGGCATGAGTCGTGACGAGATTGCGCTGGCGCTCGAACGGCACGCGACGTCGAAACTGCCTGACGATGCCATCGAAAACGTCGCGACGATGGGATTTCGCGGCGAGGCGTTGCCCTCGATCGCGAGCGTCGCGCGGCTGACGATCGAGAGTCGCGTCGCGGGCGGGGAGGGGTGGTCGCGCACCGTCGACAATGGCGCGGTCGCAGCCGATGGTCCTGCAGCGCTGCCGCCCGGTACGCGGGTCAGGGTCGACGATCTGTTCGCGCACGTACCCGCTCGTCGGAAATTCCTGCGTTCGGCGCGGAGCGAATATGCGGCGAGCCTCGATGTCGTGAAGCGGTTGGCGATGGCGCGGCCGGACATCGCTTTCACGCTGGATCATGATGGACGGCGGGTTCTGTCGGTTCAGGCCGAAGACCGGCCGTCGCGAGTTGCGGCGCTGACCGACCGGCAACTGGCCGCCAATAGTGTCGCGATCGATGCCGTGCGCGAAGGCGTGGTGCTAGGCGGCGTCGCAGGGCTACCGACATTCAATCGCGGCATTGCCGACCACCAGTATCTCTTCGTCAACGGCCGGCCGGTGAAAGACCGGCTGCTCGTGGGCGCGGTACGCGGAGCCTATGCCGAGATGCTGGCGCGTGACCGGCATGCGGTGGTGGCGCTCTTTCTCGATGTGCCGCCGAGCGAGGTGGATGTGAACGTGCATCCGGCAAAGACCGAAGTGCGCTTTCGCGACCCGGCGATGGTGCGGGGATTGATCGTCGGCGGGTTGCGTGCGGCGCTTGATAGCGCGGGGCATCGTAGCCAGCCGAGGCCGAGTGCTGCGGCGCTCGGGTTGTGGACAACAGAAATCAGTCATTCCCGCGTAAGCGGGAATCCAGCTTCCTTCTTTGCACCGCCAAGGCAGGAAAGCTGGCCTCCCGCTTTCGCGGGGGTGGCGGAAGAGAGGGCAACTTTCGAAGCCACCCCTTTTGCACGCGCCGAAGCCGCGACCGCCCCGGCTAACAGCTTCCCCATGGGGGTCGCCCGTGGTCAGGTGGCAGCGACGTACATCATCGCCGAAGCCGAGGACGGTCTCGTCATCGTCGACCAGCATGCCGCGCATGAGCGCCTTGTTCTCGAACGCATGCGTCGCGCGACGGCGAGCGGCGTCGTCGCATCGCAGCCGCTGCTGCTCCCCGAGGTCGTAGAACTCGACGAACCCGCGTGCGACCGGCTGGAAGCAAGAATCCCTGAACTCGTGGAGTTCGGTCTCGAACTCGAACGCTTCGGCCCAGCCGCCATGCTCGTGCGAGGCGTGCCCGCCGCTCTCGGCACCAGCGACGTGACTGGCCTCGTCACCGATCTCGCCGACGAACTTGCGGCATTCGGTGAAGCGCTCAGTCTCAGGGAACGCCTCGACCATGTGGCCGCCACAATGGCGTGTCATGGATCGGTACGCGCGGGCCGGATATTATCGGTTGCGGAAATGAATGGGCTGTTGCGCGAAATGGAAGTGACGCCGCATTCGGGCCAGTGCAATCACGGGCGGCCGACCTGGATCAAGCTGGCCCATGGTGACATCGAAAAACTGTTCGGGAGAAAATGATGCCGACGATTGCTGTGCTTGCCCTGATGACTGTGACGCCAGCGATGGCGCAGACCTGTCCAGTTCCTGCAGGCTGGGACAAGCCGGCCAAGCATCTTGCCGCACGCGTTCCCGACATGAAATTCGCACTCGCGACGGGCACGACGACCCAGATCGAACTACGAGCGGCCAGTGACGTGAAATTCGCCGTCGCCGAACGCGAGCCGAAGCCGCGGACATCGGCGGGTCTCGCCGCGCTGGACGTGCCCAAGGCGGGCAAGCTCGACGTCATCCTGTCGAATGCGACTTTCGTGAACCTCGTCCGTGATGGGGCCATGCTGAAGTCGACTGGCCACAACGACCTTAAGAGCTGCACGGGTTTTCGCAAATCGGTCAGCTTCGATGTGACGCCGGGGCGTTACATCGTCCAGTTGAACAATGCTCCGGAGCGTACGGTCAAGATGGCGACCGTCCTGAACTAGCCGTTGTGCGCCTCGGCGGCGGCGACCAGCGTGTCTTCGCCGGGCGCCATCGCTTCCCACGGGAAAACGAACCAGCTCTGGTCCTGGTCGCGGTCGATGGTTTCAGCGCGATAATCGACGGTCTGGATCGAACGGATGTTGTCGATGAGTACCGCGACCCGCAGGTTCGCGATATCGCCACCCTCCGCAATCGCCTTGCGCAGATAGGCGATGGTTCGGCCTGAATCATTGATGTCGTCGACGATCAGGATGTGCGTGCCATTTGCCGTTTGCCTCGCGATCTGTGCGAGCAATTCGTCGCCGAACGGCGCCACCTGTGTCGAGTGGTCGACCGACAGCAGCGGGATCGAGGTCGCATGACTGAGGAACACCGCAGGGACGAGGCCGCCGCGCCCGATCCCCAGGATGAAATCTGGCCTCCACCCATTCGCACCGATCAGCTTTGCCAGCGCCCGGACCTGTCCGACGAAACGGTCGTGTTCGATGTAGCTGAGCGTCGTCATTGGCTGTCCATATAGGCGTCGATCTCGGCGAGATGCGCCGCGACCGTTTCAGGCGGCAGGAATGATCCGGTGAAACTGTTGCGCGCAAGCGTCGCGACCTGATCGCGCGTCAGCAAGGGCGCGACTGCGCGGTAGTTCGCATTCACGTAGCCGCCGAAATAGGCGGGATCGTCCGAGTTGACCGTTGCGCGCAGGCCGAGGTCGAGCATGCGGCGGATCGGATGCGCAGCAAGATCGTCGACCACGCAGAGTTTGTGATTGGAGAGAGGGCAGACGGTCAGCGTCATGGCAGAATCGCGTAGACGGTTTACCAACGCCGGATCTTCAAGCGACCGGTTGCCATGATCAAGCCGGTCGATGTGCAACAGGTCGAGCGCTTCGGCGACATAGGCGGGCGGACCTTCTTCGCCGGCATGGGCCACGCGCTTGAGGCCCATGGCCGCCGCCGCCTCGAACACACGCTCGAATTTCGACGGCGGATGACCTACCTCGCTCGAATCCAACCCGACGCCGACGATCCGGTCCAGCCAGGGTTCGGCCGCCTTTAGCGTGGCGAAAGCATCATCCTCGTCGAGATGGCGCAGGAAACACAGGATCAACTTCGACGTCAGCCCATGCCGCGCTTCGGCTTCCGCCATGCCGGCCAGCAAACCATCGGCCACAACGCCGAACGGAATGCCGCGCGCCGTGTGCGTCTGAGGGTCGAAGAAGATTTCGGCGTGGCGGACGTTGTCGGCGGCAGCGCGGTCGAAATAGGCGAGCGCCAGGACGCGGAAGTCGTCCTCGGTGCGCAGCACATCGGCGCCCTGGTAATAGATGTCGAGGAAGTCCTGCAGCCGCGTGAAACTGTACGCCGCGCGGACGTCCTCGACACTGTCGAACGGGATGGCGACCTTGTTGCGTTTCGCCAGTGCGACCAGCATCTCGGGCTCCAGGCTGCCCTCGATATGCAGGTGCAACTCCGTCTTGGGCAGCCCGTCGATAAACTGCCCCAGGTCAGTCATGCGCTGGCGTTCGCCGCACCGAGCACTGCCCGCACACTCGCCGTCGCAACGTCCGCATCGATCCCGACCCCCCAGACCGTCTTGCCCGACGCGGTGCGGCATTCGACATAAGCCGCCGCCTGAGCATCGCTGGCATGCCCTAGAGTATGTTCGACGTAATCGACGACGTCCAGCGCCACGCCCTGTTCGGCGAGCGCCGCGACGACAGACGAAATCAGGCCGTTGCCGCGCCCGCTGACCGACTGTTCGCGCCCGTCGATGACCAGCTTGCCCGCGAAGATGCGGTCGCCGTTGCTGCCGCGCGTCTCGTCGTAATCGCCGAGCGCGAAGCGGCCGTCGCCGAGGTACGCGCTTTCGAACGCACCCCAGATGTCTGCGGCGTTGAGCTCGCGGCTGGTTTCGTCGGCGAGTGCCTGGACGTGGCGGCTGAAGTCGGCCTGCATGCGCTTGGGCAGTTTCAGGCCCTTGTCCTGTTCCAGTACCCAGGCGACACCACCCTTGCCGGACTGCGAATTGACGCGGATCACCGCTTCGTAATCGCGGCCCAGGTCCTTGGGATCGATGGGGAGGTAGGGCACCTCCCACAGTTCGTCATTGCGTGCTTCCTGCGACGCGAAACCCTTCTTGATCGCGTCCTGATGGCTGCCTGAGAACGCCGTGAACACCAACTCGCCGGCATAGGGCTGGCGAGGGTGGGTCGCGATATTGGTACAATATTCGACCGTCTTCACGACCTCGTCGATGTCGGAGAAGTCGAGACCGGGATCGATGCCTTGCGTGTACATGTTGAGCGCGACGGTCACGAGATCGACGTTCCCCGTGCGCTCGCCATTGCCCAGCAAACAGCCTTCGACGCGGTCGGCACCAGCAAGTAATCCCAACTCGGTTGCGGCAACGCCGGTGCCACGGTCGTTATGGGTATGGAGCGAAATGACGACCGCGTCGCGGTTCGGGATATTCCGCGCGAACCATTCGATCTGGTCGGCATAGATATTTGGCGTCGCGCATTCGACGGTCGCGGGCAGGTTGAAGATGATCGGCCGCTCGGGCGTGGGCAGCAATATGTCCATCACCGCTGCGCACACCTCGGTCGAGAATTCGATCTCGGCGGTCGAGAAGGTTTCCGGGCTATACTGGAAATGCCATTCGGTGTCCGGACGTTTGGCCGCCTCGTCGCGCAGCATCATCGCGGCGTCGACAGCGATCTGCTTGATCTGCGGCTTGTCCATGCCGAACACGATCTTGCGCCACGCCGGGCTGACGGCGTTGTAGACGTGGACGATCGCCTTGGGCGCGCCTTCCAGGCTTGAGAAAGTCGTCTCGATCAGGTCGCGGCGTGCCTGGGTCAACACCTGGACGATCACGTCGTCGGGAATGCGGTCGTTCTTCACCAGCCCCGAGATGAAATCGAACTCGGTCGCGCCGGCACTGGGGAAGCCGACCTCGATCTCCTTGATGCCGATCTTCACGAGCAGGTCGAAGAAGCGCTGCTTCTTCTCGCTGTCCATCGGGTCGATCAGCGCCTGGTTTCCGTCGCGCATGTCGGTCGACAGCCAGCGTGGGGCATGGGTGATCGTCCGCGACGGCCATTGGCGGTTCGGCAGGTCGATCTGGGGAAACGGTCGGTATTTTACGGAAGGATCGCGCAGCATGTGTTCGCACTCGTTGCTTCGAGGGGTGTTCGGAAATGTCCCTTAGGCAGCGTGTGCGCTTGCGCGCACGTCGTCGGTCGCGCCTAAGGGCGCGTAAGTCGAAGCAGGAGGGCGCGGGTGCGCGTCATGGGCCAGCGGCTACAACAGCCGCTGGCCCCGTGCAAGATAGTCTTACTTCATGAACCCGGCAGCAATCTTCAAATGGACAGCATCGCTGACCATGGGGATGCCCATCGAAATGCCGAAGTCGCTGCGCTTGATGGTGGCGGTCGCCTCGAAGCCCAGGCCTTCCTTGCCCCCCATCTGCGCCGGCATCTTGCCCGCGCCATAGAATTTGGCGGCCAGTGTGACGGGCTTGGTCACGCCGTTCAGCGTCAGGTTGCCCGTGATGGTCGCATTCTGGCCGCTGGCGACGACCTTGGTCGAGACGAACCTGGCATCGGCGGGCGTAGGGCCGAAGAAGTCCGGCTTGCCCCCGTCCTTGCCTGCGCGCAGCAGGTGGGCGGTCAGGCCGGTGCTTGCGGTGACGACCTTCGACACGGGAATGGTCACATCGACCTTGGCGGCATTCGGCTTCTTCGGATCGAACTGCAGCGTGCCGTTCACATCGCCGAAAATACCCCAATACGGGGTGAAGCCGAGGTGGTCGACTTCCCACATGACCAGGGTGTGATTGGGGTCGGTCGTGTAGCTGCCCCCGGTGATGGCAGCGGGGTTTTTCTGGCCCGGCGTCTGCATCGCCTGTTGCGCGATGATGGGGGTGGCGACCGCGATTGCGGCGGCGAGGGCTATGAGTTTCTTGCGCATGGGATACTCCCGTTGAAAATGGCGGCCTGTCTCGGCGGTCGAGACGCATGCGTCAAACAACGATTCGGAAACGGAACGTTTCCATTCGGTGGCCCGAAGGATCAGAAGCTGTCCAGCGCTTCGCCGATCGTGGCGTAGATCTGCGCCAGTTCGCCGGGTGTGATGCCATAGGGCGGCATGATATAGATCGTATTGCCGAGCGGCCTCAGCAGGACGCCGCGGTCACGAAAATGCGCGATCAGGCGTGGTGCAAGCGCCGAGAGATAGCCGCCGTCCGGCACCGACATATCGAATGCCGCGATCGTGCCGATCTGACGCGCGTTTTGCACGCGAGGATGCGACGCGCAGGCGGCGAGTGCGGCACCCTGTGCCTCGCACAGCGTATCGATACGCGCGTGGACCGGTTCGTCGCGCCAGATCGCGAGATTGGCGTTGGCGGCTGCGCAGGCGATGGGGTTCGCGGTGTAGGAACTCGAATGATAGAACATTCGCGCCCGGTCGGTGGACCAGTGTGCCTGGAATATGGCTTCGGTACACAGCGTAACGGCGAGAGGAACCGCGCCGCCGGTCAGTCCTTTCGACAGGCACAGAATGTCCGGGATGACACCGGCCTGTTCACAGGCGAACAGCGTGCCGGTACGACCCCAGCCGGTCATCACTTCGTCGGCAATGAACAACGCATCATGTGCCGCGCAGATGCGACGCATTTCGGCTAGCGTCTCAGGCGTGTACATCAGCATGCCGCCGGCACCGAGGATCAGCGGCTCGACGATGAATGCAGCGGGTTTCGCGCGGCATGCGGCCTCCAGCGCATCGAGCGTCGCCTGTTCCTTGCCGATGGCAGGAAAGGGCACGGTCACGACGTCGAACAGCAACGGCGTATAGGGCTGATTGAACACGCCCCGGGCACCCACCGACATCGCGCCGATGGTATCGCCATGATAGCTATGCTCCATCACGACGATGGTGCTGCGCGCATCACCGATGTTCGCCCAGTAACCGAGCGCCATCTTCAGCGCGACCTCGACACTGGTTGACCCGGAATCGGAAAAGAACACGCGGGTCAGAGGATCGGGTGTGATACGGACAAGTTCGGCGGCGAGCGTTTCGGCGGGCTCGTGCGTCCATCCGGCGAAGATCAACTGGTCGAGCCGTTCGGTCTGGTCGCGGATCGCGGCCATGATCCGCGGATGGGCATGTCCATGGGTCGTCACCCACCATGACGAGATAGCGTCGATCCAGCTTCGCCCGTCGGCGCCGAACAGCCGTGCACCCTCCGCCCGTTCGATCAGTGGCACGGGTTCCTGCAATCCATGCTGTGTGAAGGGATGCCAGACGGCGCTCACTGGAAATCGGCCAGATCGAAATTTGCGGCGAAAGCGGCCGACAGGGTCTCACGGGTGAGTGGATCGAGGCGGGGGAGGCGGCCCAGGCGCTTGCAACCGGAGAGCGCCGGGATGATCGCCTCGCTGTCCGGCACGGCGTCGCCGATGAAGGTGATGCCGTGGATATGGACGCCTCGCCTGCGCAGGGCTTCGACGGTCAACAGGCTGTGATTGATCGTCCCGAGCGCGGTCCGTGCACAGACGATCACCGGAATCTGCCAGCGGGCGAACAGGTCAGCATACAGCGTATCGCGTGTGACCGGCACCAGTGCGCCGCCCGCACCTTCGATGACCAAGGGGCCGGATGGTGGCCGGAGCGATGCGGTATCGATCGTCACGCCGTCGAACTCCGCCGCCAGATGCGGCGATGCGGGAGTAGCGAGACGATAGGCTTCGGGCAGGGGTGTTATGCCGGTCAGCCGTTCGACGGCCTGACTGTCGGTTTCCTCATCGAGGCCCGCCTGGACAGGCTTCCAATAGGGAACGTCCAACGCACCCGCGAGGGCGGCCGCGAAGACGGTTTTGCCGATACCCGTGTCTGTCCCCGTGACGATGAAACGTGCGGTCATGCCGCCGCCATAGCCCCGGCGAGCGCCGTGGCCATAGCATCGATTTCTTGTGCGTCGGCATTGAGCGTTATCGAAATGCGTAACCGCGCCGTGCCTTGCGGGACCGTCGGCGGGCGAATGCCGCGAATGTCGAATCCTGTATCCTGCAATGTGGAGGCGATCCGCATCGTGCGGCCATTGTCTCCGATGATGACGGGCAGGATCTGCGAGCCGCTGGCCGGCACGCCGAGTGGTTCGAGCAAGATTTCGGCCTGCCTTATCTGTGCCTGAAGGCGGCTGCGCAGTTCGGGTTCGGCTGCGACGATTTCGATCGCCTGCCGCACCAGCCACGCCATCAGCGGGGAGGGGGCGGTGGAGAAGATAAACGGCCGGCCGCGGTTGACGACGAAGTCGGTGACGACGCGCGGGCCGCACAACAACGCGCCTTCGCACCCCAGTGCCTTTCCACAGGTATGGAGCGTGATGACGTTCGCGCGTTCGCCAAGGGCGTGCGCCAACCCTTGACCTTCAGGTCCGAAAACGCCGGTCGCGTGCGCTTCGTCGATGATCAACACTGCGTCATGGCGCGCGGCAATCTCGGCGAGCCCGGCGAGCGGTGCTCGGTCGCCGTCCATGCTGTAGAGGCTTTCGACCGCGATCCATGGCGTGCCGTTTCCGCCAGCGTGCCGCCAAGCAGCGATCGTATCGTCGAACGCCTGGACGTCGTTGTGCCTGGCACCAACGCGCTCGGCCCGCCCGAGCCGCATGCCGTCATGCGCGCTCGCATGGATGAGTTCGTCATGGATGATCAGGTCGCCGCGCTGTGGCAGCGTCGCGAACAGTGCGGCATTCGCCACAAAACCGGTCGCGAAATACAGTGCGGATTCACTGCCATAGTGTCGTGCGGCGCTCGCCTCGAGCGCTTCATGGGCTTCGTGATTACCGCGCAGCAACCGGGATCCGCCCGATCCCGCCGGGATGCCGAGCGCAATTCCCTCGGTCAGCAAGGCTCGCAGTCGCTGCGACCCCGCCAGCCCGAGATAGTCGTTGGACGCGAAGTCGATCCCGCGTCGCGGCATGAGCGCGCGGAGGCGGTTGTCCGCCTCCAGCGCGTCCAGCTGGCGCCGCTGCGCTTCGAACATCGTGCTTAGTTCTTCGTCTGGTCGACCAGCTTGTTGGCCGCGATCCACGGCATCATTGCGCGCAGCTCAGCACCCGTCTTTTCGATCGGGTGCGCTTCAGCGGCTTTGCGCGCGGCCTTCAGTTCCGGCTGGCCTGCACGGTTATCGAGGACGAAGTTCTTCACGAACCGGCCCGACTGGATGTCGGCGAGCACGCGCTTCATTTCGGCCTTGGTCTCGGCGGTGATAATGCGCGGACCCGTGGTGATGTCGCCATATTCCGCGGTATTCGAGATCGAATAGCGCATGTTGGCAATGCCGCCTTCGTAGAGCAGGTCGACGATCAGCTTGGTTTCGTGGAGGCACTCGAAATAGGCCATTTCGGGGGCGTAGCCCGCCTCGACCAGCGTTTCGAACCCGGCCTGGATCAGGTGGGTGATGCCGCCGCACAGAACGGCCTGCTCGCCGAACAGATCGGTTTCGCACTCTTCCTTGAAATTCGTTTCGATGATGCCCGAGCGGCCGCCACCGACGCCCGAGGCATAGGCCAGCGCCACGTCATGCGCGTTGCCGGTCGCATCCTGGTGGATGGCGATGAGGCAGGGAACGCCGCCGCCGCGAACATATTCGCTGCGCACGGTGTGCCCCGGACCCTTTGGCGCGATCATGATGACGTCGATGTCGGCGGGCGGTTCGATCAGGCCGAAATGGACGTTCAGGCCGTGCGCAAAGGCGATCGCGGCACCAGCCTTCATGTTGCCCTTCAGGTCGTTCTCCCAGATCGCGGCCTGATGCTCGTCGGGTGCGAGGATCATCAGGATATCGGCCCATTTCGCCGCCTCCTTGTTCGACAACACCTTGAAACCGGCGTCGGTGGCCTTCTTTGCAGTGGCTGAACCTTCGCGCAGCGCGATGGCGACCTCTGCAACGCCCGAGTCGCGCAGGTTCTGCGCATGGGCATGCCCCTGCGACCCGTAACCGACGATCGCGATCTTCTTGTTCTTGATGAGACCCAGATCGGCGTCCCGGTCGTAATAAACGCGCATTGTAATTTCCCGCTTTAGCTCCTCTCCCCCTGCGGGAGAGGATACGAAGACTTGGGCGCAGCCCTAGTCGAAGTTGGTGAGGGGTTGGAGGGACGATCCCTCACCCTCCCACGCCTGCGGCGCGGGCCCCTCCCTCTCCCGCAGGGGGAGAGGGGTAAAAACTAAACCGCCGTCTTCCCCCGTGCCATGGCGACGATGCCCGTGCGGGCGACTTCGACCAGCCCGATCTCGCCCATCAGCGCAACGAACCTGTCGATCTTGGTCGAGGCGCCGGTCACTTCGAACACGAAACTCGAAATCGTCGTATCGACGACATTGGCGCGGAATACCTCGGCGAGGCGCAGTGCCTCGATCCGATGTTCGCCCACGCCCGCAACCTTCACCAGCGCGAGTTCGCGCTCGATATGTTCGCCAAGCGTCGTCAGGTCGGTGACCTTGTGCACGGGTACCAGCCGGTCGAGTTGTGCCACGACCTGTTCGATGACCGCCGCGGTACCGCTGGTCACGATGGTAATGCGCGAAACCGCATCATCGGCGCTGATGTCGGCGACGGTCAGGCTTTCGATGTTATAGCCGCGTGCCGAAAAAAGCCCGGCAATGCGCGCGAGCACGCCCGATTCATTGTCCACTGTGACGCTGAGCGTGTGCCGCTCGCTGGGTCCGGTCTTGATATGCATCAGACCAGTGCCTTCGCTTCGTCGTCCATGGTGCCGGACACCTGCTCGGGTGCCAGAATCATGTCGTTATGTGCGTTACCGCTTGGGATCATCGGGAAACAGTTCGCCTGTTTCGCGACGAGGCAATCGACGATGACCGGTCCGTCATGGGCGAGCATTTCCGCAATACCGGCATCGAGCGCATCGGGGCTTTCGATCCGGACGCCCTTCCAGCCGTAAGCTTCGCCCAGCTTCACGAAGTCGGGTAAGGCGTCCGAGTAGCTTTCCGAATAGCGGCTTTCATAGGTCAGTTCCTGCCACTGGCGGACCATGCCCATGTACTCGTTGTTCAGGATGAAGATCTTGACCGGCAAGCGGTATTGCGTCGCTGTCGCCAGTTCCTGGATGTTCATCTGGATCGATGCTTCGCCAGCGATGTCGATGACGAGCGCATTCGGGTTGCCGAGCTGCGCGCCGATCGCGGCGGGCAGGCCGTAACCCATGGTGCCGAGGCCGCCCGAGGTCAGCCATTTGTTGGGCGCTTCGAAATCGAAGTGCTGCGCCGCCCACATCTGGTGCTGGCCGACTTCGGTCGTGATGATCGGCTGTTTCTTGTGCGTCGCCTCCCACAGCGCCCGGATCGCGTGCTGCGGCATGATTTCGGCCTTCGACTTGGCGAAGCTGAGCGACTTCTTCGCGCGCCATTTGTCGATCTGCGCCCACCATGCCTTCAGGTCGGGCTTTGGATGCTGGCGTGCCTTCCACAGTTTGACCGCATCCTCGAGCACGCGGCCGACATCGCCGACGACGGCCAGGTCGACGCGCACCGTCTTGTTGATCGAACTGCGGTCGATATCGACATGGATTTTCTTCGATTTCGGACTGAACGCATCGAGGCGGCCGGTCACGCGGTCGTCGAAACGGCTGCCGAGCGCCACGATCAGGTCGGCGCCGTGCATCGCCATATTGGCTTCATAGGTGCCATGCATGCCGAGCATGCCCAACCACTGTTCGCCGCTCGCCGGATAGGCGCCAAGGCCCATCAGTGTGGATGTGACAGGCGCACCTGTGATCCGCGCGAGTTCGCGCAGCATCTGGCTCGCACCGGGGCCGGAGTTGATGATGCCGCCACCGGTGTAGAGCACCGGGCGTTCGGCGGCCGCGAGCATCTCGACCAGCGTCTCGACCGACTTCGCTTCCGGCTTGAGGGCAGGGCGGTACGTCCTGTGCTGGATCTTGCCAGGATTGCTGTACCGCGCCGTCGCGACCTGCACGTCCTTCGGGATATCGACGACGACAGGTCCGGGACGCCCGGAGGTCGCGATATGGAAGGCTTCATGGATGATGCCGCCGAGCTTCGCCGGGTCCTTCACGAGGTAGTTATGCTTGGTGCAGTGGCGCGTGATGCCGACGGTGTCGGCTTCCTGGAACGCATCGGTACCGATCAATGCCGTCGGAACCTGACCGGTGATGACGACCATCGGGATCGAGTCCATCAGCGCGTCGGTGATGCCGGTGATCGCATTGGTCGCGCCGGGGCCGGAGGTGACGAGCACGACGCCGGGCTTGCCGGTCGAGCGCGCATAGCCCTCCGCCGCATGAGTCGCCGCCTGTTCGTGACGGACGAGGATGTGCTTGATCCGCTTCTGCTTGAACAGCGCGTCATAAATCGGAAGCACCGCACCGCCGGGATAGCCGAATACGATCTCCACGCCGAGATCGGCGAGCGCCTCGACAAGGATTTCGGCTCCGGGCAGTTCGGTGGGCATGATACGTCCTTTGTTGCAGTGCGGCGCGGTTAGAGATATGAATCTATGCTGTCAACGTGTTTTCACGTAATTTAATTGCTAATTGCGTTGTCGTTTCGGAATCTAAATACGATTGATGTTTTGGCCAGCTATGCGGGCTCTGGTTCGAGAACCATGTAAACTGGCGTTTGGCATATTGCCGCGTGGCAAGGCTACCAGCCGCGCAGGCATCACTTCTACTGACTTTTGCCATCAGCAATGCCGCGATTTCAGGCACGCCGATCGCCCGCATGACAGGCAGCGCAGGGTCGAGACCGCGCTCGATAAGTGAAGCGACTTCGCCCTGTGCCGTCTCGACCATCGTGCCGAACCGGGCGTCACACCGGGCGAACAGCCAGTCGCGCGGCGGGAGAAGGACGACCGGCGCGAGCCGGACCGTATCGCCAATCCCGCCCTCACGCTGCGCCTGCCAAGATTTCAGGGTACGTCCAGTCGAGCGCACGACCTCGAGCGCGCGGGCGACGCGGGTTGTGTCGGCAGGGGCGAGCCGCGCTGCGGCTTCGGGATCCTCGCGCGTTAGCGCTTCGTGGCTCTCCGCCACCGGAAGGGCGCGTATCGCACTGCGAATGGCCGGGTCGATACCGGGCACCGGGGCGATTCCGTCGAGAAGCGTCCGGATGTAGAGTCCGGTGCCGCCGACGAGAATGGGCAGGCGTTGGGCGGCATGGGCGTCGGCAATCGCCGCCTTGGCATCATCGGCCCATCGAGCCGCCGAGCAACTTTCCGCGCCGTCGATGTAACCGAACAGTCGGTGCGGATGCCGCGCTTCATCCTCGGCGCTCGGTCGCGCGGTCACGATGCGCAGGTCGCGGTACACCTGCATCGAGTCCGCGTTGATAATGACCGACGGCGTCAGGTCGGCAAGCGCCATCGCCAAAGCGGACTTGCCGCTGGCGGTCGGCCCTGCAATGAGCGCCACGCTTGGGAGGACTGACGTGTTCATTGCAACGCTCGTAACAAAAGAATCGGGAAGTTACTCGGCTGTTCTGGGCGCGCACGACGACCTTGGATTAATGGGGCTGTCCAATGCCCCGATGCGAACGATCGTTGAGGGTGTTGCTTGGGACATCCCCATCGAAGACGATCCCGAAAAGGCGCGCGAGCACTTGGAAGGGTATTCGTACTTCGATTGCGTTATCCAGCGGGAAGCGGACCGCCATCGCAAACTGCTCGTCGCCGACATGGATTCGACGATGATCACGGTCGAATGCATCGACGAGCTGGCGGACTATGTCGGACTGAAAGCCGAAGTGTCGGAGGTCACCGAACGCGCGATGCGGGGCGAGATCGACTTCGCGGGCGCGCTGCGTGATCGCGTCGCGTTGCTGGCGGGCCTCAGCGANNGGCAGGGCGGTGCTCGTGTCGGGTGGCTTTACCCATTTCACCGATACGGTCGCGGCCGAGATCGGCTTCGACCGCGCGGTCGCGAACCGGCTGGTGGTGAAAGACGGCAGGCTGACCGGCGAGGTCGAATGGCCGATCGTCGATGCGCAGACCAAGCGTGAGACATTGCTGGCGGAAGCTGCAGCGCTTGGCATTCCCGTTAGTGCGACTGTCGCAATCGGTGATGGTGCCAACGATATTCCGATGATCGAGGCGGCAGGGCTCGGCATCGCCTATCATGCGAAACCGAAGACCGAAGCGGCGGCCGATGCGCGGGTGCGTTACGGCGACCTAAATGTCGTCCGTTACGCACTGGGACTGGCCTAGGCAGGCGTCGCGGTCGCTTTCAAGATTTCGATCGCGTCCGTCTTGCCGCTGAAATCGGCAAAATCGCCTTCACCGTTTCCGATCAGCGCCTTGGCCAGTGGTGCGCTGAACGCGACGCGTCCGGCATCGGGTTCGCCTTCGTCATGGCCGACGATGTCGATGGTGCGTTCGGTACCGTTCAGGCGGAAGGTTACGCGCGATCCGATGCCGACGACATCGTCCGCGGGCGGATTCGCGACCCGAGCCGTCGAAAGCCGGGTGTTCCAATAGGCGAGATCACGCAGCGCCTTCTTTCGCGCTTCCTCATCGGGCGCTGCGGCAACTGCGGCGTTCCATTCGGCGACCTTCGTTTCGATCAGCGACAGGCCGCGCGGCGTCACGATGTTCGGTCCCGGCGGGATCGGCAGTTCGAACTTGGGTTCGAGATGCTCGTCGTCGCCCTCGCGGCGGAAGGCGACGCTCACCCTACGGCGCGACCGGGAAGCACGGTGCCTTGGCCTTCACCGCTGCGCACAAGGTGTTCGCGGCGGCGCGCGAAGGCAGGGGGCCGGCCTGAAGACGAGTCATCACGCCCGCCGGCTGATAGCTTGCCGAATAGGGGCCGAGCGCACCTACATTCTTTTGCAGGGTCGCCCAGGCCGTACGCGCAGCTGCCGTGGACCCGAACGCACCGAGCTGAACCTTCCAGTTGCCCGAAGGTTCGGGCGCCGGTTTGACGGATGCAGGAGCAGGTTTCGCTGCGACGATAGCGGGCTTGGGCTTTTCGACCTTCGGTGCGGCTTTCACGGGCGGAGCAACCGGTATCGGCGGCGCACCGACTTGCGACTGCGGAAGCTGCACCGGCTGGACCGCTTGACGCGTCGGCGTGGCAGCTGTCGCGTCGCCGAGCATTTCATCGGGCATCTGTGGCTTGGCGGTTTCCAGGACGCGGGCGAGGGCCAAGCCCTTCTGCCTCTGGTCGGCGGGAATGAACTTGTCCATCTGGGCGAGGCTTGCCGACGCTGGGCCGATGCCGCCGGCGCTGGCACGGGTCATCATCGCATAGGCGAGCGGCCAGTCCTTCTTGACCGTGTCCCCGTTGAACAATGCCGTGCCCAGGACATATTGCGCGCGCGGATCGCCACGCTTCGCCGCATCGGTGATGTAAGGCATCGCCATTTCGCGGTCGCCATTCTGGAACAGCACGAGGCCGTAATTGTCCCGGCTGGGCAAGTGACCCTGCGCCGCGGCCTTGCCGAACCAGCTTTCGGCCATCTTGCTGTCGAGCGGTACGCCGCGGCCCAGCTGGTAAGCACGGGCAAGATTGAACTGTGCGACCGGATCGCCCGCGATCGCTGCCGTGCGCCATTCGCGCACCGCACCGAAGAAATCGCCGTTCTGCCACATCGCATAGCCTTCGGCCGTTCCGGCGAACGTAGGGGTGGCGATTGCCATGGCGACTGCAAGCGCAGCCAGCGGAGCGGACACTCTGACGTTCAACTTTGGCACCTGTACTGATCCTCTGATCCGGTCGTTTGCGGTGCGTCTAACCCGATCATGGTAAACAAAATCGACACATTGAAACCATCTTTGAAGGTATCGACGTCATGGCATGCAAGCTGTCGAAATCTCCGCAGGTGTTAACTGTATC
>DDFE01000194.1 GCA_002336985.1 Sphingomonadales bacterium UBA1936
GCAAAGACGAACACGAGGTCGAAAAAGAGCTCGATGTTCGTGACCCGGTCGCCATGTTCGCCCTCGCGGCTGCGGAACAGGGTCTTGCGAAAGTGCGATGAAGCCATGAGGAGGTGCTAGCATGGAAAAAAGCAATCTGGCGATGCTGACACCGATCGAGGCGTTCGAGGGGCAGGTTGCCTATTGCACGCGCAACACCTCCCCCATCACGGCGCAGCTGTGCAGGCTGTTGATCGAGGCGCTCGATACTTCGACCAAGACCGGCGCGCGCGTGCTCGGCTGGACGGGTAACCCGGTCGCGGACGCAGTGCCGCTGCGACTGGCGGGCGGCATCCATGCATTGTGGCAAAGTGGCGTGGCACCCGAGCTGGCGCCGGTGTTCGAGCAGGGCGCGGGCGAAGCAGCCCTGATGCGGGCGGTGCTCGCGAAGCATGACGATGCACTGATGCCGTGGCTCGACGGACCGCCGCAGACTAACGAGCCCGGCCGTTCGGCGCAGTTGATGACGGGCCTTCTCGAAATCGCACGGCGTCATGGACCGAAAATCGAACTGCTCGAGATCGGCTCGTCGGCGGGGCTGAACCTGTTGATCGGGCGCTACCGGATCGACCTGCCCGGCGTCTCCACAGGACCAGCCGATTCGCCGGTCGTGCTCGCGCCCGAATGGCGCGGCCCGCCGCCTGCGCCCGGGCCAATCGAGATCGCCAGCGCGCGTGGCGTCGATATCGCACCGGTGGATGCGACCACGAACGAAGGTGCGGGCCGCCTGCTCGCCTATATCTGGGCCGACCATCACGTCCGGTTCGACCGCATGGCGAAAGCGCTCGCCATGATGCGTGCCGATCCGCCCCGTCTCGATGCCGGTCACGCCGCCGGCTGGGTCGAGGCACGGCTCGCCGAGCCGCAGGAAGCCGGCGTCACTCGCGTGCTGATGCATTCGATCGTCTGGCAGTACATCGACCCGGCGGGACAGCAGCGCATCACCGCGGCGATGGAAGCGGCGGGGGCACGCGCGACTGCCGAGCGCCCGCTCGGCTGGGTTCGCGTCGAGGCCGACAGGACGATCAACCAGCACGACATCACGCTCAGGTCATGGCCGGGATATGAAGCATCCGTGCTTTACGGCCACGCCCATGCACACGGGTTCTGGGTGGAACGTGTCTGATGACCACTACCAAGACGTTCACCGCCGCGCCCGAGGACATCGACGAGCTAGGCCATGTCAACAATGCGGTCTGGGTCCGCTGGATCCAGGACATCGCGCTCGCCCATTGGTATGCCCAAGCACTGCCGGAACATGTCGACGCATACATCTGGGTCGTCGTGCGCCACGAGATCGACTACCGCGGCAATCTGAAGGTCGGAGAGAGCGTCGAGGCGCGGACCTGGATCCCCGATCCGCCGACGGGCGCCCGGTTCGACCGCCGTGTCGCGTTCGTGAAGGACGGCAAGACGCTGGTCGAGGCCAAGACCACCTGGGCAATCATCGACAAGGCGACCCAGCGGATATTGCGCGTACCGAAGGATGTGACGGCGCGTTTTTTCGACACGCCCTGACGCTATTTGGTGACGGCCTCGTTCGTCGCGACGAGATAGTCGACGATCGCCGGCACGTCCTTGTCGGCGACGGGCGCCTTGAACACCTTTTGCATCTTTTCGACCGTCGCCTTCCACTGCGCGGGGGTGAGCCGCGGTTGCGTCAGGATCATCGCGGGCGAGTGACAGGCGGTACAGCTTGTCGTGACGAGGTCGGCGCCCGGCCCTTGGGGAAGAGTGGTCGTATCGTCAGGCAGGGTCACGCTGACGTCCGAGAAGGCAATTTCCTTGCGTGCCTGGCATCCGCCGAGCAGCAGGATCATGACCAGAGCACCGCTGCGAACAAACGCTCTCATGACGTCCTCAGCGTCAGGCGCTCGACCCGGTTGATCGCGTATCCGCTGGGGTTCCAGAATGCCTTGTCCGGCTGCGCGATGCCGTTGGTGTTCGTGCAGCGCGGCGCGATGACGGGATCGTGCCGGTCGGACCGGACCGTCGCGCGCCAGCGGCGGAAACCGTACTTGCCGACTTCTGGCTCCAGCTGCGCGATTGTCGCCACCTTCCCGTCGATGGACACCTCCACCTTCGCGACACCGCAATCGCCGCCCATGGCGATGCCGTGAATGTCGAAGGGCTTGCCGAACGGAACCTTCGCCCCCTCCGCATGGCTCGTCACGAAACTGCGCGGTGGCATGACAGTCACCGGTACCGTCGGGAAATCCTTGTCGCCCGGCTTCACGGGCACAGTCGGCCAGCGGTAGCTTTTGGCCATGAAGAAGCTGTCGTCTTCACCCGTCAGCACTTCGATATCCGCCAGCATCTTCACCCAATAGGTCGAGAACCACCCCGGCACGATCACGCGCAACGGGAAGCCATTGAGCAACGGCAGCGCTTCACCATTCATCGCGAAGGCGACGATGACATCGTCACGACGCGCGACGTCGATGGGGATCGACTTCTTGAATTGCGGCGCACCTTCGATGCCCGGTGTATCGAGTCCGGCAAACCGGACGTGCCTGGCATCCGCACCAATGCCCGCCTTGTCGAGGATATCGCGCAGCCGAACGCCGCGCCAGCGTGCGTTCGACATGGCGCCATGACCCCATTGCGCGCCCGGCACACGCGGTTGCGAAAAGCCGCGGCTATTCCCCGCGCATTGGTTGACCGCGACGAATTCGACATGCCGGCCCGCGCGCAACACGTCGTCGAGCGTAAGTGCGACCGGCGTCTTGACCGCACCGCGCAGTTTCAGCCGGTATCCGGCGACATCGACGATCTTCGGAAAATCGTTCCAGTGCCAGCGGACGAAATGCCGGTCGTTGGGCGTGATCGTGCCTTGGCCGAACACGTCGAACGGCGTTTCCAGCAATGGCGGGCGTATGCGCTGGACGATCATTTCGCCCTTTTGCGGAAAGCGTGGCGCCATCGGGCGGACACTAGGTCCACCCGGCAAATGCAGGTCCGCCATGCGCTGTGCCACAACCGGCAGGGCGAGCGCCGCAGCGCCGCCCGCTCCTGCCAATATCGTACGCCGATCGAGTTCCATCGGCGCGCCTTATGCGCCCCCCATGACAGCGCCGCAATTCCCACTATATCGGAGCGCGATGAAACGGCTGTTCGCATCCATCCACGACGTATCGCCCGCATTCGAAGCGGAGGTCGACGCACTCTACGACCGCCTGTCGAACCTGCTCGGCGGTCCGCGCATGGCAATGCTCGTCGTTCCCGATTTCGAAGATCGCGCGCCGCTTTCGAAGAACCCTGCCTATGCCGCAAAGCTGCGCGCATGGGCGGACGCCGGGGTCGAGATGTTCCTCCACGGCTGGTGTCACCGCGACGACGCGATGAAAAAAGGCTTCATGCAGAAGCACATGACTGCGGGCGCAGGCGAATTTGCCCAGTTGACCAAGGATGAGGCGGCGCGGCGCCTTTCCGAAGGGCGCAAGGTTGTCGAGGATGCGATCGGCCGCCCGGTCGTCGGCTTCATCGCCCCCGCATGGCTCTATTCGGACGCATCGAAGGAAGCGCTGGCGGAAGCCAATTACCCGCTGGCCGAGGATCACATGCGGGTCTGGGAGCCCGCGACCGGTCGCGTGCTTGCGACGCGCCCCGTGATCACCTGGGCCAGCCGGACGCCCGGTCGCATATTGAGTTCGCTTGCCGTCGCATCGGCTGCGCGTGCTGCCCCATGGGCGCTCCCCAAGGCGCGGATCGCCGTGCATCCGGGCGATACGACCGTCCCTGCCTTGCTCGACAGTATCGACGCGACGTATCGGCGTTTCATGCAGACGCATACGCCCGCCCGCTATTCCGAACTCGCTGCTGCGTGACGGAGAGCGTCCGACCGGTGCGGGTGCTGGTCGCACTGCACAGCTTTGAGCCCGGCGGCGTCGAACGCGATATCCTGCGTTTCGTACCCGCATGGCGCGCGGCGGGAATGGATGCCCAGATCGCACTCGGCCGGCGCGAAGGCCGACTGCAGGAAGAAGCGCCGGATGTACCCTATCGTCAGATGCAGACGGGCAGTGTCTCGACGGCCAACTTCGAGACGCTCTGGATGATCTGGAAGCTGCCGCGGGTCATCCGCGAATTCCGGCCCGACGTTCTGTTCCTTGCCAGCAATACGCTGGCTGCAGTCGCACTGGGCATGCGGTTGCGGCTCGGCAGGAAATGTCCGCCGATCGTTTTCCGCGTCAGCAACGACCTGGTCCGCCGCGATTTGTCGGGCATCGACCTGATGATGCATCGCCTGGGTTTGCGCATTCATTCGAATGCCCATGATATTGTCGTGGCGATGGCTCCGCCGGTTCGTGCCGAAATCATGGAACAGATGAACGTCGCACCCGAAAAGGTGGTGGTCATCAACAATGCGTCGATGACGATGGCGAACGTGAGGCGTTTTGCGGATACGCGCGACGCGGCCCGGCGCGATCACAAGGGGCGGCATTATCTGGGTGTCGGACGCCTTGCCCCGCCAAA
>DDFE01000242.1:0-2749 GCA_002336985.1 Sphingomonadales bacterium UBA1936
TCCTTCACCATGAAGATGAAGTCGGTCATGGCGGGGGAATAGACCGCGCCGCCCGCGCAGGGCCCCATGATGAGGCTGAGCTGCGGCACCACGCCACTGGCGAGCACGTTGCGCTGGAACACCTCCGCATAGCCGCCGAGCGATGCCACGCCCTCCTGGATGCGCGCGCCGCCGCTGTCGTTCAGGCCGATGACCGGCGCGCCGACTTTCAAAGCCATGTCCATGATCTTGCAGATCTTCTGCGCGTGCCGCTCGGACAACGATCCGCCGAACACGGTGAAGTCCTGGCTGAAGACGAACACAAGCCGGCCGTTGACCGTGCCCGACCCCGTGACGACGCCGTCGCCGGGGAATTTCTGGTCGGCCATGCCAAAGTCGGTGCAATTATGCTCGACGTACATGTCGAGTTCCTCGAACGATCCCTCGTCGAGCAGGACGCGCAGGCGCTCGCGCGCCGTAAGGCGGCCCTTGGCATGCTGCGCGTCGATGCGCTTCTGGCCGCCGCCCATACGGGCCGCCTCACGGCGGGCTTCGAGTTGTTCGATCACGTTCGACATGGGCTCTCCCTTGCATCGTGCTCTTCCACGTCCGAGACATCCAGGCAAATGTGGATTTGCGAAATTGCAAATGCTATGTTTGCAAAATGAGTCCGGGACGTACGTTTGCAGGGAGCAGAGCGAGGGCGCTGCGAACGCGGTTGCAGCTGAGTCAGGCGGCGATGGCCGAACGCGTCGGCATCTCGGTCAGCTATCTTTCGCAGATCGAAAGCGACGACCGGCCCATGACCGCGGCGGTGCTGATCGCATTCAGCCGCGCGTTCCCGGCGGACTGGGCTGACATCGACCCGGACGATGACGCGAACCTGCTGATCGACACGGTCGATGCCGTACGCGACGTGACCATTCCCGGCCCCGACGTGTCCGATGAGGAAATCCAGAAAGCGCTGCTGCGCCAGCCGCAACTCGCACGGCGGCTGGTCGCGACGCACCACGCCTATCGCCGCTCGCAGGAACAGTTGCGCAGCCTCGACGATGCTTTCGACCGGCAGGGCGCGCCGTCTTCGACCCTGCCTTGGGAGGAGGTGCGCGACTGGTTTCACGCCGAGGGCAATTATTCCGATCGCATCGACCGCCATGCCGAGACGCTTTCGGCGGAACTGCGTTTCCGCGAGGGTAGCTGGTCGACCAGCCTTGCCGCGATGCTTCGCGACCGGTTCGGCGTGACGGTGCATCGTTTGCCGAGCGTACGGGGGGCATCACCGCTCCGCCGGTTCGACGCCAAGGCACGAGTGCTCGAACTCAGCCGCTCGCTCGCCCCTGAAAGCCAGCTTTTCCTGATCGCGCACCAACTCGTCCGGCTCGAAATGGCGGCGATGATCGATGAGGAGGTCGCGGCGGCGGGGTTGCAATCGCTTGAGGCGCGCAAGCTGCTATCGGTCGGCCTGTCGAACTATGCGGCGGGCGCGCTGTTGATGCCCTATGGCGCGTTCCGTACAGCCGCGCGGACCCTGCGCCACGATGTCGACGCGCTGAGCCACGAATTCGGCGTGAGTTTCGAACAGGTCTGCCACCGGCTCTCGACGCTCCAGCGGCCAGGAGCGGCGGGGGTGCCGTTCTTCTTCTGCCGCGTCGATCTGGCGGGGAACATCACCAAGCGCCACTCGGCGACGCGCTTGCAATTCGCGCGCTATGGCGGTGCATGCCCCTTGTGGATCGTGCACGAAGCGGCGGCGATCCCCGACCGCATCCTCGTCCAGCTCGCCGAAACGCCCGACGGCGAACAGTACGTGTCGATGGCGAAGGGGATTGTGAAGACGACCGACAGTTATTTGAAGCGCAGCCGACGCTACGCGGTGGCGCTGGGGTGTGAAGTCAGCAATGCTGCGAGCTTCGTCTATGCCGACGAGCTGGATCTCAGCGGGCAGTATTCGGCGACCAAAATCGGCGTGTCGTGCCGTATCTGCCCCCGCGACGATTGCGATCAGCGCGCCTTTCCGCCGACAGGGCGTGCACTGAAGATCGATCCGGATTTCAGGACTGTGGTTCCGTACGGGTTCGAGTGAAAACACTGTGCTCCGGCGCAAGCCGGAGTCTTGGCCGCGAGAGCGCCGGCCTGCGCCGAAGCGCAATATTTCAGTAAAGAGTTACTTCCAGCCTTTTGAAACGGCCTGTTTTTCGGCGGCTTCATCCAGTGGAGCGCCTTCCATCATATCCTGCGCCGCCGCCATGATCGCGGCATTGCCCGAACCCGCTTGGCGGTAGTCCGCGCCCGAGCCGGCGCCCGACGACTGCGTCTGCCGCAATTGCCACCCGCTTGTTCCCTTGCAGGCGATACCGTCGAACGATTGATCTGCAAAAACACGGCAATAGCCTCCATTGCTGTCACGGAAACTCGCCAGCATCTTCGTGCCACCAGCGGCCGATGCCAGCTGGGTGTCCAGCGCATGGGCGAGCGGCCCCGATGCAATCAATCCATCCTTGCCCGCCGCGACCGGTCCAGGCGCGCCCGTCCATTGCGTCCCGACCGCGATCCCGGCGACGAGCGATGCAGCGACTGCCAACCCGCTGAGCCAGCGGCGCGGTTGCGGGACGGGTGCGGGCTTGGGCACGAAGGCGACGACATTCGACTGGAGCATCGCTGCGAGGTGATCCGGCACCGGTTGGTCGAGGACCGGCGCAAAGGCTCCGCCCAGCGTACTCCGCAGCGCGCGATGGCCCTCGATGACTTCTGCCAGCGCCGGGTCCGTCGC
>DDFE01000242.1:2763-5836 GCA_002336985.1 Sphingomonadales bacterium UBA1936
TGCCGCCCGCGCACCAGGCGCGATGTCAGCGTTCCCATCGGAATATCGAGCACCGCGGCAGCGTCTTTGTAGGCCATGCCCTCGACAAGCACGAGCGCCACGGCTTCGCGCTGTTCGTCAGGCAGGGTGTTCATCGCCCGGTCGATCTCTGTGCGCACGACGCCTGCCTCTACATTTTCCGCGCCGTCGCCCGCGATGGACAGGCCGGCATCTTCCTCGACGAACGTTTCCCCGGCGCGCGTGCGGGCGCGGGCGGTGTCGATCCAGCAATTGCGCATGATCCGGTACATCCAGCTGTCCATCCGTGTCCCCGGCTCCCATTGAGCGCGGGCATTCAAGGCCTTTTCCAGCGCGCGCTGGCAGAGATCGTCGGCATCGGCGGCGTTGCGCGACAGCGATTGCGCGAAGCGGCGCAATCGCGGCAACAGGGCCAGCAACTCGGTCTCGAACGGTGTCACGCGGTGAAAATTCGTCCTTGTTCACGGATGAAACGGACGAGCGTGGCCGTTTCATCCGCATGATGGCATATTTTATTCGATGAGACACACACGCATCCTGATCGCGGGGGCGGCTGCTTCGCTGGCGAGTGCGGCGGTGGCGCAGCTTGGACCGGTGTTACCGCAGGTCGGAGGCGTCTTGCGTCCCGTCACCGGCGTCCTCGACGATACGGTCCAGGGCGCGACGCGGACTATGCGCGACCTTGCCGACGCGCGGCTGTCGAGAATAACGGCGCTGGTCCGCGCCAATCCAGGGCGAGTTGTGCTCGATCCGCAGGGCTTTCCCGCAAGGGCTGGCGAGATCGTGCTGACCGATGCGGATGCAGCCGTGGTGGCAGCGGTCGAGGGCAAGGGCTTTACCGTTATCGATCGCGGAGAGGCGCTGGGTATCGGTTTCGTGCGCCTGGCCGCGCCGCCACGAGTTTCGTTGAAAGCGGCGATCCGTTTGGCGCAGTCGCTCGGCGCGAAGGACGTGTCGGCGGATCAGATCTATACGGGGAGTGGCGCGGCGGATACCGCCTCGCCGCCTGCCATCGGCAATGGACCGCGCATCGGCCTGATCGATGGCGGTGTCGCTGGAGGGGGCGCGACGCAGCGCGGTTTCGCGAGCGGCGCTCCGAAGGCCAGCATCCACGGCACTGCCGTTGCCTCACTCATCGCAGGGTCGGGGCGCATCCGCGGTGCAGCACCCGGCGCGCGGCTTTATGCAGCCGACGTTTATGGCAGCGATCCGGCGGGCGGGAACGCGACCGCGATCGTTCAGGCGCTGGGCTGGATGGCGGAGCAACGTGTGCCGGTCGTCAACATCAGCCTGGTCGGCCCGCCAAATCCGCTGCTCGGACGTGTTGTTGCGGCGGCGCAGGCGCGGGGAATCATCATCGTCGCGGCGGTGGGCAACGATGGCGCGGCGTCACCGCCCAGCTATCCGGCATCCTATCCCGGTGTCATCGCCGTCACCGCCACCGATGCGCGCAAGCGGGTACTGATCGAAGCGGGACGCGCGACGCATCTCGATTATGCCGCACCCGGCGCCGACATGCTTGCCGCCGATATGGGCGGTGGCATGGCATCGGTACGCGGGACGTCGTTTGCAGCGCCGCTGGTCGCCGGGACGATCGCGCGTGCTTATACGGCGCCCGACAATAACCGACGTGCGGGAGTACTCGCTGCCGTCGATGCGGGCGCCGAACGCCTCGGCAGCCGCTACGGCCGCGGCCTTGTCTGCGCGCCCTGTAGGACGCCCGCGAAATAAATTTTCTACTGGGCCGGGATTAAACCCGATCCGGGGTCCGTTCTCCTCCTGTGAACAGGTTCAAAGGAGAACGATGATGACCAAGTTTCTGATCGGTGCAGCAGCACTCGCATTCGTCGCTACGACCCCTGCTTCGGCCCAGTTGCTGGGCGGCGTCGGTGGCGGTCTTGGTGGCGGCCTGGGTGGTTCGCTCGGCGGTGGTCTCGGCGGTGTCACCGGCACGGCCGGCGGTATGGTTGGCGGTACGCTCGATGCGACCGGCACGGCCATGACCGCGGCCGAACGTGCGCAGCAGGCAACCCGCGTGGCCGAACGTGCCGCGGCGCGTGCGGAACGCCGCGCAGAAAAGCTTCGCGCCAAGGCCCAGGATGCCGGGGCGAACGCGACCGGCATGGCCAATGGCGCGCTGTCGGCGACCAATGGCGCCGTTTCGGCGACGGGTTCCGCGGCAGGCAACGGTGCGCTGGGCAGCGCCGATCGTGCCATCGCGGCGGGCGGCAATGCCTCGGGCGACAGTGTCGTTAGCCGCGGCGCGCAGTCGCTGACCTCGGCCGGCAATGCGGCGGGCAGCGGAACACTGGCGCGTGGCGACAAGTCGAGCACCGCGAACGGCAATACCGCGGGTAGCGGCATGCTGAGCCGCAGCACCGGCGCGCTGACCGGCGCAGGTTCGACATCGGGCAGCGGCATGCTCGCCAACGGCACGCGGTCGCTGACCGGCAGCGCCGCTTCGAGCGGCCAGGCATCGGCCAATCGCAGCAGCCAGGCGGCAACGGGCAGCGCCGACACCTCGTCGGATAGCGCTGCGCCCTCCAGCCAGCGTCACGCCAACGCTTCGGCAGACGCATCCGCCAGCCGCAGCAACGGTTCGGTCGAGGCGCGCGGTAATGCCAACGCCTCGTTCGCAGCGTCGAAGCCCCGCTGAGTTTATGTCGCCCGGGGGGAGGGTTGTGCATATTCCCCCGGGCGGCGCCCAATTCCCATAGCCGTTTGAACGTCGCGTCACGCCCCTCTATGCAGCGGGCGTGACGCTAGACGCATCCCCCGCATTTCGCGACCCCCGGCTGATGAACGCCGCGCTCGCGCTCTACGACAATCGCCTGTCGGACGCGGAACCGCTACTGCGGGCGCATTTGAAGGACGATCCGTTCGACGTTTACGCCATCCGCATGATGGCCGAGCTTGCGGGGCGGATCGGGCGGTATCGCGATGCCGAAAACCTGCTCAGGCGCGCGCTGGAACTCGCCCCGGCTTTCGGTGCCGCGCGCGCCAATCTGGCGACGGTACTCTATCGCCAGAATCGCCCCGTCGAGGCGATAGAGGA
>DDFE01000242.1:5918-13010 GCA_002336985.1 Sphingomonadales bacterium UBA1936
CGGCAGGACGAAGGCGTCGCTGCCTATCGCCGCGCACTCGACCTGTCTCCCGCGCTGGGCGAAGTCTGGTGGAGCCTCGCCAATCTCAAGACCGTGCGATTCACCGCGGATGACGTGGCTGCGATGCAAAGTGCGCTCGCCCGCAACGATATTTCGGATGAAGACCGGTTCCACCTCGACTTCGCACTCGGCAAGGCATCCGAAGATACGAAGGACTATGCGACGGCTTTCATCCATTATGCGAAGGGCAATGCGCTGCGTCGCGAGAGTATCGACTATTCTGCGGACGAGAATACGGCATTCGTCGATGCGAGCATCGCACTCTTCACGCCCGAATTTTTTGCCGGACGGGCTGGACTTGGCAGCACCTCATCCGCCCCGATCTTCGTCGTCGGCATGCCGCGCGCAGGATCAACGTTGGTCGAGCAGATCCTGTCGAGCCACAGCTTGATCGAAGGGACGTCCGAACTGCCCGACATTCCCGCGCTCGCACGCTGGGGCGGGAATTATCCCGAGCGGCTGGCCGAACTGCCGCCCGAACGCTGGTCCGAACTCGGCGACGAATATATCGCGCGGACACGCATCCAGCGCAAAACCGACAAGCCGTTCTTCATCGACAAGCTGCCTAACAATTGGGCCCATGTGCCGTTCATCCACCTGATCCTGCCGAACGCGATCATCGTCGACGCGCGGCGGCATCCGCTCGGCTGCTGCTTTTCGAACTTCAAGCAGCATTATGCGCACGGGCAGGGGTTCAGTTACGCGCTCGACGACATCGGCCGCTATTACGCCGACTACGTCCAGCTGATGGATCATATCGACCGGACGCTGCCGGGCCGCGTGCACCGTGTCATCTACGAGCGCATGGTCGATACGACCGAAGCGGAGGTCCGCGCGCTGCTGCAGGCCTGCAATGTGTCGTTCGAGGAGGCATGCCTGCGCTTCCACGAAACCGAACGCGCCGTGCGCACAGCGTCGTCGGAACAGGTTCGCCGTCCGATCTTTCGTGAGGGGACGGAAGGGTGGCAGGGCTTCGAACCCTGGCTCGACCCGCTCAAGGCGGCGCTCGGCGATGTGTTGACCGCCTATCCGGATGCACCGTCGTCACAGCGATAGTGACATAACTGCCACTGTTGCGCCGCAACATGACGTTCCCGTTACATTGCCGTTGACGTCGTTTCGTTCGCGTTAGACGCTGTGCCCCATAATCGAAAAAGGGGGTCTTTCATGACTGCGCGCCGTACCTTCTCCTCGATCCTGCTGGCGACCACGGTATTGGCCGGTGCTCCTGCGATCGCACAGACTCCGGCATCCACAGACACGGGCGACGAGATCATCGTCACCGCGCAGAAGCGCGAGGAAAGCCTGCAGAACGTGCCGATCAGCATCCAGGCGATCGGGACCAAGAAGCTCGACCAGCTCAACGTTGCGAGCTTCAACGACTATGCGGCGCTGCTTCCCAGCGTGTCATTCCAGTCGGGAACGCCCGGCGCGACCCAGGTTTATATGCGCGGCATCGCGAGCGGCGGCGACGGAAACCACTCCGGCTCGCTTCCGGCTGTCGGTATCTACCTCGACGAACAGCCCGTCACGACGATCGACGGCGCGCTCGACGTTCATATCTACGACATCGCCCGCATCGAGAGCCTGAGCGGTCCGCAGGGCACGCTCTATGGCGCGTCGTCGGAAGCGGGCACGATCCGCATCATCACGAACAAGCCCTCTACCGCCGGCTTCGAAGGTCGCGTGGATGGTGAGATCAACACGGTCAACAAGGGCGGCGTCGGCGGCAAGTTGGAGGGGATGGTCAACCTGCCCCTCGGCACCAATGCGGCCGTTCGCATCGTCGGATGGTACCAGCGTGATGCGGGCTATATCGACAACATCGCCGCGTCGCGGTCATTCATCATCCCGCCGGGAACGGTGCTGGCGCCGGGTTATACGGGCACGGTCAACAACGCGTCGCAGGTCGGCAAGGACATCAACACCACCGACATCGCGGGCGGACGTGCCGCGCTTAAGCTCGACCTCGATGAAAACTGGACTGCGACAGCGACCGTCATGGGGCAGGAAACCCGGACCAAGGGGCGCTTCAGTGTCCAGAACGGCCTGGGTGACCTCCAGGTCCAGACGTTCTTCCCCGAAAGCAGCACCGACCGCTTCATCCAGGCCGCGCTCACGATCCAGGGCAAGATCGGCAATTGGGACCTGACCTATGCGGGCGCCTATCTCGACCGCAAGACCCACGCGGTCAGCGATTACACCGATTACGCCGAAGCCTATGACTCGATGTACGCCTCGTCGGGCGGCAACGCGGGCTATTTCAGCTTCGTGAACAACGCCGGGCAGACGATCGATCCACGGCAGATCATTGTCGGCGACGACCACTTCACCAAGATCAGCCAGGAACTGCGTGTCGCATCGCCCCAGGAAGACCGTTTCCGCGTCGTCGGGGGTGTGTTCGTCCAGCGCCAGACGCACTTGATCAAGCAGGATTACCAGGTTCCCGGCCTTGCGACCAACCGGTCGGTCAATGGTTACCCCGGTACCCTGTGGCTGACGCTGCAGGACCGCGTCGACCGCGACTATGCGGCGTTCGGTGAAGCAAGCTTCGACATCCTCGACAACCTGACGATCACTGCCGGTGGTCGCGCCTATATCTATGACAACACGCTGGAAGGGTTCAACGGCTTCGGCTTGCCGAGCGCTGTCGGGGGGCCGGGCGTAGGACGCTGTTTCACCACGGCGGGCGGTGCGCTCGTCGCGCCGACGGTGGCGGGCGGACCATGCACCAACATCGGGACGCAGGTGCTCGATTCAAACGGGGTCAAGACCTCAACCATCCTTCCCGCAAGCGCCACGGGGCAGGGCTTCACGCACAAGCTCAACCTGACCTGGAAACCGACACCCGACCTGTTGTTCTATGGAACCTGGTCGCGCGGTTTCCGTCCGGGCGGTATCAATCGCCGGCCGGGGCTCCCTCCCTATGGCGCCGACTTCCTGACCAACTACGAGTTCGGGTGGAAGACGACGTTCATGGGCGGCAAGCTGCGTTTCAACGGCGCCGTCTACCAGCAGGAATGGGAAGGGTTCCAGTTCTCCTTCCTGGGCCTCAACAGCCTGACCCAGATTCAGAACGGCCCGAACGCACGTGTGCGCGGGGTCGAGGCGGATGTGACGGTCAGTCCGGTTTCAGGGCTGAGCATCACTGCGAGCGGTGCCTATACTGATGCGAAGACGATCACGGGTCTCTGCAAGGCCGCCAGCCCGCTGCCGGACTGCGGTGGCCCCGCCAACACCACGTCGCCGATCGGCACGCGGTTGCCGATCACGCCGCAGTTCAAGGCGAGCGCGAACGCGCGGTATAGTTGGGACATGGGCAGCATCCAGCCGTTCATACAGGGGTTGATCAGTCACCAGAGCTCGGCTTCGACCGACCTCCGCGTGGCACAGGCCGTGGCGCTGGGGCCGTTGCCAGCCTTCACGACGGGTAATCTGAGCGCGGGCGCAATGATCGGTTCGATCAGTACCGAAATCTATGTCGAGAACGTGACCGACGAGCGCGGGCAATTGTCGCGCAGCGTGCGATGCAGCGTCTGTTACCAACGGACCTATTCGAACCTGATAACACCGCGGACGATCGGGTTGCGGCTGGGCGCGAAGTTCTGACGGTATGAGCGGGAGCGAACCTTCTCCCGCTCGTCCCTTCGGGGTCTGGACGGCGGCGGCACTCGTCGTCGGCGGGATGATCGGCTCGGGCATTTTCGTAATGCCCGCCCAACTCGCGCCTTATGGCTGGACCGGTCTGTTCGCGTGGTGTGTGGCGATCCCCGGTGCATTGCTGCTCGCATATGTGCTTTCGAAACTTGCGGCCGCCAAGCCGCAGGCGACGGGTGCCGTCGCCATCGTCGGCGATGCGCTCGGCCCGATGCCGGGGCTGCTCGTCGGATGGAGCTATTGGGTGGGCATCTGTTCGGCGAACGCGATCATCGCGCTGACCGCTATTCGTTATGCTGCGTCGTTTGTCCCGGCACTGACCGCCACACCGCTTGCGACGGCGCTGGGTGCGACGACACTGATCTGGGCGCTGACGGCGTTGAATCTCGGCGGCGCGAAAGGGGCGGGCCGGTTCCAGGTGCTGACCACCGCCCTGAAACTGTTGCCACTGGTGGCGGTCGTGATCATCCTCGCCGGGCTGGCGGCCATGGAGCCGACCCGTTTCACGGCGGGCGGACACAAGGGTTTCGTCGCGGCCGATCTCACCACCGCCCTGACCCTTGCGTTCTTCCCGCTCGTCGGGTTCGAATGCGCCTGCCTTGCCGCTGAACGCGTCCGCGATCCCGCCCGTAACGTCCTGCGAGCAACGCTTTATGGCACGGCTCTGACCGGTTTATTGTACCTGATCATTTCCAACGGCGTGGTCTTCGCGCTTCCCGAATCCACTGTCGCCCATTCGGATGCGCCCATCGCCTATTTCGTGGAAAGCTTCTGGGGCCGGTTTGCCGGGCTTTCCGTCGCGGCATTCGCCTCCATCGCAGCGATCGGCTGTCTCAACGGCTGGGTACTGCTGCAGGGCGAATTGCCGCTCGGCATGGCGCGTAGCGGCCTGATGCCCGCGTTTCTCGCAAAAACCAGCGACCGCGATGTTCCGACCGCGGCGATCCTCATCTCCAGCGCCTTCGCAAGTTTCCTTGTCCTGTCAGGGGCGATCCCCGGGCTGACGGGTGTGCTGACCTTCATGCTACAGCTGACGACGGCTGCGACGGTCTGGCTTTATCTGGGCGCCTGTGTGGCAGCGTTGGTGCTGGGCGTCGTCCGGCCGGCGGCGGTCATCGGGCTGTTGTTCTCCGCATGGGTCCTGTGGGGCTCGGGCATGGAGGCGCTGGGCCTCAGTATCGTGCTGATGCTGACTGCCATTCCCCTCTACTGGTTGCGGCCGAAGCTAACTGAACAGCCTGCCTAACAGGCTCCGGTCCTTCAGGATTTCATGCGCCGCATTGTGCCCCGGCGCACCCGTTACGCCGCCGCCGGGATGCGTGCCCGCCCCGCACATATACAGTCCTTTGATCGGCGAGCGGTAGTCGCCGTGGCCCAGCACCGGCCGGGCCGACCAGAGCTGGTCGAGCGACATATGGCCGTGCATGATATCGCCGCCGATCAGGCCGAACTTGCGTTCGAGATCGAGCGGCGAATGGATTTGCCGCGCAATGATGGATGATTTGAAGTTCGGCGCGTGCTTGGTGACCGTATCGACGATCAGGTCGGCCGCCGCCTCGCGTTCATCGTCCCACGACCGGCCATCCGGAAGCACGGGCGCGAATTGCTGGCAGAACAGGCTGGCGATATGCTGGCCCGGCGGCGCAAGGCTGTCGTCGATCGAGGTCGGGATTTTCATCTCGACAATCGGCTCTTTCGACCAGCCGAATGCCTTCGCATCGGTAAAGGCCTTGTCCATGTAATCGAGCGTCGGCGAGATGATGATGCCGCAGGTGTGATGTTCGGCAACCGTCTTGCCCGGCAACACCGCGAAATCGGGTAATTCGCTCAGCGCAACGTTCATGCGGAACGTGCCGGACCCCGCCTTGTAATTGTCCATCCGGCGCGCGAATTCGGGCGTCATGTCGGCACGGTCGACCAACTGGCGATAAAGCAGGGCGGGGCCGACGTTGGCCGAGACGACCGGTGCGGCGATCTCCTCACCGCTTTCGAGTTTGACGCCGGTGACGCGGTTGCCATCGACAAGCACCCTGGCGACCGGTGTTTCCAGGCTGATCTCGACACCCGCCTCGACGCAAGCCTCCGCCATGTAGCGCGTGATCGCGCCCATGCCGCCGACGCTGTGGCCCCACATGCCTTTCTTGCCGTTGATCTCGCCGAACACGTGATGAAGCAGGACATAGGCGCTGCCGGGCGTATCGGGGCTGGCGTAATTGCCGACCACCGCGTCGAAACCGAATGCGGCCTTGATATATTCGTTCTCGTACCAGCTATCGAGGAAGCTGCGTGCCGATTTGACGAACAGGTCCATGACATTGCGCTGCGCCTCGATATCCATGCCGACGAGGCGTTTACCCTGTGCCGCCGCCGCGATCAGGGCGCGGAGGCCGCCACCGGCGTTCGGCGGCGTCTTGAGCGCCATGTCGCGTAGCACCTCCGCGACCCGTTCCAACGCTTCCTCGTACTTGGGGAAGGTCTCGGCATCCCTGGCACTGAACCGTGCGAATTCCGCTTGCGTCCGCGCCGTTCCGCCGCCGAGCTTCAGATAGCCGTCGTCGTGCGGGAAAAAGTTGCTGATCGTCCGCTCGATGATCCGCCAGCCGCGCTCGTGCAGGCGCATGTCATTGATGACCTTGGGGCGCAGCAGGCTGACGGTGTAGCTCGCGGTCGAATTGCGGAAACCCGGATGGAATTCTTCCGTCACGGCCGCCCCGCCGATGACGTCGCGGCGTTCGAGAACGCGGACCTTCAGCCCGGCACGCGCGAGGTAGAAAGCACAGACGAGCCCGTTGTGCCCGCCGCCGACGATGACGGCATCATATCTTTTGGTCATGCATAGCTTTCGGGTGGATGCGGCAGGCGCGTTTCGGGAATGAGATCGCGGATCCGCGCGTTGAAACTGCGCAGGCAGACTTCGCTCGCGGCAAGCGGTCCTGCGGAGAAAAAGCGCGACTGCATGCCCGCCTGGACCCGCTCGATCAGCCAGGTGTCCTCGCGATTGACCACGCGGTTGATGCGTTCATTGGCGTAGCGCGCGAGCTTCATCTCGCGGCGATCATCGGGCAGGGCATATGCCATGACCCGCAACTCGGTGGTCGTGGGGCCGGTCGGCACCCAGTGCATGAAGTCGATCTGGTCGGCGTAGATGTCGAACGCCATGTTCGGCCAGAGCTTCCAGTAGAGCCATCGCCGCTGCGCATTGTCCGTCAGATGGGGGACATGGGGCAGGTGGGCCTGATAAAACCGCTCCCAGAAATTATTCGATGGCGTGTCGGCCAGTTCGCCCGACATCCGGTCGCACCAGCCGTGCGCCTCGATACGGTAGCTTTTGCCGAACATTCGCGTCAGGCCATCGTGCGCGACGGGAATGTGCAG
>DDFE01000242.1:13022-13266 GCA_002336985.1 Sphingomonadales bacterium UBA1936
CGGATGAAGACAAAGCCTTGCCAGATCTCGAGGTCTACCTCGGCCAGCGCATTCGCACCCATGTCCAGCGAAGGATAGTCGCCTTTCATCGGAACGCCGATCAACTGCCCATCCAGCGCGTATGTCCATGCGTGATACGGGCACACCAGCCGCTGCACACACCCCTTGTCTCCGTCGAGCAGGCGCATGCCGCGGTGCCGGCAGACATTGGCGAAGGCACGGATCCGGTCGTCTTGCCCGCGTA
>DDFE01000242.1:13319-13838 GCA_002336985.1 Sphingomonadales bacterium UBA1936
CCAGGAAGGCCGCTGTTATCGGACTCTCGGGTATCGGTTACCAGACGAACGGAAGACTGCATTTCCCGAAGCTAGCGCGGAAGGCCATGATGACACAATCGTAACGGTCAAGCAGTGCACAACGCTCATGCGTAACAAATAGTTAACATGTATCGACGAAAGGGCTAAAATCGGCGGCCAAACGAGGAACGCTGGTACCGAGTGGAGCATTTTTTGGGTTGTGTGCGCTGCAATACAGTGGCAAACGCCACCTTGAGATTCGGGATTTCAAAAGGGAGTGTATCAATGAGTGTTTCGAAAATCGCGACCGCGGCTCTGACGGCTCTGTCGCTTGTTGCTGTTCCGACCATCGCTTCGGCCGCTCCGGCAGCTTCGAAGCTCTCGGTCGCTTCGGCACGCACCAGCGCACCGGCTGCCAAGGGCAACCAGGCTGTCGGCGGTGGCGAGATCATCGCCGTTCTCGCTGCTGCTACAGTGATCGCCGGCATCGTGATCGCAGCTGACAGCGGCGGTTCGGCT
>DDFE01000053.1:0-1957 GCA_002336985.1 Sphingomonadales bacterium UBA1936
CCTTGGCGAAGTTTTGCCCCAGGAAGTGCGACGTGCCCGCCTGCAGCGCCTTGCCGTCCTGCATCATCGCCTCGATGCTGTAGGTCGCGTCGGCGCCAGGGAAGCGTTCGTGTTCGGGCTTCTCGCCCGCGATCACCGGCATCGCCAGGCAATTCTCGGCGAACTCGCGGTAGACCTCGAGCATCTTCAGCGTCTCTTCGACCGCCTCTTCGCGCGTCGCGTGGGCGGTATGCCCCTCCTGCCACAGGAACTCGCTGGTCCGCAGGAACATGCGCGTGCGCATTTCCCAGCGGACGACGTTGGCCCATTGGTTGATCAGCACCGGCAGGTCGCGCCAAGACTGGACCCAGCGCGCCATCGCCGCGCCGATCACGGTTTCCGACGTGGGACGCACGACCAGCGGCTCTTCCAGCTTCGCCGCGGGGTCGGGCACCAGCCCGCCCTTGCCATCGGCGATCAGCCGGTGGTGCGTCACGACCGCCATTTCCTTGGCAAAGCCGTCGACGTGCGCGGCCTCCTTTTCGAAGAAGCTCAGGGGGATGAAGATCGGGAAATAGCAGTTCTCNNTCCTTGATGACATCCTGGTACCAGGCCGCGAAATCGGCCGCGCGCGTGACGGAAAGAGCATGTTTCATGGAAGCGCGCTTTGGCGGTTGGCATAGGGCTTTGTCCAGCACTAGGGCATGGCGGTGACCGATCGCATCCTGCCCGCCCTCGCCTTTCGCCTCGCCTCGGTCCTGGCATTCGCGACGATGGGCGCGCTTATCAAGCTGGCGGAGGCGCGTGGCGCCGGGTTGGTCGAGCTGCTGTTCTTTCGACAGGCGGGCTCGATCCCCGTGGTCGTCGCCTGGGTTGCGATGGGTCCGGGATTACCGACGCTGGCGACCCGGCGGCTGCCGGCGCATGCCCTGCGGTGCGCGGTCGGCCTGTCGAGCATGACGTTCATGTTTTCGACGCTGATGCTGCTGCCGCTGGCGGAAGCGACCACTTTGCAATTCACGGTGCCGATCTTCGCGACGATCCTCGGCGCGCTCGTCCTCCGTGAAACGACAGGCATCCATCGCTGGAGCGCCGTGGTCGTCGGCTTCATCGGGGTCGTCATCGTCGCGCAACCGGGTTCGGGTCATATTCCGCTCATCGGACTGCTGACCGGACTTGCCGCCGCACTGCTGTCCGCCAACGTCTCGATCTTGATCCGCCGGATGGGATCGAGCGAGCCGCCTGCGACAATCGTCTTCTATTTCTCCGTCCTGTCGATGGTGCCGCTGCTGCCGCTGTTCCTGTGGACGATGGGAAATCACGACGCGACGACCTGGGCCATGCTCGTCGGCGTCGGTTTGATCGGTGCGGTGGGACAATTGACTATGACGACATCGCTGACGCTCGCGCCGGTCTCGGTCGTCGTTCCGATGGACTATTCAGGCCTCATTTGGGCGACGCTGTTCGGCTGGACCCTGTTCCATGTCCTGCCCACGCCGATGACCTGGGTCGGCGCGCCGATCATCATCCTCAGCGGCCTTTATATCGTATGGCGCGAACATCGGCTGGGCCGTGCGAATGCGCTTGCAGCGGCTTCGACCGCGCCATAGCGTGCGCGCAACAATATTTCAGGTGAGGGACCGATCATGACCACCACAACCTATGATTTGACGCGCCGCACGCTGCTTTCCACGGGCACAGCGGCTGCCGGACTGGCCGCCGCACCCGCGCTTGCAAAAGTAGCTGCCGCGAAACCTGCCGCAGCCGCCTCACCCTTTCGCAAGACGATCGATGCGATTGCGGAGGAGGCACTGGTCTTCTCCCCCGAAACCGCGACGAGCCTGGGCATCGACACCGGCGCCCGCGCCGGATTGCGCGCCAAATTGTCGGACGGATCGGTGGCTGGAAACGCCCGCATCGCAGCCAGCGTCGGAAACATGATGAAGCGGTTGAAGGCGATCGACCGCAAGTCGCTTCC
>DDFE01000053.1:2033-9977 GCA_002336985.1 Sphingomonadales bacterium UBA1936
CCGACGGCGCCCGCGGCGTGATGCCGCCGGATTTCATCGCGAAGACGGTGCTGGGACAGCTTACCGGGTATCGCGGCACGGCCAGTGCGGAGCAGAAGCTCGTCACGTCATTGGCCAAGCGTACTGCGGACAAGAAAATCGCCGGAGACTGGGGAGCACGCGCGCAGAAGCTCGTGGATTCGATGGTCTATCCCGCGCTCGACCGCCAGATCGCGGCGTTCACCGCGGCGACGGCCAAGGCACCGCACGACGCGGGTGTGCAGCGCCTGCCCAACGGCGATGCCTATTACGCCTGGGCATTGCGCCTCGGCACGACGACGACGCAGACGCCGGCTGAAATCCACAAGATCGGCCTTGCCCAGAACGAGGAACTGAAGGCCCGCATGGACACGCTGCTGCGCAAGCAGGGCTTCACCAGCGGCACCGTCGGCGAACGCGTGCAGGCGCTGAACAAGGATCCAAAGCAGTTGTTCAGCGACGACGATGCGGGCCGTGCGCAGTTGATCGCCTATTGCAACGCGAAGCTCGCTGCGATCCGTCCGATCCTGTCGAAGGTTTCGCACCTGGGACTCAAGGCCGATGTGGTCGTCAAGCGCGTGCCCGAAGATATCCAGGACGGCGCGGCGCTCGGCTACATGAATTTCGCCTCACTCGATGGTTCGCGGCCAGCGATCTATTACATCAACCTGAAGTCGACGACGCTCTGGCCGAAATACCAGATCGCGACGTTGACCGCACATGAAGGCGTGCCGGGGCATACCTACCAGGGTGCGTACCTCGCCGAGCATCACAACGAGATCCCGCTGATCGCGTCTCTGATCGGCTTCAACGCCTTCGTGGAGGGCTGGGCGCTCTATTCGGAACAGATGGTCGACGAACTCGGCCTTTATGCCGACGATCCCTTCTCGGAGATCGGCTTCCTGCAGGCCCTGCAGTTCCGCGCATGCCGCCTTGTCGCCGACACCGGCCTGCACTCGATGCGCTGGTCGCGTGAACAGACCGTCGCCTTCCTGACCGAACAGACCGGCAAGGGTGCGAACGCGATGACCAGCGAGACCGACCGTTACTGCGTCGCGCCGGGCCAGGCCTGCGGGTACAAGACCGGACACAACGAAATCGTCCGCCTACGCGAAGGCGCGAGGGCGAAGCTGGGTTCGAAGTTCGATCTGGCGGCGTTCAACGACACGCTGATCAAGACCGGCGGCGTGCCGCTGTCGGTGCTGCCGGCTGCGGTTGACGCGTATGTGCGAGGGGCTGCGTAAACTTCTCTCCCCTTGAGGGAGAGAATAGACTTGGCTTGGCGCTTTAGCGCCTAGCAAGTCTTAGAGAGGGGTTGCGCTGCCGCGGCAGCGTCCCCCTCTCCAACTCCGACTAGGCAGCAAGCTGCCAAGTCTCCGTATCCTCTCCCTCAGGGGGAGAGGATGAGATTATTACTCCGCCGCCAGCGGCAGCTCCGGTTCCTTCCACACCAGCACCGGCTTCCGTGCCGCCAGCGTCTCGTCGAGCCGCCGCCGTGGCGCGAAATGTGGTGCGGATTTCAGAGAAACATCCCCAGCCTTTGCCCGCTCCGCCACACTGCGCAGCGCGCCGATGAACTGGTCGAGTGCGGCTTTGCTCTCGGTCTCGGTCGGCTCAACCAGCATCGACCCATGGACGACGAGCGGGAAATAGACCGTCATCGGGTGGAAGCCCTCGTCGATCAGCCCCTTGGCAATGTCGAGCGTCGAGAAACCCTCGGGTAGGTTCTCGTCGCTGAACAGCGCCTCGTGCATGCACGGCCCAGCCTTCGCGAACGGCGCGTCCAGCGTGTTTTCGAGACTCCGCAAGATGTAGTTCGCGTTGAGTACCGCATCCCCCGACACCTGCCGTAGTCCATCTGCACCATGGCTGAGAATGTACGTCAGCGCACGAGTGAACATGCCCATCTGGCCGTGGAAGGCGGTCATCCGGCCGAAACTGTGCGGATGGCGGTCGCCGACGGTTTCTTCCTCGACCAAGGTGATGTGCCCATCCTCGAACCGTTCGGTGAACGGCAGCGGACCATAGGGCGACAGCGCCTTTGACAGCACCACCGGCCCCGAACCCGGCCCACCACCGCCGTGTGGCGTGGAAAAGGTCTTGTGCAGGTTGATATGCATCGCATCGATGCCGAGGTCGCCCGGACGCACGCGCCCGACGATCGCGTTGAAGTTCGCACCGTCGCAATAGACGTAACCGCCCACGGCATGGACCGCGTCCGAAATCGCCTTCATGTCGCGCTCGAACAGCCCGCAGGTATTCGGGTTGGTGATCATCACACCCGCTACGTCCGGCCCGAGGCGCGCCTTCAACGCCGCGAGATCGACACGTCCGTCAGCGGTCGCCGGAATGTCCTCAACGGTGTAGCCCGCAAACGCCGCCGTTGCGGGATTGGTGCCGTGCGCGCTTTCGGGGACGAGGATGACCTTGCGATGCCCCTGCCCCTGCGCCTCGAGCGCCGCCTTGATGCACAGGATACCGCAGAGTTCGCCATGCGCGCCGGCCTTGGGCGACATGGCGACGCCGTGCATGCCGGTCAGTTCGATCAGCCAGACCGCAAGCTCGTTGATGACACCCAGCGCACCCTGAATGGTGTCGACCGGCTGCAGCGGATGGACGTCCGCAAAACCGGGCATCCGCGCGATCTTTTCGTTCAGACGCGGGTTGTGCTTCATCGTGCACGATCCGAGCGGGAACAGGCCGAGGTCGATCGCGTAATTCTGGCGCGACAGGCGGGTATAGTGGCGGATCGCCTCTGGTTCCGCGAGCCCTGGCAGGCCGATTGGCCGCGCGCGTTCCAGTCCGCCGAGTTTCGACGCAACCTTCGGCGGTTCGGCGAAGTCGACGCCGGTCGTCTCGCTGCTGCCGATCTCGAAGATCAGCGCTTCTTCCAGCATCAGCGCGCGGTTACCGGTGAAGGTCGCGGCGCCGCCTTCCGATGTGCCACCCATCTCGGGGCGCCAGCCGCTCTGGTTGATCGTCATGCCAGCACCTCCTCAAGCGCGGAGGCAAGGGTTTCGACATCCTCCGCCGAGGTCGTTTCGGTCACAGCGACGACCAGGCCGTTCGCAAGGCTCTCTTCTTCCGGATAGAGCCGCCCCAGCGACACGCCGGCGAGGATCTTCCGTTCGGCGAGGGTGCGAACCACCGGGCGCGCTTCCTTCGAGAGTTTCAGCGTAAATTCGTTGAAGAAGCTCGTGTTGACCAGCTCGACACCTGGCACCTTCGCCAGCCGCTCAGCTGCCGCGACTGCGAGGCCGTGATTGAGGGTCGCCAAATCACGCAGGCCGCGTTCGCCGAGCAAAGTCATGTGGATGCTGAACGCCAGCGCGCAGAGGCCGGAGTTGGTGCAGATGTTCGATGTCGCCTTTTCGCGGCGGATATGCTGCTCGCGTGTCGACAGCGTCAGTACGAACCCGCGCTTGCCCTCCGCATCGACCGTCTCGCCGCACAGGCGACCGGGCATCTGGCGGACGTATTTGTCCTTGCAGCCGAACAGCCCGACGTAAGGTCCGCCGAACTGCAGACCGACGCCGATCGACTGCCCTTCGCCAACCACGATGTCCGCGCCCATCTCGCCCGGCGACTTGAGTGCGCCGAGCGCCACTGGTTCGGTCACGACGGCGATCAGCAGCGCCTTGTTCGCGGCACAGGCTGCAGCGAGTTCGCTCAGGTCGCCGATGCGGCCCAGGATATCCGGGAACTGTACAACGACGCAGCTGGTCTCGGCATCGATACGGTCGAGCAGCGCGGCATGATCGGTCTCAGCCGACAGTGTCGGGGCCGAAGTTTCCAGCACGTCACCGGTGAACTTCGCCATGGTCTTCGCGACCGAAACGTAATGCGGGTGCAGGCCGGACGACAGGATCGCCTTGCTCCGCTTGGTGATCCGGTGCGCCATGCCGATCGCTTCCCAGCAGGCAGTCGAGCCATCGTACATGCTCGCGTTGGCGACATCGGTGCCCAGAAGCCGCGCAACCTGCGTCTGGAACTCGAACAGCATCTGCAGCGTGCCCTGCGCGATTTCTGGCTGATAGGGCGTATAGGCGGTCAGGAACTCGCCGCGCTGGATCAGATGATCGACGCTGGAGGGCACATGATGCCGATATGCGCCGCATCCGAGGAAGAACGGCGCATCCGCTGCTGCCAGATTCTTCTTCGACAGCGTGCGCATGTGCCGCTCGACGGCCATTTCGGTCGCGTGCATCGGCAGGCCGCGGATCGGCCCGTCTAGTCGTGCGGCCTCGGGTACATCGGCGAACAGCGCATCGACGCTGGGTGCGCCGATGACGCGAAGCATTGCGTCGCGGTCGGGATCGGTGAGCGGCAGGTAACGCATTACAGCCCGTCCACGAACGCCTTGTAGGCGGCCTCGTCCATCAGCCCTTCGAGTTCGCCCGCGTCGTCGAGGACGATGGTGAAGAACCAGCCGTCGCCCTCTGGCGAGGTGTTGACCAGCGCCGGTTCGCCTTCGAGCGACGGATTCCCCTCGCTGACGGTGCCGGAAACCGGCGCGTAGACGTCCGACGCGGCCTTCACCGACTCGACGACCGCGGCGTCGCCGCCCTTGGTCAGGCGCGTACCGCTGGCGGGCAGTTCGACGAATACGATGTCGCCCAGCTGGCCTTGTGCGTAATCGGTGATGCCGACCGTTGCAGTTTCGTTGCCGTCGGCAACGTCGATCCATTCATGGTCCTGCGTGTAATAGCGCATCAGGCGGCTCCTTTGCGGTGATAACGGTGGGGAACGAAGGGCATCGATGCGACTGTCGCGCTCAAGCGTTTGCCGCGGACATCGATCTCTAATTTCGTGCCGGCGGCGGCATGGTCGCTTGCGACATAGCCCATGGCGATCGGCGCCTGCAGGCTGGGCGAGAAGCCGCCCGAAGTGACGGTGCCGACCTTGGTGTCGCCGGTGAATATCTCCGCACCTTCGCGTGCGGGCAAACGCCCTTCGACCGACAGGCCGACGCGCTTGGTCGCCGGACCTTCGGCGAGATGTTTCTGGATGCGTGCCGTACCCGGAAAGCCACCGCCTTCGCGGCGACGCTTCTGGATGGCGAAGGTCAGTTGTCCCTCGACCGGATCCTGCTCCGGCGAGAGGTCATGGCCATAGAGCGGCAGCCCCGCCTCGAGCCGCAGCGAGTCGCGCGCACCCAGGCCGATCGGCTTGATCTCAGGCTGCGCGCATAGTGCTTCGACCAGCGCCTCAGCGTGTTCGGCGGGTACCGAAATCTCGACTCCGTCCTCGCCGGTGTAGCCCGACCGGCTGATCCACAGGTCGCCAAACGCACCGAAGAAACCGTTGCTCTCCATGAAGAACATCGCGTCGACGCCCGGAATAACACGCGCCACGGCGGCGACCGCTTTCGGCCCCTGCACTGCAATCAATGCACGGTCTTCCATATGATTGATCGTCACTTCGTCAGGCAGGTGTTCGCGCAGGTGCCCAATGTCCTCGTGCTTCACCGCGCCGTTGACGATGACGTAGAACCCGTCGGCGCGGTTGGTGACCATCAGGTCGTCGAGGATACCGCCATTCTCGTCCAGCAGCAGCGAATAGCGGACCTTGTTCGGCCCGATGCCGGTGATGTCGCTCGGCAATAGCGTTTCGAGCGCCTCGCCCGCACCGTCGCCCGAGATCAGCAGCTGACCCATGTGGCTGACGTCGAACAGCCCGGCGCTCTCGCGCGTCCACAGATGTTCGGCGACGATGCCTTCATACTGGATCGGCATCGCATAACCCGCGAACGGCACCATGCGGGCGCCACGGGCGCGGTGCCAGCCGTCGAGCGGCAGGGTCAAGGTTTCGGCGGAATCGTCGGTCATTCTGGTCTTTCCGTCGCGAGTGCAGCCGCATCGGACGCAAAACGTCCGAGCTATCGAGCTGCCCCCTCTGTCACGGATACCTGAGAGCTTTGATCCGGCGGTTGCCCGCAGGACTTACCCCTTCGGTGGCGCCCGTTCGAAACGGACACGCTTTCCAGAGTCGCCTTGTCGTCCGCGCGGTCCATTTGGCCTGAGAGTTTCCGGGGCGGTTGCTCCTTCGGCGCCGCCGGGGTTTTCCCCATCCAGCTCTCCCGCGCGGCCGTCCGGGTTGCCCCGACCAGCTGCGTCAGCCGATGCGGGACCGGCCGATTCGAGTCAACGGGAGAAGCGTCGAAGCGCCTAGCGCGTGGCGTTGTATTGAAGCTGGTCGGCGGTCAGCTGAAATCCGATCAGCAGCTCGAAACTGGCGCGGGCGACCGCGGCCTTGATGTTCGGGCGGGTCAGCGGGTCGATCGCTGCATCTTCTTGGCCGGCCTTGCGCTTCTTGGTCAGTTCGCGCTGGATCTCGGGCGGGAGGGTCGCCTCGGCACGGTTGATCACGGCACCGGCCTGCGCCTGGACGCTCGCACGCGTCTGTCCGTCGGGGAAGACGATNNACCTCACGGGCCCCACGCGGATCTGCGCGGCGGGCAAGTACGTCGAACGTCACGTTCGAGGTCACGTCGGCGTTCTGGTCATCGCAGGTCACACGCAGGTTCGTGATCGACGCCGTCACATCGATAGCGTTCGCCGCACGGCTGCTCGCCGGGTTGAACAGCGTGATATCGCCGGTGGACGCGGGAATCGCGACTGCCGGGCAGGCGCTGCGCGTAATCGCGATGCCACCCGTCTCGTCGATGTCGCCGTCCTTGGCACAAGCCGCGAGCGAAAGGGTCAGGACAGCGGCGGCAACAACTCGAATATTCAACTCTCGGTCCCTTCGGCACGGCGGTGCGCCGTCATAGGAACCGGCTTTGCGCCATGCAAGCAATGCCGTATTGGCCCTCGAATGAGCCTTGCCGACCCCAAGCCGCCGCTCCGCCTGTTGATCGCCGCTCCGCGCGGGTTCTGCGCGGGCGTCGACCGTGCGATCAAGATCGTCGAACTGGCGATCGAAAAACATGGCGCACCGGTCTATGTCCGCCACGAGATCGTCCATAACAAGTTCGTGGTCGACAGCCTGAAGGCGAAGGGCGCGGTGTTCGTCGAGGAACTGGACGAAGTNNCCCGACGGCGCACCCATCGTCTTTTCGGCGCACGGCGTGCCCAAGAGCGTACCGGCTGCCGCCGAAAACCGCGGTCTCGATTATCTCGATGCCACCTGCCCGCTGGTATCGAAGGTTCACCGCCAGGCCGAGCGGCTGGTCGAAGCGGGCAAGCACATTATCTTCGTCGGCCATCGCGGCCACCCCGAGGTGATCGGCACCTTCGGTCAGGTTGCCGATGGCGCAATGTCGCTGGTCGAAACCGTGGATGACGTTGCAAAACTGGAACCTGCCGATCCGGAAGCACTCGGCTTTCTTACCCAGACCACATTGTCCGTCGACGATACGCGCGAGATCGTCGAGGCTCTGAAAGCGCGTTTCCCCTCGATCAACGGACCAAGGGGCGAGGACATCTGTTACGCGACGTCGAACCGGCAGGAATCGGTCAAGGCAATCGTGCCCGAATGCGACAAGATGATCGTCATCGGTGCGCCCAATTCGTCGAATTCGTTGCGCCTTGCCGAAGTCGCCGTCCGTGCAGGCGTTCCCGCTCAGCTGATCCAGCGGGCAAGCGAGATCGATTTCGCGTGGCTGGCCGATGTGAAGACGCTGGGCATCACCGCCGGCGCCTCCGCCCCCGAAGTGCTGGTGCGCGAGGTCGTCGATCATCTCGCCACGCAATTCGAAGTGAACGAAACGCAGGTCGAGACCGCGGTCGAATCGATGTCGTTCAAGCTGCCGCGCGGGCTCGCTGCTTAAGTGGCGGTCTATACGCAGGTTTCCGCCGAAGCCCTCGCCCGTTTCCTGACCCGCTATGACGTCGGCGAACTCGTGTCCGCCAAAGGCATTGCCGAGGGTGTCGAGAATTCGAACTACCTCGTCGACACGACCAAGGGCCGCTTCATCCTGACGCT
>DDFE01000053.1:10011-14129 GCA_002336985.1 Sphingomonadales bacterium UBA1936
CTGTCGCACCCGACGCCAGCACAGGCGGAGGCCGCCGCGAGCGCGATGGCCGACCTCCACATCGCCGCCGCCGATTTTCCGCTTACGCGACCGAATTCCATGGGCGTCGACAGCTGGCAACCGCTATTCGAACGCTGCGGACGCAATCTCGATGACATCTCACCGGGCCTCTACGACGATCTTGGTTTCGCGATCGATGACGTGATTGGCGACTGGTGGGACGAGCCTTTCGATCAGTGCGCGATCCACGCCGACCTGTTTCCTGACAATGTCTTGACGCTAGGTGACAGCGTAACGGGTCTGATCGACTTCTACTTTGCCTGTACCGATATCCGGGTCTACGACCTCGCGATTATGCACAGCGCCTGGTCGTTCGATGCGACCGGCGAGACATTTCGGTCGGAAATCAGCGACGCGATCATGCGCGGTTATGAACGCCGCTTTCCGCTGTCGCAATTCGAATGTGCGCAGTTCCAGACGCTCGCAAGCGGTGCCTGCATTCGGTTCGCCCTGTCGCGTGCATGGGACTGGCTCAACACGCCTGCCGACGCGCTTGTCACGCGCAAAGATCCGCTCGCCTATATCCGGCGGCTCAGACATTATGATCCAACGCTACCGACGACGCGCGTCGCATGAGCGAACTTCCGCATGTCGAGATTGCGACTGACGGCGCGTGCAAGGGCAACCCCGGCCCCGGCGGGTGGGGCGTCGTGCTGCGGGCAGGTAAAACCGAGAAAGAACTATCGGGCGGCGAAGCGCTGACGACGAACAACCGCATGGAGATGACGGCGGCCATCCAGGGGCTGAATGCGCTAAAGCGCCCCGCCCGGGTAACACTGTCGACCGACAGCCGCTACGTGATGGATGGCCTGACGAAATGGATCGCAGGCTGGCAGCGCAACGGCTGGAAGACCGCGGACAAGAAGCCGGTCAAGAACGCAGACCTGTGGCAGGAATTGATCGCCGCCGCGAAGCCCCACCGCATCCAGTGGATCTGGGTGAAGGGGCATGCCGGTCACCCGGACAACGAACGTGCCGACCGGCTGGCAAGCGACGCTGCACTGGCGAACCGCAAGTCCGCCTGATCATTCGACTTCGCGGGGTTCCGCGCCGTTCTTCCGGAACGTGACGGTAGGGATACTATTGCTGCTTCACGGCTTCGAAAAGCGGTTCGGCGTGAAGGATTGCGGATCGACGCCCTGTGGCAGTGGAACCACGTCGCCCAGAATCAGATGCGCACATAGCTGCCCGGCAGCGGGCGCGGTCTGGATGCCGACGCCGCCCTGCCCGGCGCACCAGAAAAAGCCATTCTGCACCGGATCGAACCCGTAGATCGGCAAACGGTCGGGCGCGAAACTGCGCAGGCCCGCCCATTTGCGCTCGACCGCTACGACGCGCCAGTTCGTGACCGTTTCGAACCGGTCGATCGCGATCGCGACGTCGAGTTCTTCGGGCGCGACATCGTGCGCGTCGACCGGCGTTTCGTCATGCGGACAAACCCACAGCCGGTTCGGCCCTTCGGGACGGAAGTAATAATTCCCGGCGATGTCCATCACCAGCGGCAGGTCGTCGGGCACATCGTCGCCATCGACCCGGACCTGCGCAATCGTGCGCCGTTTGGGCTGGACGCCGAGCGGCTGCACGCCGGCCATCGTGGCTACACCGTCAGCCCACGCGCCGGCAGCGTTGACGACCACATCGGCCTGAATGGCTGTTTCGCCCGCGTTCAATCTCCAACCATCTCCATCGCGTTCGATGGTGTCGATGCGTGCGTTCGTCAGCAATTGACCGCCTGCGCGTTTGAAGCGCGACAGGAACTCGGCGTGGAGACCGCCCACATCGATATCGGCGCAGTCCTCTTCGACCAGGCCTGCGACCAGTACCGGCTTTGCCCGCGGAACACGCGCGAGTACTCCGTCGTGACCGACCCTGGTCAGGCGCACACCCGTTCCAGCGAACTGCGTTTCGAGCTTGTCGAGCAACGGAACGGTTTCCAGCTCGGCGACTTCCATGGACACGCGTGGTTTCAGGAAACCGCCACCTTGAAGCGCTTGGAACGACGCCCGAGTAAGCGTTTGGACGAGCGGACCACCCAGGGTTTCGTGCCAGAATGCCGCCGACCGCCCGGTGCTGTGATAGCCGGGCATATCCTCCGCCTCGATCAGCGCCACCGAGCAATGGGGCGCGAGTTCGGCACCCACGCTCGCACCCGCAATGCCGGCACCGATTATCGCCACGTCAAATTTCATCGTGCACCTGCATTCGCATCGAGGAATTCTGTGATGCGCGTCATCAACGTGTCGCGCGCGCTGTCGACTTCACGCAGCACTTCGTGCGCCGCCGATTTGCCCAGCATCAGCAAGTCGCCACGCGGCAAACGCTTGGCCGCGTCATGTATCGCCTGCGGGCTCACCAGCCGGTCGCCATCGGTTCCGACGATCAGTACGGGCGTTTTCACCGCCTCCATGGCCCCCGGACGGTCGATGACGTCGAACGAGCGCACGGCAGCGGCCATCCATCCCCAGCTTGGCGGGCCAAGCGCGATGTCCGGCTTCTCGCTCTTCCACCACAGTTCGTCGGCATAGCGATCGTCGTCGTGCGTCAGAAACGCCTGGCGCGATGCGTCCGGCGGTGAAGGCCGTTCGTTATATTTCCAGGCGCGCTTCGTCGGCATAAGCTTCCCCAGCGTTCCGGCAACGATCGAGGCCAGCCATTTCGGAGTCCTGCCTGCGAAAGCCAGCATCGGCGCGCTCAGGACCGCGGCATCTGGATCGACCGCCTTTTCGACCAGCGCACGCAGGACGAGGTGACCGCCCATCGAATGCCCCATCAGGACGTGCGGACCCGGCGTCCGCGCAGCCCATGCGCGCCAGAAATACCTGAGATCGGCAACCCAGGTTTCGAAATCGTCGATATGGCCCAGCCATTGATCGTCGGTGATTCGGCCCGATCCGCCCTGCCCCCGCCAGTCGACGGCCGTCACATGCCAGCCGGCATCGTGCCATGCGGCAAAGCATTCGAGATATTTTTCGATGATGTCGCCGCGGCCGCCGAACCATAATATGCTGCCGCGATGCCCGGTGGATGGACGATCGAACGTACGCAATGGCCAACCGTCTGCGGCGGGTGTCATCGACAGCGTGGCATCGGCAGGATAGCTGCGGCGGATGGCGATCGAACCGGTCATGCGATGCGGTTACGTTTTGGCAAGCCCCCTCGTCTAGGGGGTGCCGGTGGTTAACGTCGAATTGATCCTTGCGGCATTGGTCGCGATGCTGCTGGTGATCGCAGCCGTCATCGACGGGCGCACGCGTATCATTCCCGACTGGCTGAACATCGCCATCGCGTTGCTGGCTATTCCCTATTGGTGGGCGACGCAGCTTGCGCCTTGGCCCGATATCGCCCTGCAGTTCGGGATTGCGGGACTCTCCTTTGCGATCCTGCTCGGAATCTTTGCCATGGGGCAGATGGGCGGCGGCGATGTGAAATTGATCGTCGCGCTCGCGCTTTTTCTCGCCCCGCTCGATTTCGTCCGCATGATCTGGATCATGGCGATCGCGGGCGGCGTGTTAACCCTGATCATGATCGTCCGCTACCGCGTTAAGAAATCCGAAGGCACGTTCGAAAACCCTTATGGGATCGCCATCGCGATCGGCGGCCTCGTCGCGCTCTCCGAACGATATTTTAACCATTTGCCTTGAAAGGTCGGGACTGGTCGCAACCGTTGCGACGTCCAGGAGCTTGGGGGCTATGGAGCCTAAAAAGATCGCTTTGCTTGTCGGTGCCGTTGTGGTCGCACTTGTGACCGCACTTATGGCGCGGCAAATGTTCGTCAGTTCGGCAACACCCGTTGCCGTTGCTGCCCCGCAAATCTTCGCGGCGCCGAAGGGCCCCAAGATCCTTGTCGCAACCCGAGCGTTGCCGGCGGGGACGATCCTGGAAGAGAGCAGCTACAAATATCAGCCCTGGCCGAAGGATCTCCTTCAGGGCGCATATTACGTGCAGGACGAAGGCAAGACCGACACTGTCGCTCTTCGTGGCGCCGTCGTGCGTAACACGATTGCAGCGGGCCAGCCGATCACGGTCGGCTCGGTCGTGCAACCGGGAGACCGCGGCTT
>DDFE01000053.1:14138-15588 GCA_002336985.1 Sphingomonadales bacterium UBA1936
CTGATGCTGACGCAGACCGTTCAGGGCGGCGAAGGCGGCGGACCGCAGCTGAAGACCACAGAAACGATCATGCGCAACCTGCGCGTGCTCGCAACGGACCAGCGCACCTCGTCCGAGGACGAAAAGGGCCAGAAGGAAGTCAAGCAGTTCCAGACGGTCACGCTCGAAGTCACGCCGCGCATCGGTGAGAAGATCGCCGTTGCGCAGACCATCGGCACGCTGTCGCTGAGCCTGCGTCCGTTGGCCGAAAGCACCGCCGAACTGGAACGCGCCATCGCGTCGGGCCAGGTAAACGTGCCCAAGGACGGCGATGTGAACGGCGAACGCCAGATGGCGCTGCGTATCGCGCAGCAGCCGAGCGATGCGACGCCGACATTCGTGACCGGCGCAGACGTCTCGCGGTTCCAGCGGCGCAGTGCGCCCGCCACGGGACCGGTTGTCACGCGACCAGTAGAAAGAATTCCCGCCGGCGGTCCCGCAGGTTCGAATGGCCCCATGGTCCATGTCGCCCGCGGCAACACCGTCACCGACGTTTCGATTGGGGGCAATTAAGATGCGCAGCACCAGTTTCCTGCACCGCACTGTCGCGGCCGTGACCATGGCCGCAATGATCGCGGGCATTCCGGCTGCCGTTAGCGCTGCACCGAAGGCCCGCAAGGCGAGCGCGACCAAGGCCACGGGGACCAAGGTCCGCACCGGTCAGCTTCCGGTGGGCACACAGCGCCCGACCAGCGAAGTCGTCCTGTCTGTCGGCCAAGGCCAGCTCGTGACCCTGCCGAGCGGCGTGTCGAACGTCTGGACGTCGAACCCGATGGTTGCGGATGTCTATGTCAGCAACCCGCGCCAGATCCATATGTTCGGCAAGACGGCCGGCGATGCCACCATCTTCGCGACGGCGGCATCCGGCCAGGTCATCTACGCAACCAACGTTCGCGTGGGCCAGAACATCACCTCGATCGACCGCGTGCTGAAGGTTGCGATGCCCGACGCCGACATCAAGGTCACGACGGTCGGCCAGGTCGCCATCCTGACCGGTACGGTCGCGACGCCCGATGACGCCGCACAGGCCGAATTGCTGGTCAAGTCGTACCTGAACCCCGGCATCGACATCTCGCAACCGAACGCACCGCTCAAGATTGCAACGATCAGCCGCCTGAAGACGGCGACGCCGCTGCAGGTCAACCTGAAGGTTCAGATCGCGGAAGTCAGCCGTTCGCTGTCGAAGCAGATCGGCGTCAACATGACGACGCGCGACCAGACCAGCGGTCTGAACTTCGGCGTGATCCAGGGCCGTGACATCGGCACGATCGGTACGGCGGACCTTTCGGGCCTGCCGAAGCTGGATGCATCGGCACTCTATGGCCTGCCCGCAGGTTCGCTGCAGCTGCCGTTCGATCCTACGACGGGCCGCTTCATCACCAAGGGTGCGTCGACGCTTAACTTCAAGGGT
>DDFE01000053.1:15676-32563 GCA_002336985.1 Sphingomonadales bacterium UBA1936
TGTCCGATGGCCGCATCTCGATGCGCGTCCGTCCGGAAGTGTCGCAGCTGTCGACCGAAGGCGCAGTGACGCTCAACGGCTTCACCATTCCTGCGGTGACCACGCGGCGGACCGAAACGACCGTCGAACTCGGCTCGGGCCAGAGCTTCATGATCGGCGGCCTGATGCAGAATTCGAACGCCAACTCGATCGACAAGGCACCAGGCCTCGGCGATGTGCCGGTATTGGGCGCGATGTTCCGTTCGACCGGGTATCGCCGTAACCAGACCGAGTTGATGATCATCGTCACGCCGTATCTCGTGAAGCCGGTATCGGCCAACGACATCAAGCTGCCGACCGACGGCCTGCAGACGCCGACCGACCTGCAGAACTTCCTGCTAGGCAAGGACTTCTCGGGCAAGACCGGCGCCGAACGCGCCAAGCCCAAGATGGCGCCGCCGACGACCGTGCCCGCACCGTCTGTCGGCGCGGCGCTGGTTCCGCAACAGCCCCGTGTCGAAAAGCGCGCTGCCCAGACGGCAGCGGCCGCTCCCGGCTTCAGCAACTAAGACGAGAGGGACAACACATGACGCGCAACCTTACCGTCCTCGCCCTCCTCGGATGCACGGTGCTTGCCGGATGCGGCACGCAGAACCGCAGCCTCGAATCGGTTCACCAGCCGGTCGTGGCCCGCACGGACTATGTCTATGACATGCCTTCGCCAGGCGATCGCCTGAGCGCCGGTGAAGCAGCTCGCCTTGCCGACTGGTTCGACTCGCTGAACCTGCGTTACGGCGACCGCGTATCGGTCGATGCGCAGGGTGCCGGTCCCGCAGCACGCGATGCTGTCGGCCGTGTGGTCGGCCGTTACGGCCTGCTGATGGACGAAACCGCCCCGGTCACGCAGGGCGAGATCGCTCCCGGCTCTGTTCGTGTCGTGGTCAGCCGCATGACGGCCACGGTGCCGAACTGCCCTGACTGGAGCCGTCCGGCACAGCCGAACTTCAACGGCCACGCCATGTCGAACTACGGCTGCGCGACCAACAGCAACCTTGCCGCCATGGTCGCCGATCCGCGCGACCTGGTTTCCGGCCGTACGGGTGCGACGTCGGTCGACGCAACCCTGTCGACCAAGGCGATCGGTCAGTACCGCCGCTCCGAGCCTACGGGCGCCGGCGGTCTCAAAGTCGAAACCACGAAGGGAAAGTAAGATGAACGCGCCCTGGTCCCCTTCCCGCACCGGCACGATGCGCGAACCCTTCACGGCGTTCGTCTGCGACGACATGACGGCGGACTCGCTGCGTCCTGTCGCCGTCGAACTCGGCTGGGCCGCCGACAAGATCAACAAGGGCGGATTGCGTAACGCGGTCCAAACCCTGTCGGTCTCGGCAAGCCCGCAGATCCTGTTCGTCGACCTGTCGGAAAGCGGCGATCCGCTGAACGACATCAACGCACTCGCCGAAGTCTGCGAACCCGGTACGGTCGTGATCGCGGCTGGCCAGGTCAACGACGTGCGCCTGTTTCGCGACCTGGTCGCGAGCGGCATCCAGGATTACCTGCTGAAGCCGTTCAGCCCCGACCAGCTGCGCGACGCCTTCGCCAATGCACAGGCCGTGTTCAACGCGCCGCGCAACAGCGAAGCCGCCAGCGAACGGCCGCACATGATGGCTGCCGTCATCGGTGCCCGTGGCGGTGCCGGTGCTTCAACCATCGCGACCTCGGTCGCGTGGATGATGGGTGATCGCGCCAGCCGCTCGACCGCACTGCTCGATCTCGACGTGCACTTCGGAACGGGCGCGCTCGCGCTCGACCTGGAGCCTGGCCGCGGCCTGACCGATGCGATCGAAAACCCCAGCCGTATCGACGGCCTGTTCATCGAGCGCGCCATGGTCAAGGCGAACGACAAACTCGCAATTCTGAGTGCCGAAGCGCCAATCAACCAGCCGATGCTGACGGACGGCGCTGCCTTCTATCAGCTGCAGGAAGAGATGCGCACGGCGTTCGAAACGACGGTCATCGACCTGCCGCGCGGCATGCTGGTCCAGCATCCGCACCTGATGCAGGACGTGCAGGTCACCGTGATCGTCACCGAACTGACGCTCGCATCGGCCCGCGATGTCATCCGCATCCTGTCGTGGCTCAAGTCCAACGCGCCGCAATCGCAGGTCGTCGTCGTCGCGAACCGCGTGCCGACCACCGGTCCCAGCGAAATCACGCGCAAGGATTTTGAGGCGTCGATCGAGCGCAAGGTCGATTATGTCATTCCCGCCGATGCAAAGGTCGTCACCCAGGCTGCAAAGCTCGGGAAAACAGTAGCCGAAGCCGGCAAGGGCACGAAGGTCGGCACAGCGCTCGGCGAACTCGTCGACCGGCTCGCAAGCGCCGGCGATGAAGGCGCGACGGCGCCCGAAGACAGCAAGAAGGCGTCGAATCAGTCGCTGCTCGGCAAGCTTGGCGGCTTCAAGATGCCGGGCAAGGCCAAGGCGAAAGCGGCCTAACCCGTGAACATGCTGCCGCTTCTCGTCATGGCGCTGGGTGTCGTCGGCACCCTTGCGCTGATGGCCTTCGCCTTCGCCGGTCCTTCGGCCGAGAAAGCCAAGGCGCGGCGGCTGACGGCGCTGCGCGACCGTTATTCCAGTTCGGCTGGTGCGGTCGTGGAAGCCCAGATGCGCCGCATCCAGGCGAATCGTGCCACGCGCATGGATGGCGTCGCCGGACGGATCTTGCCCAACCCGGAGCAGCTGCAGAAGCGGCTTGCGATGACGGGCAAGACCTGGACACCGAGCCAGTATCTGATGGCTTCGGCGGGCACGCTCGTCGTTGTCGCGTTGCTCGTTTACCTGAAATCCAAAAGCTTTCCGCTCGGGCTGGCGCTCGGCGGAGCAATGGGCCTCGGCATTCCGCACTTCGTGGTCGGACACCTCATCAAGAAGCGCGTGAATCAGTTCAACAAGCGCTTTCCCGACGCCATCGAGTTGCTGGTCCGCGGCCTGCGGTCGGGTCTTCCGATCTCGGAAACCCTGAACGTCGTCGGCGCTGAAGTACCGGGCCCCGTCGGCGTCGAATTCCGCGCGGTCAGCGACAAGATCAAGATCGGCCGTACGATGGACGCGGCGCTTCAGGAAACGGCCGACCGACTCGGCACGCCCGAATTCCAGTTCTTCGTTATCACCATCCAGATCCAGCGGGAAACCGGCGGCAACCTGGCCGAAACGCTGTCGAACCTGGCCAACGTGCTGCGTTCGCGCGCGCAGATGAAGCTGAAGATCAAGGCGATGTCGTCGGAATCGAAGGCGTCGGCGTACATCATCGGCGCCCTGCCCTTCATCGTGTTCGGCCTGATCTACACGATCAACGATCATTACATGCAGCAGTTCTTCACGAACCCGAAACTGATCGCGACCGGCCTTGGCGCCGGCTGCTGGATGGGCGTCGGCGCGTTCGTGATGTCCCGCATGATCTCGTTCGAGATTTAGGAGCGAATAGGGATGCAGCCCGTACAATCCGGTGGTCCGACGCTTCTTGGGGTCGATGTTTTCTTCGTCGCTACAATGCTCGCGGCCACGGCGACGCTCGCCATCCTCGTCGCCATCTATGCGGCAACCACGGTGCGCAACCCGATGGCGAAGCGCGTCAAGGCGCTGAACGACCGCCGTGAACAGCTGAAGGCCGGTATCGTCGCCTCCACATCGAAGCGCCGCGCCAAGCTGCAGAACAAGAACGAGACCGCCGACAGGATGCGGTCGATGCTGAATTCGCTGAAGGTCCTGCAGGACGAACAGCTGAAGGCGGCCCAGAAAAAGCTGATGCAGGCGGGTTACCGGTCGAAGGACCTGGCCGTGATCATCATCTTCGCGCGCATGGTCCTGCCGATCGTGCTGGGCGGCGGCGTCGTGCTATGGGTCTACGCGTTCGGCGGCCTTGCCGACTGGACGCCATGGAAGCGAACCGCCGTTGTCTGCGGCTCGCTGATCCTGAGCTACAAGGCGGCCGACATCTGGCTCGACAACCAGGTTGCCAAGCGCACCACCGCGATCCGCAAGGGCCTGCCCGATGCGCTCGACCTGCTCGTCATCTGCGCCGAAGCCGGCCTGACCGTCGACGCCGCGTTCAATCGCGTCGCCAAGGAACTGGGCCGCGCTTATCCGGAACTCGGTGACGAGTTCGCGCTGACCGCGATCGAACTGGGCTTCCTGACCGACCGCCGTCAGGCGTTCGAAAACCTGGCCGCTCGCGTAAACCTCGATTCGGTGAAGGGCGTCGTCACGACGATGATCCAGACCGAGAAATACGGTACACCGCTGGCCTCCGCGCTGCGCGTGCTGTCGGCCGAATTCCGCCACGAACGCATGATGCGCGCCGAGGAAAAGGCCGCGCGCCTGCCCGCGATCATGACGGTGCCGCTGATCCTGTTCATCCTGCCCGTGCTGTTCGTCGTCATTCTCGGTCCGGCAGCGTGTTCCATCTCCGAGGTCTTCAAGGGCTAACCGGCCCCGACGGAACCCTGCGCGCTCCCGTGTCGTTACGCTGTGACAACATGGGAGTTCGCAACATGGAAAGTTACACCGGGAACGGCTGGTTCATCCTGGGGCTGACGCTGGTCGTCGGCTGGCTGCTGGGATTGCTGAGCCGGTCGGGCGGCGGCAAGTGGAAGCTGGCGTACCACCGCGAAAAGGACGCACACCTGGCGCTCCGCCGTGACTATGAGGAACACCTCAAACAACACGGCGAAGTGAGCGACAACCGCATTCCGCCCTATGTCGAGCAGAAGGTCTGACGGACAACCTCGTCATTGCGAGCGCAGCGAAGCAATCCACCTCGCCGCGATTGAGCTGGATTGCTTCGCTGCGCTCGCAATGACGAAGTAGCTTAAGCCCCCAGAGCTGCTTGCGCCGCCGCGAGCCGGGCGATCGGCACGCGGTACGGCGAGGCGGAGACGTAATCGAGTCCCACGCTTTCGCAGAATGCGATGCTCGCCGGGTCGCCGCCATGTTCGCCGCAGATGCCGAGCTTGATATCGGGCCGCGTCGCCCGGCCCCGCTCGGCAGCGATCTTCACCAGTTCCCCGACGCCCTCGACATCGAGACTGACGAACGGATCGCGTTCGAAAATGCCGTAATCGACATATTGGGTCAGGAACCGACCCGCGTCGTCGCGTGACACGCCGAGCGTCGTCTGCGTCAGGTCGTTCGTGCCGAAGCTGAAAAACGCGCCGACTTCGGCGATTTCCCCTGCCTTCAGCGCCGCACGCGGAAGTTCGATCATCGTGCCGACGATGTAGTCGACCCGCTTTCCGGTTTCGGCGAACACTGCCTCCGCCGCCTTGTCGACGACCGCCTTCATCAGTTCCAGCTCTCGGCGCGTCGCCACCAGCGGGATCATGATCTCGGGCACCGGCGCTTCCGCCAGGCCACAGGCCGCTTCGAAAATCGCGCGCGCCTGCATCTCGTAGATTTCCGGATAGGTCACGCCCAACCGGCAGCCGCGATGACCCAGCATCGGATTGAACTCGTGCAGTTCGCTCGCGCGACGCTTGAGGGCGTCCACGGTCAGGCCGGTCGCCTTGGCGACTTCGGCGAAATCGGCCTCCGCATGCGGCATGAACTCGTGCAGCGGCGGGTCGAGCAGGCGGATGGTGACCGGCAGGCCCGCCATCACCTCGAACAACTCCGCAAAGTCGCCGCGTTGTTCGGGCAGCAGCTTTTCGAGCGCCGTACGCCGCCCTGCCTCATCGGTCGCAAGGATCATCTCGCGGACCGAGGTGATCCGGCTCGCCTCGAAGAACATATGCTCGGTCCGGCACAGGCCGATGCCCTCCGCGCCGAAATCACGTGCGACCTTGGCGTCGGCGGGGGTCTCGGCATTGGCGCGGACCTTCATCCGACGGACGCCGTCAGCCCATTCCATCAGCGTACCGAAATCGCCCGAGAGTTCGGGCTGAACGGTCGCGACTTCGCCCCACATCACTTCGCCGCTGGCACCGTCGATGGTCAGCACGTCGCCCTCGCGGATTTCACGTCCGCCGACGCGTGCGACCTTCGCCGCGGCGTCGATGCTGAGCGACCCCGCGCCCGATACGCAGGGACGGCCCATGCCGCGCGCCACGACCGCCGCATGGCTGGTCATGCCGCCGCGGGCGGTCAGGATACCCTTGGCCGCATGCATGCCGTGGATGTCCTCGGGACTGGTTTCGGTGCGGACCAGGATGACCGCCTGTCCCAGCTCGGCCTTGTTTTCTGCCGTATCGCTGTCGAACACGGCGATCCCCGAAGCAGCACCTGGCGATGCGGGCAGGCCCTTCACGATCACATCGCGCTTAGCCTTTGGATCGAGCGTCGGGTGGAGCAGCTGGTCGAGCGCCGCCGGATCGACGCGCTTCACCGCTTCTTCGCGCGTGATCAGTCCCTCGTTCGCCATTTCGACCGCGATTCGCAGCGCCGCCTTTGCCGTGCGCTTGCCGCTTCGCGTCTGAAGCATCCAGAGCTTGCCGCGTTCGACGGTGAACTCGATGTCCTGCATGTCGCGGTAGTGCGATTCGAGCAGATCGAAGACGCGCGCGAGTTCGTCGAACACCGGCGGCATCGATTCCTGCATCGACAGCGGCTTGGCATTCGCCCGTTCGCGCGCGGCGGTGGTCAGATACTGCGGCGTGCGGATACCCGCGACGACATCCTCACCCTGCGCGTTGATCAAATATTCGCCGTAATAGGCGCGCTCGCCGGTTGCAGGGTCGCGCGTGAACGCCACGCCCGTCGCACTGGTATCGCCCATATTGCCGAACACCATCGCCTGCACGTTGACCGCGGTGCCCCAGTCGTGCGGGATCGAATTGATCCGGCGATAGACCTTCGCGCGCTCCGACTGCCACGACCCGAACACGGCGCCGACCGCGCCCCATAGCTGGTCGTGGACGTCTTGCGGGAACGGCTTGCCCCACTGGTCCTGCACCAGGCCGAGATAGGCCTTCACCAGCGCGCGCCAGTCGCTCGCTTCGAGCTCGGTGTCGAGGAAGACGCCCTTGTCTTCCTTGGCGATCTCCAGCGCTTCCTCGAACGCGCCATGGTCAAGGCCGAGGACGACATCGGCGTACATCTGGATGAAACGGCGATAGCTGTCCCAGGCGAAACGTTCGTCGCCGGAGACGGCGGCCAACCCCTCTACCGTCGCGTCGTTGAGGCCCAGGTTGAGGACGGTGTCCATCATGCCCGGCATCGAAACCCGCGCGCCCGAACGGACCGAGACGAGCAGCGGGTCGGCCGCATCGCCGAATTTTTTGCCGGTGACCGCTTCGATGTGGGCGATTCCGGTCGCGACCTGCGGGGTCAGGACATCGGGAAAGCTGGCGCCATTGTCGTAATAGGCTGTGCACATCTCGGTCGAGATGGTGAAGCCCGGGGGGACCGGCAGGCCGATCGATGCCATGCCGTCGAGATTGGCGCCCTTGCCGCCGAGCAGTTCCTTCGAAAGCCCCTTGCCGTCCGAAACACCGCCACCGAAGCGGTACACATAGTTGGTCATCGCGCGGTCATTCCTGCCCAAAGGTTAGTAAAGGTTAGCCCTGTGCGGGCCTCCCGATGCGACCGAGGCGCTGCATGCTACCCCTCGATCTTCGAAAAATCTGCGACCCGGTGGACAGCATCCCTGACCCGCAGCAGCAGAGCGAGGCGCGCCGCGCGCTTGTCCGCGTCGGGGTCGTTGATGGTCACCGATTCAAAGAACGCATCGATGGGCGCACGCAGAGCGGCAAGCGCCATCATCGCCCCTTCGAAATCCTCCGCCTCCACTGCCGCCGCTGCGCGTGGTTCGGCAGCGTCGAGCGCAGCGATCAGCGCTGCTTCGCTGGTTTCGGGCGTGTAGGACAGCGGTTTCTGCTCTGCCGTGGTCACGTTTTCCTTCTTCAGGATGTTCGACGCGCGCTTGTACCCGGCGAGGAGGTTGGTGCCGTCGGGCGTGGTGACGAAGGCCTGCAGCGCCTTCACGCGGGCGAGCAGGCGGACAAGATCGTCTTCACCGCCCAGCGCGAACACCGCGTCGATCAGGTCGTGGCGGACACCGGCTTCGCGTTGCTGGACTTTGAGGCGGTCGGCGAAGAAATTGAGCAATGGATCCAGTACGTCCACGGAGCGCCGAATCTCAGATTTCCGGGCAGCATCAGTTGTGAACGCGTGGGCAACTGAATCCATATCAGGCGCTTCGCCAACGGGATGACCTTGAACCAATCGACGCATCAATAGCTCGAGCGCCGAACCTCCGATCAACTGCCTGAGCGGCAGGCGTAATCCATTCTCAGTGATCAACCTGATCACACCGATCGCCGACCTACGCAGGGCGAAGGGGTCTTTGGATCCGGTCGGCGTCTCGTTGATGCTGAAAAACTCGATCAGGCTATCCAGCTTATCCGCCAGCGACACGGCCACCGTCACCGGATCGGTCGGGACGTCGTCGCCCTGCCCGACCGGCTTGTAGTGATCGCGGATCGCGTCGGCGACGGGGTCTGGTTCGCCCTGCGCGCGGGCAAGGTGGCCGCCGATGACGCCCTGAAGCTCGGGGAATTCACCGACCATGCCGGTGACGAGGTCGGCCTTGGCGAGGCGTGCGGCGCGTTCGGCGAGGTCTGCCAGTTCCTCGTCACCCCGGACTTGATCCGGGGTCCCGCTGCCTTCTCCGCTGTTAGAAAGCGGGACCCCGGCTCGGAGGCCGGGGTGACGGGAATTGGTAGCGGAGGAGTGATTTGAACCCCCGACAATCCCCTCTTCGACCAACCACCGCGCCAGCTTCGCGACGCGTTCGACCTTGTCGGCAACCGTCCCAAGCTTTTCGTGAAACACGATCTGCGACAGTTTCTTCGCCTGCTCGTCGAGCGAAACCTTCAGGTCGTTTTCCCAGAAGAACTTCGCATCGCTTAAGCGAGCCGACAGCACGCGTTCGTTGCCCGCGACGATCGCCTTGCCGCCGTCATGCGCGTCGATGTTCGCGGTGCAGACAAAATTCGGCGCGAGTTTCCCGGCGGCATCGCGCAGCACGAAATACTTCTGGTTGATCCGCGCGGTCAGCTGGATGACCTCCTGCGGCACGGCGAGGAACTTGGGGTCGAACGACCCGAGCAGCGGCACCGGCCATTCGGTCAGGCCGGCATTCTCGATGACCAGCCCCTCGTCCTCGACCAAAGTCAGCCCCGCGTCCGCCGCGAGCTTCTTCGCGCCATCGCGAATGATCGCGGTGCGTTCGGACAGGTGGACGATGACGTGGCAGGCGCGCAGTTTCTCGACATAGTCATGCGCGCCGCCGATGGTGATGACGCCGGGATGGTGGAACCGGTGGCCGAGCGTCGCCGCGCCGCTCTCGATCCCCTCGAACGCGAACGGCACGACATCCTCGCCCAGGATGGCGACGATTCCCTGCAGCGGGCGGACCCAGCGCAGGCTTTCGGTGCTGGCGGATGCCGTGCCCCAGCGCATCGACTTCGGCCAGGAGAAAGCGCGGATGACGACGGGAATCGCTTCGGCAAGCACGTCCGCCGTAGGGCGGCCAGGCTTGTCGATGACGGCGAACAAGACGCCGTCACGCTCGACGAGTTGCTCGCGCGTCAGGCCGGTTGACCGCAGGAAGCCGGCCAGCGCCTGTTCCGGCGCATTGGCGCGCGGCCCCTTGCGCTCCTCTCTGACAGCAGCCGTTTCAGCAGGCAGGCCACGCGCGATCAGCGCCAGACGGCGCGGCGTCGCGAAAGCCTCGATAGCTTCTGCGACAAGGCCGGACTTGGCGATCTCCTCGGCGAACAGGCGCGCAAGGTCTTCCTTCGCCTTGACCTGCATCCGCGCCGGAATTTCCTCGGAGCGAAGTTCGAGCAAAAAGTCGGTCATGCGCATTCCTCACCTTGAGGTGAGGTGGCAGCCGCAGGCTGACGGAGAGGTGCGAACATCGCGCGCGCGAGCGCGCACGCCGCTGCTGCGGCGTTCTTTCGCACCGCCCCACCGGCTTCGCCGGTCCCCCCCGCCTCAAGGCGGGGATTTTGGGTGGCTGCCATCATGCGTCCCACCCGTTCTTCGCCATGTACGCGGCACAGGCGCCCTTTGCGAGGTCGCGGACGCGGCCGATGTAGGCCTGGCGTTCGGCGACCGAGATGACGCCGCGGGCCTGTAGCGTGTTGAAGATGTGGCTGGCCTTGATCGCCTGTTCATAGGCCGGGATCGGCAATTCGGCGCTCAGGCAATTCTCGCATTCGGCGGCCGCCTTGCGGAAGCCGTCGAACAGGCTTTCGGTGTTCGCGACCTCGAAATTCCATTTCGACATCTGGCGTTCGTTTTCGAGGAACACGTCGCCATAGGTCACGCCCTCGTCATTGAACGCAAGGTCGTACACATTGTCGACGCCCTGGATGTACATGGCGAGGCGCTCGAGGCCGTAGGTGAGTTCGCCCGACACCGGCTTGCAGTCGTATCCGCCGACCTGCTGGAAATAGGTGAACTGCGTCACCTCCATGCCGTCGCACCAGACTTCCCAGCCGAGGCCCCAGGCACCGAGCGTCGGGCTTTCCCAGTCGTCCTCGACGAAACGGATGTCGTGGAGCAGCGGGTCGACGCCGATCGCATCGAGGCTGCCGAGGTACAGTTCCTGCAGGTTCGGCGGGCTGGGCTTCAGGATGACCTGATACTGGTAATAATGGCCGAGGCGGTTCGGGTTCTCGCCATAGCGGCCGTCCGTCGGACGACGGCTGGGCTGCACATAGGCGGCCTTCCAGGGCTTCGGGCCCAGCGCGCGCAGGGTCGTCGCCGGGTGGAACGTCCCCGCCCCCATTTCCATGTCGTATGGCTGAAGGATGACGCAGCCCTGCGCGCTCCAATAATCATGGAGCGTCAGGATCAGCCGTTGAAAGCTGAGGGCCAAGCGGACATCCTTCTTCGCAGGTGCAACACGGGGCCAAGCCTTTGGCGCGGGGGTGGCGGCGGGTCAAGCGAGCCGCTAACGCGCGGTCCATGAACCGCACGCTTTCCACGCTTCTCGCCGGCCTTGCCCTGTTCGCCTGTTCCGGTTGCGAGGCGAAGGCGCCGCCCGCAAAGCCCGTCGCGCCCACGATCGCAAAGCCTGCGTTGTGGAAGGTCTATGACGCCGACACGACCGTATATCTGTTTGGAACGATCCACCTGCTGCCCAAAGGAATGCAGTGGACCGACGCCAAGCTGAACGGTGCCATGGCACAATCGCAGGACCTGGTCCTGGAAACGGTGATCGACGACCCCGCGGCACTGGGCGCGATCATGACGAAACTGGGCACTTCGCCCGGCCTGCCGCCGATCCTCGACCGTGTGCCCCCCGAAACCCGGCCCAAGCTAAAGGCCGTCATCGACAAGGCCGGCCTGCCGATGAAAGTGCTGGACGGCATGGAAACCTGGGCGGCTTCGCTGGTGATTTCCACGGCATCGCTGCGCGCGACCGGGCTCGACCATGACGAGGGGGCCGAGGCGCAACTCACCGCCGCGTTCAAGAAAGCCGGAAAGCCAGTCGCGGGGCTCGAGACGCCAGCACAGCAGCTCGGCTATTTCGACGGCCTGTCGGAAAGTGCCCAGCGCAAGTTCCTGGTCAGCGTCGCCGACGGCAGCGAGCGGATGGAAAAGGAATTCACCGCAATGATCGGCGCCTGGCGCAAGGGCGACGTCAAACAGATCGCGCTGACGTTCGACGACGAGATGCGGGATTCGGCCGAACTCGCCGACACGCTGCTCTACAACCGCAACGCGCGCTGGGCCGCGTGGATCGCGCAGCGAATGGACAAGCCGGGCACCGTCTTCGTCGCGGTCGGTGCGGGTCACCTCGCGGGCAAGAAATCCGTCGAGGACCTGCTCGCGAAAAAGGGTTTCAAGGTCGCCCGCGTCCAATAGTTGCGTTTTACCCCTCTCCCCGCTATGCGCGCGCCTCCCACGCAGTCGACATCCCTGGAGGCGCGCGCGGGTGACACCATAAGGAAATACATATGAGCGATCAGCTGACCCTGTCGGCCGAAGCGCGCGAGACGGCGGGTAAGGGAGCCAGCCGGGCATTGCGTCGTGAGGCCCGCGTTCCTGCCGTCATCTATGGCGCAGGCGAAACCCCTCTCGGCATCCATGTCGAGGAAAAGGCGCTGATGAAGGCGCTGCACACCGGACATTTCATGAATTCGGTCGTGATGATCGACGTCGGCGGCAAGCCGGTTCGCACCCTGCCCAAGGATGTTGCGTTCCACCCGGTTTCGGAACGCCCCCTGCACGTCGATTTCCTGCGGATTTCGGAACACGCCAAGATCCACGTCAACGTGCCGGTGCACTTCACCAATGAAGAAGCATCGCCGGGCATCAAGCGTGGCGGCGTCCTGAACATCGTTCGCCACGACCTCGAACTCGTTTGCGATGCGGCCGAAATCCCGTCGGAAATCGAAATCGACCTGACCGGCTCCGAAGTCGGCGATTCGATCCACATTTCGTCGGTGAAGCTGCCGAAGGGTTCGGAAAGCGCGATCACCGACCGCGACTTCACCNNGAAGGCGAAGAAGCCGCAGGCGAGTAACGAAAATCTCCCTCTCCCCTTCAGGGGAGAGGGCTGGGGAGAGGGGCAGTCTTTCTCCCCTAAGAGACCGGGTCGGCGGAATGGGCACTGCCCCTCTCCCCGACCAGCATGCGGGTGAACATTGCCCCCGGCAATGTTCAGGTCGCGTGGGACGCGACCGGCCCCATGCTCCCCTGAAGGGGAGAGGGAGAATTCGATGCAACTCTGGGTCGGCCTCGGCAATCCCGGCGCGGAATATGCGCTGCACCGGCACAATGTCGGCTTCATGGCCGCTGACGTCATCGCCGACGATCATCGCTTCAGCCCTTGGAAAGCGAAGTTCTCGGGGCAAATCGCCGAAGGGCGCATCGGCAGCGACAAGATCCTGCTGCTGAAACCCGCTACATTCATGAACGAAAGCGGCCGCAGCGTCGGCGAGGCGATGCGCTTCTACAAGCTCACGCCCACGGACGTGACCGTCTTCTACGACGAACTCGACCTCGCCCCCTTCAAGGTGAAGGTGCGCATCGGCGGCGGCGCCGCGGGCCATAACGGCATCCGTTCGACCATGGCCCATATCGGCGAGGATTTTCGCCGCGTCCGCATCGGCATCGGCCACCCCGGCCACAAGGATCGCGTGACCGGCCATGTGCTCGGCAATTATGCCAAGGCCGAAACCGACGACCTCGCCCACCTGCTCGGCGCGATCTCGGCCGAGGCCTCGTGGCTCGCCGACGGCGACGACGTGCGGTTCATGAACGACATCGCGATGCGGATGGGCGCCTGATCCGAACGATCGATCAGATGACGTTAACCATTTTCGCCTAACCGTATGTCCTGCGCGGCAGACCGAAATTTACGGGGATGCTGCGCTGCGGTATCGACGATTCGAAGAGTGGCGGGACAGATGATTCAGGCAGCAGCTTTCACCCTTGGCATGCTCGCGATGTTCGTGTTTTCGAGCGCGCGCAACAACCTCCGCATGGGCCGGGAACATTCGCCGGTCCTTCGCAACGTCGGCATGGGTGTCGTCGGATCGCTCGCGGCGGTCGCGATCGTCCTCATCGCCTCGATCCCGCTGGGTATCGACCTGACCCAGCTGGGCTGAAAAAACTACAGAATAAGTTTTCCAATCCAACGATAGTTTGGATCAAAGGATTTGAATAGGGCACGCCCCCTGATATCCGATTGCGGGACCGTGCCGCCAAGGCCGCCCAGCTCCCTGCTCACGCGACTGTCAGCCGAATTGTCGCGGCTATCCCCAAGGAGAAAAAGTCTTCCCGAAGGGACAGCCTGTTCAGGAAAATCATCCAAATCGGAGGTTCCTGAATCAAGAACCCGGTGCGATTTTGTCTCACCAGGCAAACGCTCTTCCAACAGTCTCGCTCTGCCGTTGTCCGCTCGATAAAAACCGGAGACGTGTTGTTCAGCCGGTCTTCCATTAATGTAGGGCACACCTTTGATCATGGCGATGCGATCACCGGCAATACCCACGACACGTTTTACGTAGTCAGAGTTTCCCACCTTAACGATGATAACATCGCCGCGATTGAGCACGCCTCCGGTGCGCATATCGGCAACAAGTTGATCGTCGACAGCTAACGTCGGCTCCATGCTCGCTGCCGGAATATAATAGGGCTTGTAGACGGCGTGACCGACGCTGGTCACGCCGATCCCCGCCAAAGTCGCTAAGACGTAGAGAGATGCCAGCGCATACCATTTTTGCCACCATCTCAGCGTCATCGAGGAGATTCTGCTGATCCGCCACACGCGAACGGTACTCATGATATAGACGAAAAGCGCTGCGAGCAGGAACACCGCCATGATCGCCAGATAACCCGACGGTGAAATGACAGGCGCCACAAACAGGACCGCCGAAACCAGGAGGACGCCGACGAGCAGGCCGAAGAGAAAACTCAATCCCTCTGCCAGGTTGCCCAACCGAACCAGCCCGAGCCCCGGTGCCGGTAAATTCAGGGCAACAAGGCCAATCCGGCTGATCGTAGATCGAGATGCTTGTTCGCCGTCCATAACATATCCCCCGTGCACTGGCGTTATCACCATTCTCCCCCTATCGGCACGGCAATTACATCGCTCTTCAGGACATATCATGGGTTTCAAATGCGGGATCGTCGGGCTGCCGAATGTCGGCAAGTCCACCCTGTTCAACGCGCTAACCGAAACGGCGGCGGCGCAGGCGGCGAATTATCCATTCTGCACGATCGAGCCGAATATCGGGAACGTCGCCGTGCCCGACCCGCGGCTCGACGCGCTGGCGGAAATCGCCAAGTCGCAGAAGAAGATCGAAACGCAGCTGGCGTTCGTCGACATCGCGGGCCTCGTGCGCGGCGCGTCCAAGGGCGAGGGCCTGGGCAACCAGTTCCTCGGCAACATCCGCGAAGTCGATGCGATCGTCCATGTGCTGCGCTGCTTCGAGGACGGGGACATCCAGCATGTCGATAACAAGGTCGACCCGATCAGCGACGCGGACACGGTCGACACCGAGTTGATGTTGGCGGATCTCGAAAGCCTGGAAAAACGCGTTCCCAATCTCGCCAAAAAGGCAGCGCAGGGGGACAAGGAAGCCAAAGCAGCGGCGGCCGTACTGGGCAAGGCGCTGGAACTGCTCCGCGACGGCAAGCCCGCACGGCTGGTCGAACCCGGCGATCCGGAAGAAGCGCGACTGTTCGCGCAGGCGCAGTTGCTGACCGCAAAACCCGTGCTCTATGTCTGCAATGTCGATGAAGGATCGGCGGCGAACGGCAACGACCTGTCGGCCCGCGTGTTCGAAAAGGCCAAGGCCGAGGGCGCGCAGGCGGTGGTCGTATCGGCGGCGATCGAGGCAGAGATCGCGACGATGGCGCCTGAGGACCGGGCCGAATTCCTGTCCGACCTGGGTCTTTCGGAAACCGGCCTCGCCCGCGTCATCCGCGCCGGATACGAGCTGCTGCACCTGATGACTTTTTTCACCGTCGGTCCCAAGGAAGCCCGTGCGTGGACGGTCCGCGTCGGCGCAACCGCCCCGAATGCAGCCGGAGAAATCCATAGCGATTTCGAAAAAGGCTTCATCCGCGCCGAAACGATTGCCTATGACGATTTCGTCGCGCTGGGTGGCGAGAGCAAGGCGCGCGATGCCGGCAAGCTTCGCGCCGAAGGAAAGGCGTATGTCGTGCAGGACGGCGACGTCATGCATTTCCTGCATAGCTGACGACCGCGGTCATTTTGCGGTAGCAATAAGGGATCATCGGGAGTCGCAATGATCCGCTTCCTTTTTGCCGCTTTCGCCGCCCTCGCCCTTTCCGCCTGCGCTGCGACACCACGCCCCGTTTCCAGTGCCGCTGTCGAACAGCGCGCGCTGATCACCGTGATGATCTCGGTCGACGGGCTGGGGGCGAACCGGCTGGGCAAGGGACTGACGCCCCGGCTCGATGCAATCGCCGCGGCGGGCGTCGGCGGGTCTATGCGGCCGAGTTTTCCGACCAATACCTTCCCCAACCACATCACGCTGGCGACCGGACTGCGCCCCGACCACCACGGCATCGTCGACCAGAAGATGCGCGATCCGGCGCGGCCGGGCGTTACGTTCAAAAACACCGATCCGCTGACTAACCGCGACCCATTCTGGTGGGACCAGGTCGACCCGATCTGGCTTCAGGCGGAGCGCGCCGGCATTCGCACGGGGACGATGTACTGGGTCGCGTCGGACGTCGCGATCAAGGGCAAGCGGCCGTCGTGGTGGTGGCCGTACGACAATGGCATCAACAGCGCGATGCGGGTGGAAACGGTGCTCGACTGGGTGCGCCGCCCGTCCGCCACGCGCCCGGCATTCATGATGCTCTATTTCAACGCGGTCGATTACGCGTCCCATAACCAGGGTTATGGCTCACCCGAGGAAACGGCGGCGATCCGCGAGGTCGATACACAGATCGGACGGTTGGTCGACACGCTCGCGGCAATCGGCCAGCCCGCGAATATCGTGATCGTGTCCGATCACGGAATGGCTCCGGTTCCTGTCGACCATATCAAGCCGTTGAGCGAAGTCATCGATCCGGCGATCATGGACGCCATCACCGAGGGACCGCTGCTCGATATCTTTCCGAAACCCGGAAAGGAAACCGAAGTCGCGGCAAAGCTGGCGAGCCCGCCGCCCCACCTGTCCTGCTGGGCACGGCAAAACATCCCGAGTCGTTTCAAATTCGGCACAAATCCGCGCACGCCACCGTTTTTATGCATGGCAGACACGGGCTGGAGTTTTCCCGAAAACCCGAAGAACTACATCAAGGGTGAGCACGGCTATGATAATGCCGACCCGGCCGTCGCCTCGATCTTCATCGCCACGGGCCCCGCATTCCGTAGCGGCGTCCGGCTGGAGCGGTTCGACAATGTCGATGT
>DDFE01000053.1:32592-38915 GCA_002336985.1 Sphingomonadales bacterium UBA1936
TCGTTCGGCCGCTATGAAGTGACGCGCGACGAGGTGGTGGAGTTTGCGGAAAAATACGATCCGCAGCCATTTCACCTTTCGGACGAAGGCGCGGCCAAAACCCATTTCAAGAAGCTTGCAGCCAGCGGCTGGCATACCATGGGCATGGTGATGCGCATGCAGGTCGACAATATGGGGATTATCCAACAGGCAGGCCTCGGCTCGCCCGGTATCGACGAGATCCGCTGGCTGAAGCCCGTCTATCCGGGCGATGTCCTGCGCTGCGAAACCGAGTTGCTGGACAAGACGCCGTCGCGCAGCAAGCCGGAGATCGGATCTTTCCGGTCCAAGACGACCGTCTTCAACCAGAACGACGAACCCGTCATGTCGATGATCGCGATCGGTCTAATCCGGCGGCGGCCCGCCTAGCCGACGGCGTGCAAAGGCGGCGGCACGTCGGTGCAGCCGTCGTTCTTGTCGCCCACTTTACGCCCCATCGTCCAGTTCGCCTGGAAGCGGACCTGTGGATTGGGCGCACACCAGATCTCGCCGCTATCGCTCAGCGCCGTGACCCAGATCAGATTGTGCTCCTGGCCATAGTCGATGACGCCGACGGCATAGCCCTTACCTTTATTCAGCACGGTCAAGGGGATGGGCGGGTTGAGTTGTGTAAACATCGCCGCAGAACGTTGCGCGATGGCTTAAGGTTCCGGCTGGGTCAGTGCCCGCCGAACGCCATAAGGCTGTCGACCGGCACACCTTCGGCGCGCAGGCGATCCGCACCGCCCAGATCGGGCAGGTCGATAGCGAACGCTGCACCGACCACGTCCGCACCCGCTGCACGCAACAGGTTGACGCAAGCAAGCGCCGTTCCGCCGGTCGCGATCAGGTCGTCGACGATGAAGGCGCGATGTCCGGGCAGAACAGCGCCGACATGCAACTCGAGCCGGTCGGTACCGTATTCCAGATCGTAATCCACGCCGAGCGTAGCGCCCGGCAGCTTGCCCTTCTTGCGGGCGGGAATGACCCCTGCCCCAAGCGCGACAGCGACGGGCGCGCCGAACAGGAAGCCGCGTGCATCGATCGCGATGATACGGTCGGGATTATGGGGTCGCGCGAACTCGGTCAGCGCCGCGATCGATGCCGCGAACCCGGGACCGTCGGCCAGCAGCGTGGAGATGTCGCGGAACTGGATCCCCGGCTTGGGAAAGTCGGGGATCGTCCGGACGAGGTCCTGCAGCTGGTCGCGCGTCACGCGGCTTCGACGACCTTCTTCGGCTTCTTGTCCGCCCAGATGCCCTTGTAGGCAAACCAGGCGAGCACCGTCATGACCAGCAGATAGGCCATCGTCGCCCAACCAACCGCATGACGCTTGGCTAGGTTGGGCTCCGCTGCCCAGGTCAGGAAGGCCGCGATGTCCTGTGCTTCCTGGCTGAGCGTCGCCTTGGTCCCGTCCGCATAGGTCACCTGGTCGGCCGCCAGCGGCGGTGCCATCGCGAGGTTGAGGTTCGCGAAATACGGGTTGTAGTGCAGGCCCGCGGGGGTCTTCGCATCCGGGAACTTCTTCAGCAATTCGGCCGGCTGCGGCTGGAAGCCGGTGATCAGCGAATAGATGTAGTGCGTTCCGTCGTGACGGGCCTTCGCCATCAGCGAAAGATCCGGCGGGATCGCGTTGTTGTTCGCGGCGCGCGCGGCGATCTCGTTGGGGTAGACCAGCGGGAACTTGTCGGCCGGCGTGCCCTTGCGGGTGGCCGGCTCGCCGGTCGTCGGATCCACCGAAGGAACAGTCCAGCCGCTCGCGATCGCCTTCACTTCGGGCTTCGAGAAGCCGATTTCCTCAAGATCGCGGAAGGCGACCTGCTTCAGCGAATGGCACGCCGAGCAGACTTCCTTGTAGACCTGATAACCGCGCTGCAGCTGCTGATTGTCGAACTTGCCACCGACACCTTCGAACGACCAACTTACATTGGACTTGGGGTGAAGGTGGAATTCATGCTCCGCAGTCGGCGCAGGCGGTTCCTGCACATAGGAAGTGACGTTCCAGAGGATCGACCACAACAGCGCGACGACGAAGCCAGCACCTACCAGCATTCCGATCGGACGGACACCAAACATCGTAAACCCCTATTCGGCCGGCTGAAGCTGCGACGAAACGCCGGAGCCGCTCTTGTCATTTCCCGTGCCCAGCACGCTCTCCGTGATCGAGAACGGCAGCGGCAGCGGACGTTCGATCATCGAGATGATCGGCAGGATGATCAGGAAGTGCGCGAAGTAATATGTCGTCGCGACCTGCCCGATCAGGACGTTCCAGAAGGTCGGCTCTGCGCCACCAGCATAAGCGAGCAGGACAACATCGATCGCCAGAATGATCAGGAACTTCTTGTACGTCGGGCGATAGTTCGCCGAACGGACCGGCGACTTGTCGAGCCACGGCAGGAAGAACAGCAGCAGGATCGACCCGAACATCGCGAGCACGCCCCAAAGCTTTGCCGGAATGAACAGGAAGTCCGAAGTGAAGCTCTTCAGGATCGCGTAGAACGGCAGGAAGTACCATTCGGGCACGATGTGCGCCGGCGTCGAAAGCGGGTTCGCCGCGGTGTAATTGTCCGGATGGCCGAGCAGGTTCGGTGCGAAGAACACCAGTGCTGCAAAGACGATCAGAAACACACCGACCCCGAAGCCGTCCTTTGCAGTGTAATATGGGTGAAACGGAACGGTATCCTCTTCGCTCTTCACCTCGACACCCGTCGGGTTCGACGAACCTGGGATGTGCAGCGCCCAGATGTGCAGGATGATGACGCCCGCGATCACGAACGGCAGCAGATAGTGCAGCGAGAAGAAACGGTTCAGCGCGGCGTTGTCCGGCGCGAAACCGCCGAGCAGCCACACGCGAATGGTGTCGCCGACGAGCGGTATCGCCGAGAAGAAGCCGGTGATGACCTGCGCACCCCAGAAGCTCATCTGGCCCCAGGGGAGGACGTAGCCCATGAACGCCGTCGCCATCATCAGCAGGAAGATGACCACGCCCAGCAGCCACACGACTTCGCGCGGCGGCTTGTACGACCCATAATAGAGGCCGCGTGCGATATGCACATAGACCACGAACAGGAACATCGACGCGCCGTTCGCATGCGCATAGCGCATGAACCATCCGCCGTTCACGTCGCGCATGATGTGTTCGACCGAATCGAACGCGATCGATCCGTCGGCGCGGAAATGCATCGCCAGAATGATGCCCGTCACGATCTGGATGACCAGCGCGACGCCGGCGAGGACGCCGAAGTTCCAGAAATAGTTCAGGTTGCGCGGAACCGGATAGCCGGCGCCGACCGCGTTGTAGACGAAGCGCGGCAGCGGCAGCTTTTCGTCGAGGTACCGCATGAGCGGCAGCTTCGGCTCATAGTTCTTGGCCCAGGGAAAGCTCATGCCTTGGCTCCCACTTCGACGAGCGTTTCGGTGCGGAACACATAGTCCGGCACATGCAGGTTCTTCGGCGCCGGACCCTTGCGGATGCGCGCGGCCGTATCATAGGCCGAGCCATGGCACGGGCAGAAATAGCCGCCGAACTCGCCCTTGATCTCGCCCTCGCCTGCGCCCAGCGGCACGCAGCCGAGGTGGGTGCAGACGCCCAGCGTGATCAGCCACTTTTCCTTGCCGGGCTTGGTGCGCTCGGCCAGCGTCTGCGGATCGCGCAGCGTAGCGACCGGCACGGCGTTCGCTTCCGCGACTTCTTTCGACGTCAGGTGACGTACGAACAGCGGCTGCTTCTGCCAGATCGTCTTGATCGCCTGCCCTTCCGCGATCTTCGAGATGTCGACCTCGGTCGTGGCCGCCGCCAACACGTCGGCCGACGGGTTCATCTGGTTGATCGCGACACCGGCGATCGGAATGATACCGACACCCGCGAACGCGACCGCCGCGATATTGATGACGTCGCGGCGACGGAGTTCGGGCTCCGCAGCGATTTCGGTTTCGGTTGGTGAAACAGCAGCCTGTCCGGCCATTTGTCTTGCGTCCCCAGATGGTCTGTTAAACGGGAAGGCCACCCCTAATGGCCCTGTGGCCGCGCTGATAGCGTCCCAGCGCAATGTTGCAAATGCGAAAATGTCGGGCTTGTGACGCCCGGCCCGCGCGCATAGTGGCGCGGCGATGCGGCTTGCGTGCTACCAACCCGAGATTGCCGGCAACATGGGCGCCATATTGCGGCTGTCCGCGTGCTTCGGAATCGGCGTCGACATCATCGAGCCATGCGGCTTCATCTGGTCGGACGCGAAGATGCGTCGCGCGGGCATGGATTACGTCCAGCACGTCGATGTCGCACGATATTCGGGGTGGGACGCGTTCCGTACGGCCCAGGAGTCACGAATCGTTCTGCTCACGACGAAGGGCGACACCCGCCTGCCCGATTTCAGCTTCGAACCGGACGATATCCTGCTCATGGGCCGCGAAAGCGCCGGAGTTCCGCCCGAAGTCGCGCAGGCCTGCGACGCTGCGGTCCGCATCCCCCTGCTGCCCCAGGTGCGCTCTTTGAACATCTCGGTCGCCGCCGGTATCGCGCTCGCCGAAGCACTTCGTCAGACCAAAGGACTACCCGCATGATCACGCTCGACGCCGAGCAGCAACAGGCACGCGACTGGTTCGAGGACCTGCGCGACCGGATCTGCGCCGCCTTCGAATCGATTGAGCGCGAAGCGGCGAGCGAGGCATCGTTTCATTACACGCCCTGGAATCGCGACGACGACCCGACGGGGGCCGGAGGTGGCGGCATTCGCGGCGTGATGAAAGGCAAGGTATTCGAAAAGGTCGGCGTGAACGTCTCGACCGTCGGCGGCGCTTTCAATCCCGAGTTCGCCAAATCGATTCATGGCGCGGAGGAGAACCCCGCGTTCTTCGCGACCGGCATCAGCCTGGTCGCGCACATGGCGAACCCGCATGTCCCCGCCGTGCATATGAACACGCGTTTCCTGGCGACGACCAAGCGCTGGTTCGGCGGTGGCGCCGACCTGAACCCCGCCCTGCCGAACGGCCAGGATACGGCGGACTTCCACGCGGCGATGAAGTCGGCCTGCGCCGCCAGCCCCTCGGGCGACTACGACCGGTTCAAGACGTGGGCTGACGACTATTTCTGGATCCCGCACCGCAAGGTTCATCGCGGTGTCGGCGGCATCTTCTACGACCATCTCGAATCAGGGTTCGAACCCGATTTTGCACTGACCAGAGCGGTCGGTGAGGCGTTTCTCGATATCTTTCCGCAAATCGTGCGGCGCCGGATGGCGATTCCGTTCACTGCAGAGGAAGAACAGGCACTGCTCGAATGGCGGGGACGCTATGCCGAATTCAACCTGGTCCACGACCGCGGCACGTTGTTCGGCCTCAAGACCGGGGGCAACATCGACGCGATCCTGATGAGCTTGCCGCCACGCGCTGTCTGGAGCTGACTTCAGTCGAAAACTTCGGCAATCCAGTCGCCTGCCACAAGCTGCCGGTAGATCGCCGCTGACAGAACGGCCATGAGCAATGCGAGCGCTGCGCTGCTCAATCCACCTATGAACCCGCGCACCAGCGGCCGGACCGATTCGGGCACGACCATGGTTCCCAATACCGTCAGCGCTGATGTCGCCGCCGACGTCACGATCCAGCCCACGATGATGACCAGCAGGACCAGCCCGGTGATTCGCCATCCGCGTTTTTCGGTCATCCGCCACCCGTCCGAGATTGCGCGAAGCGGATTGGCCATGCGCCGTTCGATCAGCAATGGCCCCACCACCTCGAACCGGCCGAGCAGGTAGAGCCCGGGGACGACCAGCAACATCAACGCCGCGCCGGTTGCGAAATTGGTGAGGAGTTGCACGACGAAAAAGCCCGGAAACAAGGCGCCCGCTCCCGCCAACGCCTCTCCCACTGTCGGCCGGGCTCGATCGAGGAGTAGCGCCAGTATCGCGGCCTGTCCGAACACGCCGATCGCGTTCATCAGTACAACCCACAGCATATTTGCCTGATAATATGCGTAGATCAGTTGAACCGAGGTTTCCGCGGAACTTTCCGGCGGGGCTTCGGGCATGGGAGCATAAAGGAACAGAACCAGCGCCGGGAAAAAGATGAAGACTCCGGCGAGCGTTACCAGCAATGCCCAGTCGGACCGGAACATGGCCATCACGTCCTGCCAGGCGCGGTCATAGGAAAACGGCATTATGTGTCGCGCCTTTCGTCAAAGCCTTCATCACGGCTAACTTGACCGCCGCTAGGCAATCGGCGCACCGGGCACAAGTGAACGCGACCCAAGACATCGACTGGATCACGAGCGACACGCCCGTCCCTTATCCCGAGGCGCTCGACTGGATGAC
>DDFE01000221.1:0-1119 GCA_002336985.1 Sphingomonadales bacterium UBA1936
CGCGAGCACATCCTGCTCGCCCGCCAGGTCGGCGTTCCGCAGCTCGTCGTGTTCATGAACAAGGTCGACCTGGTCGACGACGCCGAAATCCTCGAGCTCGTCGAAATGGAAATCCGCGAGCTGCTCTCGAAGTATGACTTCGACGGCGACAACATCCCGGTCATCCAGGGTTCGGCAACCGCCGCGCTGAACGGCACCAACGACGAAATCGGCAAGCAGGCTGTCCTGAAGCTGATGGAAGCGGTCGACAGCTGGATCCCGCAGCCCGCACGTCCGCTCGACAAGCCGTTCCTGATGCCGATCGAAGATGTGTTCTCGATCTCGGGTCGCGGCACGGTCGTCACCGGCCGCGTCGAGCAGGGCGTCGTCAAGGTTGGTGAGGACGTCGAGATCGTCGGCCTCAAGGAAACCAAGAAGACGGTTTGCACCGGCGTCGAAATGTTCCGCAAGCTGCTCGACCAGGGTGAAGCAGGTGACAACATCGGTGCGCTGATCCGTGGCGTTGCGCGCGAAGAAGTCGAGCGTGGCCAGGTTCTCTGCAAGCCCGGTTCGATCAAGCCGCACACCGAGTTCACGTCGGAAGTCTATGTGCTTTCGAAGGAAGAAGGCGGTCGTCACACGCCGTTCTTCGCGAACTACCGTCCGCAGTTCTACTTCCGCACGACCGACGTGACCGGCGAAGTCATCCTGCCCGCGGGCACGGAAATGGTCATGCCTGGCGACAACGTGCAGCTCGGCGTCAAGCTCATCGCACCGATCGCGATGGAGCAGGGCCTGCGCTTCTCGATCCGTGAAGGCGGTCGTACCGTCGGCTCGGGGGTTGTGGCCACCGTCACGAAGTAATAAAGCGTTCTGCAGCCGCCCGATTCTCCCCGGAGAGTCGGGCGGTTTGCTATTTATATAAGCCCAACCTTTTTCACCTAAGGGGCGGGCAGGCTCTTTCGCATTGGCAGGTACCATGGAAACGCAGAATATTCGTATTCGTCTGAAGGCATTCGATCATCGTGTGCTCGACCAGGCGACCGGCGACATCGCCGAAACCGCAAAGCGCACCGGCGCTCTTATCCGTGGACCTATTCCCCTGCCGACGCGCATCGAGAAATTCACGGTCAACCGCGG
>DDFE01000221.1:1163-2271 GCA_002336985.1 Sphingomonadales bacterium UBA1936
GGGTCTGCGTCCCCGTCCTCTCCTGCCGCCGCATTGGTGGTTCAAAGGAGAAAAGCCCGGACGGGGTACGTTTTTTGAAATGGGCAAGCCAAGCGCGCGGGCGGTGAGCGTCCGTGCGCCTCTGACGTAAGGAGAATGCCGGTGAGAACCGGAGTTATTGCAAAGAAAGTGGGCATGACCCGCTTGTTTCAGGACGATGGTCGCCACGTGCCCGTCACCGTCCTGTCACTCGAGAATAATCAGGTGGTGGCGCAGCGTACCGCGGACCGTGACGGCTATGTCGCGGTTCAGCTGGGTGCCGGCGTCGCCAAGGCCAAGAACGTTGCCAAGCCGCAGCGTGGCCATTTCGCCAAGGCCGAAGTCGAGCCCAAGGCGCGCCTCGTCGAATTCCGCGTGTCGGAAGACGCGCTGGTCGATGTCGGCGCGGAAATCGCCGCCGACCATTTCGTCGCGGGCCAGTTCGTCGATGTATCGGGCCACACCCAGGGCAAGGGCTTCCAGGGCGGCATGAAACGCTGGGGCTTCGGCGGTCTGCGCGCCACCCACGGTGTTTCGGTCTCGCACCGCTCGCTCGGTTCGACCGGTCAGCGCCAGGATCCGGGCAAGGTCTTCAAGGGCAAGAAGATGGCCGGTCACATGGGCGACGCAGAGCGTACCCAGCAGAACCTGGAAATCGTGTCGACCGACGTCGAGCGCGGCCTGCTGTTCGTGAAGGGTTCGGTTCCCGGTCACAAGGGCGCATGGCTGACGGTCAAGGACGCGGTGAAGGTCGCGCGCCATGCCGACGCGCCGTACCCCGCATCGCTCCGCAAGGCAGCAAACACCAACGAAGCGGCTCCGGCCGAGACGCCGGCTGAAGAAGTCGCGGCTCCCGAAGCCACTGACGGCCAGGAGGGCTGAACGTGAAGGTCAAGGTTCAATCCTTCGACGCCAAGGCCAAGGGCGGCGACATCGAGCTCAACGACGACGTGTTCGGCGTAGAGCCCCGTGCCGACATCCTGCACCGCGTGGTGACCTGGCAGCTCGAAAAGCGCCGTGCGACCGCACGTCCGACGCGTGAACGCGCCGACGTCGCCCGCACCGGCAAGAAGTTCGGTAACCAGAAGGG
>DDFE01000221.1:2333-7064 GCA_002336985.1 Sphingomonadales bacterium UBA1936
GGCGCGAACGTTTACGACATCCTGAAGGCTGACACGCTGGTCCTGACCCGCGCGGCAGTCGAAAAGCTGGAGGCGCGGTTCAATGGCTAAGAAGCCGACCCCCAAGGCGGTCGAGCTGCGTCACTACGACGTGGTTGTCGCCCCCTACATCACCGAAAAGGCGACGATGGTCTCTGAGGCCAACGCCGTCGTGTTCAAGGTCGCGAACGACGCGACCAAGCCGCAGATCAAGGCCGCAGTCGAAGCGCTGTGGAATGTCTCGGTCGTCGGCGTGAACACGATCGTCCAGAAGGGTAAGACCAAGAAGTGGAAGGGCCAGCCCTACCGCCGCTCGGACTTCAAAAAGGCAATCGTTCGCCTGGCCGAAGGCCAGTCGATCGACGTGACCACGGGACTCTGAAGCCATGGCACTGAAGCATTATAATCCGACCAGCCCCGCACGCCGCGGCCTGATCCTCGTCGACAAGTCGTCGCTGTGGAAGGGCAAGCCGGTAAAGGCGCTGACCGAAGGCAAGCGCAAGACCGGTGGCCGCAACAACAAGGGCCATGTGACCAGCCGCGGCATCGCGGGCGGCCACAAGCAGCGCTACCGCATCATCGACTTCAAGCGTCGCAACTGGGGCGTCGAAGGCACTGTCGAGCGGTTGGAATATGATCCCAACCGCACTGCGTTCATCGCGCTCGTCAATTACGGCGAAATCGATGGCAAGACCGACCAGCGCTACATCCTGGCGCCGCAGCGTCTGGCCGTTGGTGACAAGGTCATCGCGGACAAGAAGACCGACGTGAAGCCGGGCAACGCCATGGAACTCGGCCAGATGCCGGTTGGCACCATCGTCCACAATGTGGAGATGAAGCCGGGCAAGGGCGGCCAGATCTCGCGTTCGGCAGGCACCTATGTGCAGGTCGTCGGCCGTGACCGCGGCATGGTGATCGTTCGNNCATCCGCACGGCGGTGGTGAAGGCCGGACCTCGGGCGGCCGTCATCCGGTCACTCCGTGGGGCAAGCCGACGAAGGGTGCGCGCACGCGTCACAACAAGTCGACCGACAAGATGATCATCCGTTCGCGTCACGCGAAGAAGAAGAGGTAATCGACGATGGCTCGTTCCGTCTGGAAAGGTCCGTTCGTGGACCTCCACCTTCTGAAGAAGGCCGAAACCGCGCAGGACACCAACGCGCGCACGCCGATCAAGACCTGGTCGCGTCGCTCGACGATCCTGCCGCAGTTCGTCGGCCTGACCTTCAATGTCTACAACGGCCGCAAGTTCGTGCCGGTGTCGGTCAACGAAGACATGGTCGGCATGAAGCTCGGTGAGTTCGCGCCCACCCGCTACTTCCCCGGCCACGCCGCCGACAAGAAGGGCAAGCGCTGATGTCCAAGCCTAAATCCCCTCGCAAGGTCGCCGACAACGAGGCGCTGGCCACCGCAACCGCGATCCGCGGTTCGGCCCAGAAGCTCGGCTTGGTCGCCGCCCTTATCCGTGGCCGCAAGGCTGGCGATGCGATGAACATCCTGCAGTTCTCGACCAAGGGAATGGCAGTGGACGTTCGCAAGTGCCTGGCCTCGGCGATCGCCAATGCCGAGAACAACCACAACCTCGACGTCGACTCGCTGGTCGTCACCGAGGCGTCGGTCGGCAAGGGCCTCAGCATGAAGCGTTTCGCGACCCGTGCGCGCGGTCGTTCGGCTCGCATCGTGAAGCCGTTCAGCCGCCTGCGCGTCGTCGTTCGCGAAGTTCAGGATCAGGAAGCCTAATATGGGTCAGAAGAGCAATCCGATCGGGCTTCGGCTCCAGATCAACCGGACGTGGGACAGCCGCTGGTATGCAGACGGCGCCGACTATCGCCGGCTGCTGCTGGAAGACCTGACGATCCGCAAGTACATCATCAAGACGCTGCCGCAGGCCGCGATCTCGAAGGTCGTGATCGAGCGTCCGGCCAAGCTGTGCCGCATCTCGGTCTATGCCGCCCGCCCCGGTGTCATCATCGGCAAGAAGGGCGCGGACATCGAGAAGCTGCGCAAGGCGATCGGCGCGATGACGTCGTCGGACGTGTCGCTGAACATCGTCGAGATCCGCAAGCCGGAAATCGATGCCAAGCTCGTGGCCGCCGGCGTTGCCGACCAGCTCGAGCGTCGTATCGCCTTCCGCCGCGCGATGAAGCGTGCGGTTCAGTCGGCGCTGCGCCTGGGTGCAGAGGGCATTCGTATCACCTGCGCCGGTCGTCTGGGCGGTGCCGAAATCGCCCGCACCGAATGGTATCGTGAAGGCCGCGTGCCGCTGCACACCCTGCGTGCGCACGTCGACTATGCCGAGCATGAAGCACACACCGCCTATGGCGTGTGCGGCATCAAGGTGTGGATCTTCAAGGGCGAAATCCTGGGTCATGACCCGCTGTCGCAAGAGCGGCTGATGATGGAGGCCCAGACTTCGGGCGTCCGTCCTGCCCGCGACGACCGTCGTTAAGGTAGACTGTCATGCTGCAACCGAAAAAGACCAAGTTCCGCAAGGCCTTCAAGGGCCGGATCAAGGGCGAAGCCAAGGGGGGCACGGACCTGAACTTCGGGTCGTACGGCCTGAAGGCGATGGAGCCGGATCGTCTGACCGCGCGCCAGATCGAAGCCGCCCGTCGTGCGATCACGCGTCACATCCGCCGTCAGGGCCGTTTGTGGATCCGCGTGTTCCCGGACGTGCCGGTCTCGTCGAAACCCGCCGAAGTCCGCATGGGCAAGGGTAAGGGCGCTCCCGAATATTGGGCAGCGCGCGTCAAGCCCGGCCGCATCCTGTTCGAACTGGACGGTGTTCCGGGTCCGCTGGCCGCNNCGCCTGGGCGACTTCAGCCACCTGGGAGCCAAGTAAGATGGCCAAGATTGCCGATCTTCGCGTCAAGACCGACGACGAGCTGCTGGGCCAGCTGACCGAACTGAAGCGCGAGGCATTCAACCTGCGCTTCCAGTCGGCGACCAACCAGCTGGAAAAGCCCAGCCGTGTCCGCGAGGTGCGCCGCACCATCGCGCAGATCAAGACGCTCCAGACCGCGCGCAGCGCGGCTGAAGCGAAGTAAGGGACAAGGGACATGCCAAAGCGCGTGCTCACCGGAACGATCGTCTCCGACAAGGGCGACAAGACCGTGGTTGTGAATGTCGAGCGTAAGGTGAAGCACCCGCTCTATGGCAAGATCATCCGCCGTTCGAAGAAGTATCACGCCCATGACGAGGGCAATGTGTTCAAGCTGGGCCAGACGGTGCGCATCGAGGAATGCTCGCCGATCTCCAAACTGAAGACCTGGAAAGTCATCGACGGTGGCGGCGCGGCCGACACCGGCGTCGAGGATAACGCGTAATGATCCAGATGCAGTCCAATCTCGACGTCGCGGACAACAGCGGCGCGAAGCGCGTTCAGTGCATCAAGGTGCTGGGCGGGTCGAAGCGGCGCTTTGCCGGCGTCGGCGACGTGATCGTCGTGTCGATCAAGGAAGCCGCACCCCGCGGCAAGGTGAAGAAGGGCGACGTGCACCGCGCGGTCATCGTGCGCACGGCCAAGGACATTCACCGTGCCGATGGTTCGACTATCCGTTTCGACGGCAATGCCGCGGTGCTGGTCAACAAGAACGAGGAGCCGATCGGGACCCGTATCTTCGGACCGGTCTGCCGCGAGCTGCGCGCGAAGAACTACATGAAGATCATCTCGCTCGCGCCGGAGGTGCTGTAATGAGCGCCGCAAAGATCAAGAAGGGCGACAAGGTCGTCGTCCTGTCCGGCAAGGACAAGGGCAAGCACGGCGAAGTGACCAAGGCGCTCCCGAAGGACGGCAAGGTCATCGTGTCGGGTGTCAACATCGCAACGCGCCATCGCAAGGCGACCCAGGAAAACCCGCAGGGTGGCCTGGATCGTTTCGAAGCGCCGCTGCACGTGTCGAAGGTTGCGATCGAAGATCCGAAGACGGGCAAGCCAACGCGGGTCCGCTTCGAAGTTCGCGACGGCAAGAAGGTTCGGGTCGCCGTGCGGTCCGGGGAGCTGATCAATGGCTGATTCCAAGTACAAGCCGCGGATGCAGAAGCTCTATGAAGAGCGCTACATCAAGGCGATGACCGAGAAGTTCGGTTACACCAACCCGATGCAGGTCCCGCGCCTGGACAAGATCACACTCAACATGGGTGTGGGCGATGCCACGCAGGACAAGAAGAAGGTCGATGCGGCCGCTGCCGAAATGGAAGCGATCTCGGGCCAGAAGCCTGTCGTGACCAAGGCGAAGAAGTCGATCGCACAGTTCAAGCTGCGCGAAGGCATGCCGATCGGTTGCAAGGTCACCCTGCGCCGTGAACGCATGTACGAATTCCTCGACCGGTTCATCACCATCGCGCTGCCGCGCGTCCGCGACTTCCGCGGGCTGAACCCCAAGAGCTTCGATGGTCGCGGCAACTATGCCTGCGGCATCAAGGAACAGCTGATCTTCCCGGAAATCAGCTACGACAAGGTCGACCAGACCCGCGGCATGGACGTCATCGTCACGACCACCGCGAATACGGACGACGAGGCGCGCGAATTGCTGCGGTTGTTCGGTTTCCCGTTCCCGCAGGACGAAGCGCAGCAGAAGAAGGCGGCCTGAGATGGCGAAGAAAAGTTCGATCAACAAGAACGAGAAGCGCAAGGCCATGGTCGCCCGCTTCGCGCCGAAGTACGCGAAGCTGAAGGCGATCGCGAACGACAAGAACGCCGATGATACGGATCG
>DDFE01000221.1:7158-9454 GCA_002336985.1 Sphingomonadales bacterium UBA1936
CGCGTTCGCGTTCTCGATGTGCTTCAGCGCGAAGGCTACATCCGCGGCTATTCGGCCGAGGAAGTCGCAGGCCACGCTGGCATCCGCATCGAGCTGAAGTATTTCGAGGGCCAGCCGGCCATCCGCCACGTTGCACGCGTGTCGAAGCCCGGCCGCCGTGTCTATTCGGGTTCGAGCGACCTGCCGCGCGTTCGCAACGGCCTTGGCATCACCATCGTCTCGACGCCGAAGGGCGTCCTGTCGGATGCCGAAGCCCGCGACCAGAACGTCGGTGGCGAAGTGCTGGCGGAGGTATTCTGATGAGCCGCATCGGTAAGAAGCCTGTTTCGGTTCCGTCGGGTGTCACTGCCTCGATGGAAAACGGAACTCTGTCGGTGAAGGGGCCGAAAGGCACCCTGTCGCTGACTATGCGCGACGAGATCAGCTATTCGCTCGAAGAGGGTGCGATCGCGGTAAAGCCTGCAAACGACAGCAAGGCGGCCCGTGCATTCTGGGGCATGCAGCGCACGCTGGTCCAGAACCTGGTCACCGGTGTTACGGACGGCTTTTCGAAGACGCTCGAAATCACCGGCGTCGGTTATCGTGCTTCGGCGCAGGGCAAGAAGTTGAAGCTTCAGCTCGGCTATTCGCATGACGTCGATCTCGAAGTGCCGGAAGGCCTTGAGGTGAAGACCCCGGATCAGACCACGGTTGAGATTTCGGGCAGCGACAAGCAGAAAGTCGGCCAGTTCGCCGCAGAGATCCGCCGTTGGCGCAAGCCCGAGCCGTACAAGGGCAAGGGCATCAAGTACCGCGGCGAGTTCATCTTCCGCAAAGAAGGGAAGAAGAAGTAATGGCCAAGCTCGATCCTTTCGCAAAGCGGCGCCAGCGCGTCCGCACCAAGCTGCGGTCGGGTGTCACGACGCGTCCGCGCCTGTCGGTGCACCGTTCGGGCCGGCATATCTATGTGCAGGTCATCGACGATGCGGCGGGCAAGACCGTGGCAGCAGCGTCGACCCTCGAGAAGGACGCACGCAAGTCGACGGGTGCTACCGTTGCTGCGGCGACCGCGGTGGGCAAGGCTGTTGCCGAGCGTGCCAAGGCGGCTGGCGTGACCAGCGTTGTTTTCGATCGTGGCGGTTTCCTGTTCCACGGTCGCGTCAAGGCGGTCGCCGATGGTGCCCGCGAAGGCGGATTGGAGTTCTAAATGGCTGACGAAACCGAAATCCAGGCCGCACCGGCCGAAGGCGCGCCCGCAGACGCACCCCGCGGCCGTGGCCCGCGTGGCGGACGTGGCGGCGGCCAGGGCCGTGGCGGTAACCGCGACAACAACCGTGCCCGTCGCGATGGCGGCGGACCGCGCGAAGAGGGTGGCGAAGAGCTGATCGAAAAGCTCGTCCACATCAACCGCGTGTCGAAGACGGTGAAGGGCGGCAAGCGCTTCGGCTTTGCAGCACTCGTCGTCGTCGGCGACGGCAAGGGCCGTGCAGGCTTCGGCCATGGCAAGGCGCGCGAAGTGCCGGAAGCCATTTCGAAGGCGACGGCTGCGGCCAAGAAGAAGATGATCCGCGTCCCTCTTCGTGACGGTCGCACGCTGCACCATGACGGCAACGGCCACTTCGGTGCCGGTCGCGTGACGCTGCGTTCGGCGCCGCAGGGTACCGGTATCATCGCCGGCGGCCCGATGCGCGCGATCTTCGAATCGCTGGGTGTCCATGACGTCGTGACCAAGTCGGTCGGCACGTCGAACCCGTACAACATGATCCGGGCGACCTTCGAAGCGCTGAGCGAGCAGACCTCACCCAAGAGCGTTGCGCAGCGTCGCGGCAAGAAGATTGCCGACCTGCTCGGACGCGGCGGCTCGCAGACGGCGGAAGCCGATGCTGCGGCAATTGCAGAGTAAGCGGACATGGCAAAGATCAAGATCAAGCAGACGGGTTCGCCCATCCGCCGTACCAAGGACCAGCGCGCAACGCTGATGGGCCTTGGTCTGAACAAGATGCACAAGGTTTCGGAACTGGAAGACAGCCCCGAAGTCCAGGGCATGATCCGCAAGGTGCGGCACATGGTCGAGGTGCAGGATTAATAACGGCGTCATCCCCGCGAAGGCGGGGATCCAACTCCCGATCCATCGATCAGGTGGTTAGTTCAGGTGTTGGGTCCCCGCCTTCGCGGGGATGACGATTTTTTTAGCGCGACAAAAGCGAAAGCGAGTGCAAGACATGAAACTTAACGAAATCAAAGACAACGCCGGTGCCCGCAAGAGCCGCATGCGCGTGGCGCGCGGTATCGGTTCGGGCAAGGGCAAGACCGCCGG
>DDFE01000024.1:0-5965 GCA_002336985.1 Sphingomonadales bacterium UBA1936
TACGCGCTCGACAATGACGAACTCGACCGTGCCCGTGCCGATGCGCGCCGATTCGTCGAGGCACAGCGCGACACGCTCGACCGGTTGTCGGCGGGCGTCGCGCAATTCTCGGCCGACCGCTCGCTCACCTTTTACAACACCTCGTTCCAGTCGATCTTCGCGATGAAGCCCGAATGGCTGATGGACCGGCCGGAATTCGACCGCGTACTCGACCGCATGCGCGAAGCGGGTCGCGTACCCGAAGCGCGCGATTTCCCCGCGTGGAAGGCGGATCGGCGGCATTGGTTTTCCAGCGAAGCGGGTGTGGAGGAGAACTGGCTGCTGGCCGGCGGCACGCACCTGCGCGTCGTTGCGCGGCCAGTGCCGGATGGCGGCTTGCTGATCGTGTTCGAGGATCGGACCGAGCAGTTACAGTTGGCGACGGCGCGTGATACCCTTTTGCGGGTCCGAGCCGCGACGTTCGACAATCTTTTCGAGGCGATCGGCGTGTTCGCGGCGGACGGACGGCTGAACCTGTGGAACTCGCGCTTCCGCGACATCTGGGGCTTCGACGACAATGTGCTGACGACCAACCCGCACGTCGATGCGCTGGTCGAATCGGCCGCGCGCGAACTGACGACGCCCGCCCGAGCGGTTCTGATCCGCGACCTCGTGCGCTCGGCGACCAGCGAGCGCAAGTCGCGTTCGGGCCGTGTCGCGCTGAAGGACGGGCGCCATTTCGAGTTCGCAGCGGTCCCTCTGCCCGACGGAAACGCACTGTTCACGATGCTGGACGTCACCGACAGCCGCCGGATCGAACGCGTGTTGCGCGACCGCGCGGACGCGCTGGAGGCGGCGGACAAGGTCAAGACCGCCTTCGTCGCCAACATGTCCTATGAACTGCGCACGCCGCTGACCTCGATCGGCGGTTTCGCGGAGATGCTGGCCAAGGGATATGCGGGCGACCTCGGCAACACGGCACACGGCTATGTCGAGGCGATCATCGAATCGGTCGCGCGGCTGAGTACGCTCGTCGAGGAAACGCTCGCGCTGACTCAGCAAGATGCGGAACTCGCGGCCGTGGACCGCGAGACGATCGATGTGCTCCCGCTGCTCGACGCTGCCATCGCGGATGTTGCAAATGAGGCGGCCGAGGCCGGTATCGACCTGGCCAGCGACATGCACATCTCCACCGGCCGTATTGAGGGTGACGCCATCAAGCTGCAGGCGGCGATTTCCGGACTGTTGAGCCGGTCCATCCGGGGGTTGCCGGACGCCGGGCGCGTCCTGCTTCACGCGAGCGGCACCGCGAAGACCGCGATGATCGTCGTGTCCGACAATGGCGATGGCATGGATGCGGACGATCAACGATCGGCGCTCGACGAAAAGGATGGCGATGCCGATCTCTTGCGCGCGACGGCGGCTGCGCAGGGGCATGGCGGTACGCTGGGCCTGTTCTCCGAACCAGGGCAGGGAACGATGGTCCGGATCGAACTGCCGCGATGATTCTGCTTGCGGACGCGGGGGAGACGACGGCGTTCGGGACGCGCCTGGGCGCAGTTCTGCGCACGGGCGACGTCGTGACGCTGACCGGTACGCTGGGGGCCGGGAAGACCGTGTTGGCAGGAGGGATCCTGTCGGGCGTCGGACTGGCTGCCGAAGCGCCCAGTCCATCCTATCCGATCGTAATCTCATACGACCCGCCGGCTGTCCGTCTGCCCGTGGCACATGTCGATCTCTACCGGATCGATAACGCGGGCGATCTCGACGAACTCGGGCTCGACGAGGCGCGGATCGACGGGGCGCTGGTGATCGAATGGCCCGACCGGTTGGGAGCGCGCGCATGGGACGATGCGCTCGCCCTGTCGCTCGATGTACGCGATGACGGCGCACGCGTCTTGACAGCGCAGGTGCCCCCCGCTTGGGAAGCGCGATGGCCAATATGACGCCTCCGGACGCTGCGCCGGATTTCCTTTCACGCGCGGGCTGGGCCGGCGCCCGGATAGAGCCGCTTGCGGGCGATGCCTCTTTCCGCCGTTATTTCCGTGTCTTCGAGGGCGATCGCTGTGCGGTGCTGATGGACGCGCCTCCGCCGCATGAGGACCCGCGTCCGTTTATCGCGATTGCCCGCCACCTGACCGACGCGGGCTTCGCGGCACCCGCGATCCTTGCAGAAGATTTGTCGGCGGGCCTCGTGCTTCTGGAGGACTTCGGCGACGCGCGGATGCGCGAAATGGTCGATGCGGGCGATGTCGAGGAAGGGGCGACCTATGCCGCGACAGTCGCGCTACTGGCCGACCTGCATCGCCATCCCGCCGCACCGGTGCCGCCTTATTCGCGCGAAGTTCTTCACCGCGAGGCCGCGCTGTTCACCGAATGGTATTGTCCCGCCGTCGGTCTGAGCGTCGATGCGGAGGGATATGTCGCGGCATGGGACGCGGCATTCGACCGTATCGATGACGTGACTCCGGTTACGGTGCTCCGCGACTATCACGCGGAAAATATCATGCTCCGTGACGGCCTTACCGGCCATGCGCGCCTGGGCCTGCTCGACTTCCAGGACGCGCTTGCCGGGCACCCCGCCTACGATCTTGTCTCGATGCTGCAGGACGCCCGCCGCGACGTGCCCGAGATGGTCGAAACGGCGATGCTCGTCGAATACCAGAAGCTCGCCAATCCCGGCCCCGGCTTCCTCGACAGCTATGCGATCCTCGGCGCCCAGCGAAATGCCAAGATCGTCGGCATCTTCACGCGCCTGTGGAAGCGTGACGGAAAGCCGCGTTATCTCGATTTCCTGCCGCGCGTCTGGACCTATCTCGAACGCGATCTCGCCCATCCGGCGCTCGCGGAAGTCGCCGCCTGGTTCGACGCCAATGTCCCCGCCGACCGGCGTGGTGGCTATCTGAAAGATACCGCATGACGGGCATTCCCGTGCCGAAGACCGCGATGGTGATGGCGGCGGGGCTGGGCAAGCGCATGCGGCCGCTGACCGCCACCCGACCCAAGCCTTTGGTCGAGGTCGCAGGGGCTGCGCTCATCGATCACGTCCTCGAACGGCTGAAGCGCGCCGGCGTCGAACGTGCGGTCGTCAACGTCCATTACCTCGCCGACGCGCTCGAGGCGCATCTGAAGCGCCATGACCACGGCCTCGACATCGCGATCTCGAACGAACGCGACAAGCTGCTGGAAACCGGCGGCGGCCTCATCCGCGCTCTGCCGCTGATCGACGCCGACCCGTTCGTACAGGTCAACAGCGACAATTTCTGGGTCGACGGCCCGGTCGATGCGATCGAACTGCTCGCGTCGCGCTGGGACGATGCCGCGATGGACGCCGCGCTGCTGCTCGTCCCGCTCGCCCGCGCCAATTGCCATAATGGTATCGGCGATTTCCACATGGACCCGCTCGGCCGCATCTCGCGCCGCAAGAAGGGCCGGATCGCACCGTTCGTGTGGACCGGCGTGCAGATCCTGTCGAAGCGGCTGATCGTCGACCCGCCTGAAGACGCCTTTTCGACCAACATATTCTGGGATCGGGCCATCGCGGCTGGCCGCGCCTATGGCGTCGTTCACCAAGGGCTGTGGTTCGATGTGGGCAGCCCGCCCGCGATCGAACGGACGGAGGCGATCCTCGCCTATGCCTGACGGGCGCGGGCCCCGCGTCTTTTCGATTCCGGTCTACCGGTCGTTCGCTGATGCGCTGGTGAATGGGTTACTCGCACAGCACGGGCGAGACCGCATGGCACTGGCGCGCGGCATGATCCTGGTTCCCAACAATCGTGCGATCCGGGGCGTGACCGACGCGTTCGTCCGGCGAGCGGAGGCCGGATTGCTGCTGCCCCGCATCGTTGCGATTGGCGACCTGGGCGATGCCCCGGGCGTGGCGCTCGACCCGATCGACAGCGATGTGCCGCCAGCGGTCGATCCGCTGACACGCCGCATGATCTTGGCGCGGCTCGTCCAGCAGCAGCGCGCTGTCGCCGGGCAGCGGGTGGGTGCGGCAGAGGCGGTGCGGCTGGCGACCGAACTCGGCAGCACCCTCGACGAACTGATCGCCGAGGACCGTTCGCCCGCCGATCTGCGCGACCTGAACGTCGGCGCCGAACTCGCCACGCACTGGCAGAAGTCGATCGAACTGTTCACCGACGTCATCGAGCAATGGCCCGAGGAACTGGCGAAGCTCGGCCGGATCGATCTGCCCGAGCGTCGCAATCGCTTGCTGCGTGCGCTTGCCCGGCGCTGGCGCGACGATCCGCCGGATCACTTCATCGTCGCCGCGGGCGTGACCAATGCCGCGCGTGCGGTCGCCGACCTGCTGCACGCCGTCGCGCGCATGCCGCAGGGGATGGTGATCCTGCCGGGCCTCGACCTCGCCAGTCCCGATGAGGAATGGGCGGCGATCGCTGGCGATGAGGCGCATGGAGCGATCGAAACCCATCCGCAGCATCACCTGCGCCAGCTGCTCGACCGCATCGGGGTGGCGCGCGATGAAGTCGTCCGTTGGCGCTGGGGCGATGGCAAGCCGCGCAAGGCGGTTCGTGGACGCGCGGTGTCGAACGCGTTCGCGCCCGCGCGCTTCACCAGCAAGTGGATCGACCTGCCTCCGCAGCAACGCTCGCTTAAAAGCGTTCGACTCGCGACTTTCGCAGCGCCTGCCGACGAAGCGCAGGGCATCGCAATCGCCCTGCGTGAAATGCTGGAGATGCCCGAACGGACGGCGGCCCTGGTCACTTCGGACCGAGGACTGGCGGGCCGCGTCGCCGCGCATCTGCGCCGCTGGGAGATCGAGGCCGACGATTCAGCGGGACAACCGCTCGCGGCAATGCCGATCGGTGTCCTCGTCCAGGCGATTGCCGCGATGGGTGTCGAACGGTTCGCACCGACAGCCTTACTCGCTGTGCTGAAACACCCGCTCGTCCGGCGCGGCGATGCGCGGCTCGGCTGGCTCGACGGCACCCGTCGCCTCGATCGCGCGCTTCGTGGGCCGCGACCAGCGCCCGGCCTCGATGGCCTCGCCGCGTGGTTGCGGGCAGGTACCGAGCGCGAGCGCGCCGACCGCGACCGGGCTGCCGCATGGTGGGCAGAGGCCGCGTCGTTGTTCGAGACGTTCGAGGCCGCCTTCGCCGTGCCGCGCGCAACCTTCGGCGACTTGCTGGCCGCCATTCGCGCGCTCGTCGAAACGCTGTGCGGGGTAGAAGCATGGGCTGGCCCAGCAGGACGCGCCGCTGCCGACCTGTTCACCGATCTCGAAAGCCGCCATGCGCTCGGCCCCGCTGACTTCACGCAGGATGATCTCGGCCCGCTACTTCGCCAGTTGCTCGGCGACATCGCCATCCGCCCGCCCCAGGGTGGCCATCCGCGCATCGCCATCTACGGCTTGATCGAGGCGCGGCTGCAACAGGCGGACCTGCTCATCCTCGGCGGGTTGAACGAGGGCAGCTGGCCGCAGGCGGCAGGTGCGGACCCCTGGCTATCGCCGCGTGTCCGGCGCGAACTGGGCCTTGCCGACCCCGAACGCCGTGTGGGTCTCGCTGCCCATGACCTCGCCTCGGCGCTGGGGGCGGGCGATGTGCTGCTCACCCGATCGGTGCGTGATGCGCGGTCCGCAACCATCGCGTCGCGCTTCCTGTTGCGGCTGGAGGCGATGACCGGTGGTCTCGATAAGGACGAATTTCTGCCAGCGCTCGCCGCCGCCATCGACGCCAGTGTCGGGCCGCCGCAACCCGCGCATAGGCCCCAGCCATCGCCGCCCGCAACCGATCGCCCGCGGCGGATTTCGGTGACCGATGTCGACCGGCTCAAGGCCGACCCTTACGCCTTTTACGCCAAGGCCATGCTCCACCTGTCGCCGCTCGACCCGGTCGATGCCGATCCCGGCCCGGCATGGCGCGGCAGCGCAGTGCATGCCGTGCTTGATGCCTGGCAAAAGGAAGATGCGCTTCACCCCGACAAGCTGCTGCCGCGGATCGAGCGCCTGCTGGGCGAGGCG
>DDFE01000024.1:6003-9161 GCA_002336985.1 Sphingomonadales bacterium UBA1936
GAGCATCGCCGGGGTCGATCTTCACGGCATCGTCGACCGCATCGACCGGCTCGATGGCGGCCGCCTCGCCATTGTGGACTACAAGACCGGCGTGGCACCGAGCGGCAAGGCGGTCGCTGCCGGTTATTCGATGCAGCTCGGCCTGCTCGCCGCGATCGCCGAACGCGACGGCTTTCCCGGTATCGCGGGCAAGGCGGGAGCGTTCGAATATTGGTCCTTGGCAAGCGACGGCAAGGGTGGGTTCGGCAAGGTAACGTCGCCCGTGGGCCGGTCGGGCCAGATCCCGGTCGAGGACTTCGTCGGTGCCGCCGAGCGCATTTTCGCCGAAGCGGCGGGCAAGTGGCTGACCGGCAATGCGCCGTTTACCGCAAAGCTGGTGCCCGATTTCGCGCCCTATGAAGACTATGACCAGCTGATGCGGCGGGATGAGTGGTATGGCCGTGAAGACTGAACCGTTCTCGGTCCTGAAGGACACACAGGCGGCGGCCTCGTCACCCGACCTGGACGTGTGGCTGTCGGCATCGGCGGGAACGGGCAAGACCTATGTGCTGGCGGCGCGCGTGCTGCGCCTGCTCCTGCGGCCCGGCGTCAGGCCGGACTCGATCCTGTGCCTGACGTTCACCCGCGCGGGTGCCGCAGAGATGGCCGAACGCGTCCACACCCGCCTCGCCTGGTGGGCGCGGCTCGACGACAAGGCGTTGCGCCACGAGTTGTTCGCGCTGGGCGAGGACGACAGCGACGCCGCGATCCGCAAGGCACGCACGCTGTTCGCCTCAGTGCTGGAGGCACGCGGCGGCGGCCTGCGCGTCATGACCATCCACGCGTTCTGCCAGACGATGCTCGGCAGCTTCCCCCTCGAAGCGGGATTGGCGCCGGGCTTTCGCGCGGTCGAGGGGCGTGAGCAGGCGGCACTGGCGTCGGGCGTGCTCGGCGGGCTGGCAGAGACTGCCGAACGCGAAGGCGATGCGCGGCTTATCGCGGCACTGCGTGCGCTGTCGCGGCGGCTGGGAGAAGCGGGGACGCAAAGCTTCCTGTTGCGTGCCGCGAAGAACCTCGACGCGCTGGAGACGCTGACCGACGGCATCGAAGCAAAGGTCCGTCGCGCGCTCGACGTGCCGGCGGACTTCTCACCCGATGACGTCATTGCGTCATGCGCCGACGGTGCGTTCGATCGCGCGGGACTGCTCGCGCTTGGCGCGATGCAGGCGGGCTGGGCGACGGCGACGGGCAACCGCAATGCCGACCGGATTTCGAACTGGCTGCTCGGCACGTCCGGTCAGCGCGCCGCCGAACTCGGCGAGTTGCGTCTCGCCTGGGGCACCAGGACCGGCACGATGCAGGTCAACGGCCCGAAGGACCCGGGCTATCGCGATCTCGCCGTGCGGTTGGATGATTGGTGCGCGGGGCTCCTCGCACTCCAGCAGCGCGCGGCACTTGCCGAGGACATCGCCCACGGCCTGCTCGCCGCGCGTCGCTACGCCCGCGCTTATGCCGATGCGAAAAAGGCAGCGGGGTTGGTCGATTTCGACGACCTGATCGGCAAGGCGGTCGCGCTCCTTTCCGAACCCGGCATGGGCGCGTGGATCGCCTACAAGCTCGACCAGGCGACCGATCATATCCTGGTCGACGAGGCGCAGGACACCAACGCGCGCCAGTGGGACATCGTGAAGGCGCTGGCGGGGGAGTTCTGGGCAGGCGACGGGGCGCGGGGCGACGCGCTGCGCACGCTGTTCACTGTCGGCGATTACAAACAGGCGATCTTCGGCTTCCAGGGCACTGACCCGCGCTTCTACGCGGCGGCGGGGGAGGATTTCGGCGCGGCGGCGAATGCGGCGGGGCGGGCGCTCGAACGGCTGTCGCTCGACCGGTCGTTTCGCTCGACGCCGCCGGTGTTGCAGGTCGTCGACGCCCTGCTGGATGAACTGGGCGAGGATGCGTTCGGAGAGCAGGCGTTCGACCGCCACGACAGCGCGCGGGGCGGACCGGGCAGCGTCACTCTGTTGCCGCCGGTCCGCGTACCCGAGAGCGACGAGGATGACGGCGAGGAAGGCTGGGTCGCGAACGCCACGCGGACGCTCGCCTCGACCATCGCGCGGCAGGTGCGCGGCTGGCTGGACGAAGAGCGCATGCTGGAGGCGAAGGGCCGCCCGCTGACGCCCGGCGACATCATGATCCTGGTGCGGAAGCGCGGTGACCTCGCGGCACTGCTGGTCGCGCGGTTGCAGAAGGAGGGTGTGCCGGTCGCGGGCGTGGACCGCCTGCGGCTTGCATCGCCGCTGGCGGTCAGGGATTGCCTCGCGGCGATGCGTTTCGCCGTGCAGCCCGACGACGACCTGACGCTTGCGTCGCTCCTCGTCTCGCCGATCTGCGGCTGGACGCAGGAACAGCTTTACGACGTGGCGCATGTGAAACGCTCGGCCTCGCTGTGGAGCGAGGTACGCGGGCAGTCCGAAATGCTGGGCAAGCTGCTCGCCATGGCTGATTTCGTCTCGCCTTATGTCTTCCTCGAAACCATGTTGTCGGGCGAAATCGGTGCGCGGAAGAACCTGTTGCGGCGCCTGGGCAACGAAGCGTCGGACCCCATCGACGAACTGCTCAACGCCGCGCTACAGTACGAGCGCGAGGGTGTCGCCACCCTACAGGGCTTCCTCGACTGGTTCGACCGCGGCGACGGCGACATCGTCCGCGACGCGGGCGGGCAGGGCAATGCCGTCCGCGTCATGACCGTCCATGCTGCCAAGGGCCTTCAGGCGCCGCTGGTCATCCTCGCCGATGCGACGGCAGATCCCGACGCCGGTAACGACCGCGATTTCAGCTGGGTGCTCGATGAGACCGTCGTACCCCTGTTCCGCCCGCGCGCTGCCGAGCGGCAACTGGTCGCGAGCCTCGAGGCGATGGCGATGCACCTGTCGGAACAGGACCGGCGCGAGCATTGGCGGCTGCTCTACGTCGCGATGACCCGTGCCGAGGAACAGCTGGTGATCGCAGGTTCGCTTACTCCGCGACAGAAGATCGTGCCCGAGGCGAGCTGGCACGCAGCCGTCGAGCGCGCGATGGTGCGTATCGGCGCGGCACAGGTGGAACTGCCGCCCTGGGGTGCTGCGGCGATCCATGCTGCAGAAAAGCGCGATTTGCGGTCGACGGCCAAGGCAGAGGTC
>DDFE01000090.1 GCA_002336985.1 Sphingomonadales bacterium UBA1936
GCCAGCGCATTTTCGGTGAACAGCCGCATCTGGCCGACCGCCGTGCGTGAAAGGATATGCATGAAATACAGAACGAACGGGATCGCCGCCCAGGTTCCGTCCGCGCTCGTGCGCCCCAGGTTGACGATCAGGCCCGCCGAAATGATCCCCGAAAACGCGAGGAACGCGACAGGCAGGTTCAGGTAGAGGATCATCCCGATCGCGACGAGCGCCAGTTGCAGGCCGATTGCGAGAAACAGGATCGAGACGTTGTCCGCCATCATCAGCGCCGCACAGGTCATCGCCCAGCCGGTACCGATCGCGGCGGCCACGACCGTATGCATTCGCGCGACCGATTTGGCATCGCCGGGCTCGGTCGTGCGCGGCAGCATGAAGAAAGCGGTCAGGCCGACGGCAGCAACGACGGCAACGCCCATGCCGAGCAGGCCGGCATTGGTGGTCTCACGAAAAACATAGAGCAGCACCAGCGCGACGAACACGCCGGTCAGCATCAGCGACCTAAGCGATGCGGTCGCGGAATCGACCTGCCGCGCGAACACGCGGCGACGCACCGGATCATCGGGGACGTCGAACCGCGTCAGGTCGACCAGATAGCGCGACACCGTTGTCAGAGACACCTTGCCCCAGTTCCGGTCGCCAAGCCATTTCATTCAAACAGAATCCCGCTGCTCACCGTCGGACGGTAGCGCCGATAGGTGGCCCGATTATGTGCAACGAGGGTAAAGGCATCTTTACCATGGACGCGGGTTTGGGTCTGGTTTGGGCGACTACGACCCGTTTTATCCGAGAATTTTACTGATCGCCGCAACCGTTGCCGGGTGGTAATTGCCCCGCGCACTGGCAAAGACACGGCGCGCGATCGGCATGCCCCATTCACCCTGTGCCTTCAGCCCGCGATACACGGGAAGGACCAGCAGGTTACGCCCCACGCTCGGCAGGAACTGCTCGATCGAGGTCACGGCCGGTTCGTAACGGTTGGCGATCGCCAGTTCGAGCCAGGCCGAACGGATATAGGCGTTGGGCGATTTCGACAGCCCGAGTGCCTCGTCGAACGCGCCAAGCCGTGCCGTCGTCTGCTGCCGCGGAAGGCCGTTCAGAAAGCGTAGCCACTCCTGCGTCGACCAGCCCCTGGTCTCTGCCGCAGTAATCGACGCACCCCCTGCCACGCGCGCCAGGACCTGATCGATCCGTGCCAGCGTTTCCGATTTCACATGGACGGCGTTATCGGGCAGGCCGGGTTCGTAGACCCAGCGATCGAGCTGGAGCTTGGCTTCCAGCGCCTGGTCGCCCTTGATCAGGTTCGCGCGAAGGTCCGCGAGGAAACCGGCGCTCGTCTGCGGCTGGAAAGCGTGCCGGTCGAAATAGGATGTCAGATACGCGTCCCACCGCGCCCGTCCGACCGTGAATTCGATCGTGCGCAGGAAGGTCGACCCCTTGTTATAAGCGAGTTCGCCGTACTCGCCGTTGGGATCGCCATGGAGGCGCGTCGCCTCCGGTTTCGGCGCACGCTTCAGGTCGCGCTGCAGGTCGTCCCACGCAAGATCCGCGAGCACCGCCGCGCGTTCCTTGCCGTAGACGACCTCGTCGATGCGGTTCTCGAAATAGGTCGTGAAGCCTTCGTTCAACCAGTTGTCCGACCAGGTCGCGTTGGTGACGAGATTGCCCGACCAACTGTGCGCCAGTTCGTGCGCGATCACATCGACGTTCGACTTGTCGCCGGTCATGATCGTCGGCGTGGCGAACGTCAGCGTCGGGTTCTCCATGCCACCATAGGGAAACGACGGCGGCAGGACGAGCACGTCGTACCGGCCCCAGCGGTATTTGCCGTAGATGCCTTCGGCGGTCGTCACCATCTTGCCGGTGTCGGACAATTCGGTCGCATAGGCCGGCAGCACAGCGGGTTCCGAATAGACGCCGGTGCGTCCGTCGATCGCCTTGAACCCGATATCCCCGACCGCCAGCGCGATCAGGTAGGGCGGGACGTTGCGGTCCATGCGGAAGCGATAGCTGTGCCAGCCCTTCCCCGCCGGTATGCCCGCAGGCGTCAGGCGCTCCGCACTCATCACGGCGACGAGGTCGCTCGGGACGGTGATCTTCGCGGTCCAGCTCTGGCGGATGCCGGGGCTGTCCTGCGTCGGGATCCAGCTGCGGTTGAGGATCGCCTGCCCCTGGGTAAACAGATACGGCTTTTTCTTGCCCGCTGTCAGCGACGGCGGCAGCCAGCCGAGCGCCTCCGCGTCCGGACCCGATGCGTAGGTGACGACGATGCGCCGTGCCGCGCCGATCTGAATCGTCAGCGGCGCACCCTTCTCGCCCTCATGCTTGCCGATCGCATATTTGAGTGGGCGCCCGGCACCATCCGTGATCTTCGCAATGGCGAGCTTGTCGATGTCGAGAACGACCTGTGCCACGCCGGGCTTCGCCAATATATCGAGGGCCGCCGTACCGCGAATATTCTTCGCCGCGAAATCGACGGTCAGGTCGAGATCGACATGAGTGACGCGCGCGACCTGCGGCTGGGCATGGGTCAGCACATCGCCAGCTTCGGGCGTGGTCAATATCGGCGACGGCGCGTCGGGCGCGGCGAAAACGGGGCTCGCGACCGCGAGCGCGGCAAGGATGATCAGGTGGCGCATGGGGACCCTGTGCTGTTCTTTCGTTGAACGCAGCATGTCCGCGAGAACCACGATATGGCAAGCGATTGCGTTCGCGCCTATGGGCGGCCGCATGGCACCTTCCGCATCCCGTGCGCCGCAGCTTCGCGCCCTCATCACCTGGCTGCTCTTCGTCGGATCCCTCGTTTTCGCGATGGTCGTCGTCGGCGGAATCACACGGCTGACCGAGTCGGGGCTGTCGATAACCGAATGGAAGCCCGTGACCGGCGCGCTGCCGCCGCTGAACGAGGCCGACTGGGTCGCTGCGTTCCAGGCGTACAAGCATGTGCCGCAGTATGAAGCGATCCATTCGACGATGACGCTGGCCCAGTTCAAGTTCATCTTTTTCTGGGAATGGGTTCACCGCCTGCTGGGCCGTGTGATCGGTCTCGCCTTTGCATTGCCGCTGCTGTGGTTCTGGCTGCGCGGCGCAATTCCCGCCGGATACAAGGGCCGCCTGCTCGCGCTGCTGGCGCTCGGCGGCCTGCAGGGGGCAGTCGGCTGGTGGATGGTGAAGTCGGGCCTGTGGCAGGGCGTGGCGGTAAGTCACTACCGGCTGTCGGTACACCTGCTGCTCGCGCTATTCATTCTTGCCGGACTCGTCTGGACAGCACTCGACCTGAAACAGCTGTTGCGAAACCCCGCCGCCCGGCCGGCGCGGCTGCGCGCGCCGACGATCGTCGTCGCGGCGATCCTGTTCATCCAGTTGCTCTTCGGCGCCTGGGTCGCGGGTATGGACGCGGGCAAGGTCACGCAAAGCTGGCCGATGATGGGTAGCAGCTTCCTGCCGATCGGCATCGACTGGTCGAACGGATATTGGGCCGCCTTCACTGCCGACCCCTACCTCGTCCACTTCATCCATCGCTGGTGGGCCTGGGTCGCCTTCTTCGCCGTCGGCGGCATGGCGAGTACGGCAAAGCGCAAGGGGTTCCGCAAGCCCTCGATCGCGATCCACAGCACCCTGGGCATTCAGGTCCTGCTAGGCATCGCGACGGTCATGACCGGTGTGAACATCGTGCTCGCCGTTGCGCATCAGGCTGTCGGCGCACTGCTTGTCGCGAGTGCCGCGTGGGGGACGCACGTACTCGGCCGGCGACGCGGCTGAGCCGCTTTACGTCCCAACAGAAATTCTCTGGCGACGAACCCCCGCCTGTTGCCCACAGGGGCGGCGGTTCGAACACGGGGTCGGAATGGGCGAATATCCGGGACATCGCGCTGCGAGGCTGTTTGCGCCGATCCTGGCGGGCGCGACGCTGCCAGATCGTTTGTGGGCCTGTGTCGGCGCGTTTGCCGGAATCGCCCTCACGGGGTTGATCTGTTCGTTCGGGTCGACGCACCCGGGCCTGCCGCTGATCGCCGCGCCCATCGGCGCCTCTGCGCTGCTGGTATTCGCCGTTCCGTCCAGTCCGCTCGCCCAACCATGGTCGGTCGTCGGCGGCAACACGGTTTCGGCACTGATCGGTATTGCGGTCGCGCACCTGGTTCCATGGCCAGCGCTCGCCATCGGGCTGGCAGTTGCAGGGGCCATCCTCGCTATGTCGCTGCTGCGCTGCCTGCATCCACCGGGTGGAGCGGCGGCGCTGACCGCCGTGATCGGCGGCCCGGCCGTCACGTCCGCGGGCTTCGCCTTTGCATTCCTGCCGGTCGCGCTGAATTCGCTGTTGCTGGTTTTGCTCGGTTTGGCGTTCCACCGCTTCTCGGGCCATTCCTATCCGCACCGCCCGGTACCGACGGTTGGGCATGTGCTTCCCGCAACCGGATCGCCGGCCTTTCATCCGGAAGATATCGACCTGGCGCTGGCAGACCTCGGCGAGACGTTCGACGTGTCGCGCGAAGACCTTGAACTGTTGTTCCAGCAGGTCGAATTCCACGCCGCAGAACGCCTGAAAATCACCGCCTAGATAGCCTGTCCACGGGTGAAATGGTCGGCTAACACCGGCGCATGTCAGCCATTACCTATCGCAGCTATCTCGCGCTTCCCGAACTTCTGAACTGTCAGCGCCCCCTGTCGGACGCGCATGACGAACTGCTGTTCATCTCGATCCATCAGGCATCCGAAATCTGGATGAAGCTCGGCATCCATGAACTGGCCGAGGCGCGGGCCAAGATCATTTCGGAAGAACTGTCCCAGGCATTCAAGATGATGAGCCGCGTCGCGCGCATCCAGGCGACGATGATCCAGTCGTGGGAGATTCTCGCGACGATGACCCCGGCCGACTATACGCGGATGCGTGCGTCGCTCGGCACCAGTTCCGGCTTCCAGTCCGACCAGTATCGCAAGATCGAGTTCATGCTGGGCAACAAGAACGCGAAGATGGTGGAGGTGCACAGGGCAGAACCGGAGATCGCGGCGTCGCTGCAGCGCGAACTGGAAACGCCCAGCCTTTACGACGAATCGCTGCGCCTACTCGCGCGTCGCGGCTTCGCCATTCCGGAAACGCACCTGACGCGCGACGTGACGCAGCCCTATGTCGCCTCGCCCGAGGTCGAGCGGGCATGGGCAGGCGTTTATGCCAATCCTGAGAAATACTGGGATCTGTACGAGTTGGCGGAAAAACTGGTCGACCTCGAATACCGGGTACAGATCTGGCGGTTCAATCACCTGAAAACCGTCGAGCGCGTGATCGGCTTCAAGACCGGAACCGGCGGCACCGCGGGCGTCGATTACCTCGCGCGGGTAATCGACAAGCCGTTCTTCCCCGAATTGCTGAGCGTCAGAACCAGCCTGTGATCACGCTCGACGATTTGCGGGCGCGCGATGCGACCGACCCGTTGCGCACGCTGGGGGACGCGTTCGACTTGCCCGAAGGCGTCATCTATCTCGACGGCAATTCGCTCGGCGCGCTGCCGAAAGCGACGAAAGCTCGGATGTCCGATGCCGTCGCGCGCGAGTGGGGAGAGGGGCTGGTCCGCAGCTGGAACACTGCGGGATGGATCGATGCGCCAGCGCGGATCGGCGCGAAGATCGCACCGCTGATCGGGGCGCAACCGAATGAGGTCATCGTCACCGATTCCACCTCGGTGAACCTCTTCAAGTTGCTGGAGGCGGCACTGGCGGCACAACCGGGCCGACGGGTTATCCTCTCCGAACCGGGTAATTTCCCGACCGATCTCTACGTGGCGCAAGGCGTTGCTGCGATGTTGCCCGGCGTCGAGGTGCGCACCGTAGCGCGCGACCAGATCATCGATGCGATCGACGACAGTGTCGCGGTCGTGATGCTGACCCATGTCCATTACAGGACCGGCGAGCGGTTCGACATGGCGGCACTGACGAAGGCCGCGCATGACGCGGGCGCCTTGGCCCTCTGGGACCTGAGCCACAGTGTCGGCGCGATTGCGGTCGATTTGAACGGCGCCGGTGCCGATCTCGCGGTCGGGTGCGGCTATAAATATCTGAACGGAGGGCCGGGCGCTCCGGCATTCCTGTTCGTGGCCGAACGGCATCAGGCGCACATGCGGTCCGCACTGTCGGGATGGATGGGCCATGCAACGCCCTTCGCCTTCGGCGACTACTACGCCCCCGCTCCCGATCTGCGCCGTTTCCTCTGCGGAACACCGCCCATCCTGAGCATGACCGCGCTCGAAGCCGGCGTGGAACTTTTCCTGACCGCCGACCATGAGGCGTTGTTCGCCAAGGGGCAGGCATTGTGTTCGGCGTTCATCGACCTCGTCGACCATCGTTGCGAAGGGCTGGGCCTCATTCTCGCGACACCGCGCGATCCGGCATCGCGGGGAAGCCATGTATCATTCGTCCACGAGGGCGGCTTCGCCGCGATGCAGGCACTCATCGCGCGCGGCGTGATCGGCGATTTTCGTGCGCCCGATATCCTGCGTTTCGGGCTGACGCCGCTCTATGTCGGGTTCGAGGATGTGTGGAACGCAGTCGAAATCCTGCGCGACATCCTGGCGACGCGAAGTTGGGACGATCCGCGATATCGCACTACCGCCGCCGTTACATGAGCTTTCCATTCCGCGCCGTTGTGTTCGACCTCGACGGCACGCTCGTCGATTCCGCACCCGATCTTGCCGCGGCTCTGAACCACGCACTGACAGACCTGGGGCGCTCGCCCATTCCGCTTGACCGGGTTGTGAAGATGATCGGCAATGGCGCTCGCGTACTTTTGCGGCGCGGCCTGGCGGCGACAGGTGAAGTCGATGACGCTCTGATCGAACACACTTATCGGGTCTTCATGACGTATTATTCGGAAAACATCTGCAATCTGACCGTGCCATATCCGGGCGTGGACGCGGCGCTTGATGCCCTGACCGATCTCGGCGTGGCGTTGGCGGTTTGCACCAACAAACCCGAAGCGCCTGCGCGCACCCTCATCGACGCGATTGGCTGGCAATCGCGCTTTGCCGCGATCGTCGGCGGCGACACCGTAAAGTTGAAACCCGACGCCGCCCCTCTGTTGCTAGCCATCGAACAAGCGGGCGGCGGGCCCGCTGCATTCGTCGGCGATTCAATCGTCGATGTTGAGACTGCATGCGCGGCGGACGTGCCGTGCGTTGTCGTCGACTTTGGATTTGCTGACCGCCCGGCATCGGACCTCGGCGCAGATGCCGTAATCGGCAGCTACAACGACCTGATCACGACGCTGGACGGTTTGCGTTAGCGGTCAGCTGACGGCTTCGCCGCTTTCTTCTTCCTCGAACGAAACCGCGACATCGCCGTTGGCGGACAACCGGACCTGGTCACCTTCGACACCAGCGACGAGTCCGCCCGAGATGAAGTGATGATGCTCCGAATGCGATCCGCCATCGGCCTTGATCAGCTTGATCCGGCCGCCCTCGACCTTGTCGACCGTACCGACATGCGCGCCGTCGGCACCGATAACTTCCATATGTTCGCGGATTTTGCTCAGTTCACTCATCGTCTTTCTCCTTGCATCGGCGGGTCAACGAGTGGAGCGGCAGAACGATGCATGTGAAGACGCTTGGCGGAGCGAAATGTTGAAACCCTATCAAAGCCTGTTGTTCGTGCCCGGCAGCCGTCCCGAACGCTTTGAAAAGGCGCTCGCATCGGGTGCGGACATCGTGTGCATCGACCTGGAGGATGCCGTCGGCCCGGCCGACAAGGAAGACGCCCGCACCGCTGCCCTGGCCGCGATGGGCGACCCGCGGCTCGGCATCCGCATCAACAGCCTGCGGACGCGGCAGGGGTTGGCAGACCTGGTTGCGATCGCCGAAGCCCCCACGCTGCCATCGTTCCTGATGATTCCGATGGTCGAGGCCGTTGCCGAGATCGGCATCGCCCATGCCGTCCTGCCCGACGTCGCGCTGCTTCCGCTTATCGAAACAGTCAAAGGCTTGCGCGTTGCCGACGCGATTGCGGCAGCGCCCGGCATCGGCGGCGTCATGCTGGGTGGCGCGGATTTCGCCGGCGAACTGGGCGTCGCCATGTCGTGGGACGCGCTTTACGCCGCGCGGGCTCAGATCGTCATGGCGTGCGCGAGCGCCAAGGTGCCGTCGATCGACGTGCCGCATCTGGACCTCGACAACCTCGAAAGCCTCGCCGCCGACGTTGCACGGGTGAAGGCGATGGGCTTCATTGCAAAGTCCATCGTCCATCCGAAACACGTCGCCGTCGTTCACGACGCGATGCGTCCGACCGCGGACGAGATCGCCGAAGCGCATGAGGCTGAAGCCGCCTATGCCGCCGCTGGCGAAAGCGCCGTACGGTTCCAGGGCAAAATGCTCGAAGCACCTGTCATGATGCGATATCGCCGAATCCTGGCCCTGAGCGATGCCGGAACCGTTACGAGACCGTGACAAATCCTGCCGTTTTGGCTGGAAAACAGATTGTCTTTAACGGCGGATAACGGGACATTCCTGACCATGACGATGCGCCTTGAAACCATTGCGGGGATATCGCGGCTGCTGATCGACCGGCCGCTGAAGCGTAATGCGATGACGACCGAGATGTTCGAACAGGTGCCGGGCCTGGTCGCGGAAGCCGAAGCAAAGCGCCATGTCCGCGCCATCCTGCTGACCTCGGCGCGTGCCGGCATGTTCTGTGCGGGCGCCGATATCGGCGAACTTTCGGCCAACGCGCACGACACCGCTTGGAACCTGCGCAACCAGCAGGCGATCAACCTTGCGCAGTTCAAGCTGGCGCGCGCAGAAAAGCCGGTCGTCGCGTTTGTCGATGGCGATTGCGTAGGTGGCGGATGTGGCCTGGCGCTCGCCTGCGACATCCGGGTCGCGACGACGCGGGCGCGGTTCGGCATCACACCGGCAAAGCTCGGCATCGTCTATCCGCTGCACGACACGAAATTGCTTATCGAACTGGTCGGGCCGGGTCAGGCCAAGCGCATGCTCTACACCGGCGGGTTGCTCGATGCGCAGGAGGCGCTGCGGATCGGCCTCGTCGACGTCGTCGCCGACACGCCCGACGAGATCCTTCACGGAATTTCTACCACGTCGCCACATAGCCACCGCGAGACCAAGGCGATGATCCGCCGCATCCTCGATGGGCAGATCCATGAAGACGATGCATCGCGCGCGGTCTTTGCCGCTGCGTTCCAGGGAGAGGATTTCCGTGAAGGCGTCGACGCTTTCATCGCCAAGCGAGCCCCGGAATTCAAATAGACGCTGCATGAATTCCCGATGAATTGGAAATTTCACTAATATTCAGCGTAGATTTTTTCGGCTAAATTTTAAAACCACGCAAAACTGCCATTTTTCAATTGGCACGGTCTCTGCAATCCCGTTGGCATCCCGGCAATCACGCCGGACACCAATGGAGATTATCATGACCAACAGCAGCTTTGTTTCGAACGTTACCAACGCCCTGACCATCGTGATCGCGGTCGCATTCCTCGGCGTCTCGACCGTCGGCATCGTTTCGCCTGTAAAAGCACAGGCTCCGGTCACCAGCACGGCCCGCTAAGGCCGTGCGGTGCGCCGAGGCAGCAGACGACCGGACCAACCGTTACGGAAGAAGAACGGTACT
>DDFE01000043.1:0-1684 GCA_002336985.1 Sphingomonadales bacterium UBA1936
CAGATTCGCGAAATCGGCTTCGGTGATCTCGTCGTCGGAAAGCAGGTCGGCGGTATCATGGCGGTGCTGGGCGGACGGCTGGGCGCCTATCGCAAGGCGGTCGATGCCGAGACGCTGAGCCGGACGCTGTGGCGCAACAGTCCGCCCGCGGAACCGGTCCTGTCGGACGCGGTCCGCCGCATTCACCAGTTACAGGCGCGCATCGATTCGGCACCGCTCGACGCGCTGCTCGCAGGACGGATCGCGTGACGCCCGAATTCAGCCGGCGCTATGCGCTCGATTCCATCGGCTCCGTACCGCGTGTCGTGACGATCGAAGCGGACGAAGCCGAGCGTTCCGCACTCGCCAAACGCTTTGACCTCGTCGTGCTCGAAACACTGACGGCGGACGCGACCCTGACGGCAGTCGCGGGCGGCGTGGAAGCGCGGGGAACGATGCATGCCGTCCTTAGCCAGGCTTGTGTGGTGACGAGCGATCCGGTGCCCGCAACGATCGACGAGCCCTTCGTCCTGCGTTTCATTTCCGACCTGCCGGCGGATGGCGTGGATGATGAAGAGGGTCTCGAACTCAGCGACGCGGACTGCGACGTCCTGCCACTCGAAAACGGTGCGATCGACCTGGGCGAAGCTGCGGCGCAGACACTGGGCCTTGCACTCGATCCCTTCCCGCGCAGTCCCGAAGGCTCGCAAGGTGCGGAACGTGTTTGGAAATCGGGCGAGGAGGGCGGCGCTTTTTCCGGCCTGAAGGGGCTGTTGAAGGATTAACGGCCTGTTCGCGGCAGTCCGATGCCCGCGGCCTTCAGCCGGTTACCCGCGCAATAGGCCATCACGATGGCTGCCCATCCCAGGGCGCGGCTGCCCCCTGCAGCATCCGCTACGATACCGATCGCGATGACGACGAGGCCGACCGCGCATATCCTGAACACGGCATCCCGCGAGACAAAGGCGTCGGGTATCGTCCTGCTGGTCAGGTAAGCACCGAGCATCACGCCAACGGCGGCCAGCACCATCACGGGGCCTGGCGATCTGATGACCGCGATAGCCGCGAGCAAAAGATAGGCAGTACCGAGCAGTGCCTGAAGCATGCGGATGCTGACGGTCACCGGCATCATCTGCTTTCAGGTCGATCAGAAGGGAACGTCGTCATCCAGATCGGCGTCGAACGCGCTCGGCCGGCTGCCGGAACTGCGTCCGCCACCACCACCGAAATTGCCGCGCGGCGATTCGTCGCGCCCGCCACCCCAGTCGTCACCGCCGCCACGCTGTCCGCCGCCGCCGCTTTCGCGGCCGTCGAGCAGGACCATCGACGAGTTGAAATTTCGCAACACGACTTCGGTCGTGTACCGGTCGTTGCCGTCCTTGTCCTGCCACTTGCGGGTCTCGAGCTGGCCCTCGAGATAGACCTTCGATCCCTTTTTCAGATATTGTTCGGCAACGCGGGCAAGGCCTTCGGAAAAGATCGAGACGTTATGCCACTCGGTCTTGTCCTTGCGCTCGCCGGTATTGCGGTCCTTCCAGTTCTCCGACGTGGCGACGCTGAACGACACGACCTTACCGCCGTTCTGGAAGCTGCGGCTTTCCGGGTCCTTGCCCAGATTGCCGACGAGAATGACCTTGTTAACGCTGCCTGCCACGCCTTGCTCCTAAAGCCCGAGCGCGACGGCGCTCCAATATGTGATTCCCGC
>DDFE01000043.1:1782-6858 GCA_002336985.1 Sphingomonadales bacterium UBA1936
ACGACGGCAAGGCCGTCTGCAACACGGCCCGCGATCGAATGGTCGATCTGGCTCGTCGGATTGCCGTCGGGCACGCGCGGGAAGCTGAGCAGCACCCACAGGACGATGGTCGTAAACGCGATAATCGTCCCCGCGCGTTTCAGGAACGCCATGGCCCGCTGCCAAAGGCCGAGCGCCAGGTCACGCGGCGCCGGCCATTGGTATTTGGGCATCTCCATCATGAAGCCTTGGGCATTGCCCTTCGTCACGGTTCGCCGGAGCAGCAGCGCGGCAACCAGCGCGCCGAGGATTCCTGCGACATAAAGCGCGAAGAGAACCAGCCCTTGCAGGCCGATCCCGGGCAGGACGCTGACGGGCGGAATGAACGCCGCGATGATGACCGCGTAAACCGGCAGACGCGCCGAACAAGTCATCAGTGGCGCGATCAGGATGGTCGTCAGCCGATCCTTGGGATCCTCGATCGTCCGCGTCGCCATGATACCGGGAATCGCACAGGCAAAGCTCGACAACAGCGGAATGAAGGCGCGGCCCGACAGGCCGACCGACGACATCAGCCGGTCCATCAGGAACGCGGCGCGGACCATGTACCCGCTCGCCTCCAGCACCAGGATGAAGGCGAACAGGATGACAATCTGCGGCAGGAACACGACGACTGCGCCCACGCCCGCGATCACGCCGTCGGTGAGCAGGGACCGGAAAAGCGTGTCCGGCATCGACGCCTTGACGCCATCCTGCAGGCTGCCCATCCAGCCGTCGATCATGTCCTGCGGCACCGCTGCCAGCGTGAAAACCGCCTGGAACATCACGAACAGCAGCGCGGCGAGGATGATCGGTCCCATGACCGGGTGCAGCACCACCTTGTCGATGCTCTCGGTAAAACGCCGCGCGGTGCCGGTTTCCACGGTGACGCTTTTCGCGATCCGCCGCGCATGGCGCTGGCGTTCGGCGAGCGTCGTTTCCTCGAGCGTCACATGAGGCTTGTCCGGTGCGCCGGTCAGCACGCTGTCGAGCGCGGCTTTCAGTTCGTCCAGCCCGCGCTTGCGCACTGCGACCGTCGGGATCACTGGTACGCCCAGCGTCTGCTCCAGTGCGGGGATGTCGATCGTCAGCCCATCGCGTTGTGCGAGGTCGAACATGTTGAGCGCAACGACGACCGGTCGTCCCAGCGCGATCAGTTCGATCGCGAAGCGCAGGTGGTTGTCGAGGTTGGCCGCATCGACAACGACGACCAGGACCGAGGGCGTCCGCTCGCCATCCTGCTGGCCCATGATCGTATCGCGGGTCACGCGTTCGTCCGGGGACGAGGGGATGAGGCTATACGTACCGGGCAGGTCGACCAGTTCGATCGGCCGTCCGTCGGCCATGACCAGCCGTCCGGCATGGCGCTCTACAGTGACGCCCGGATAATTGCCGACTTTCTGGCGGGCACCGGTCAGCGCGTTGAACAGTGCGGACTTGCCGGCATTCGGATTGCCGACCAGCGCCACCATCGGCGGTTCGGCAGCGACAATCGGCGTTTCGGCGTTCACCGGACCGGTGCGACCGAGATCGCGCCCGCATGGGCGCGGCGGATCGCGACGGTCATACGGCCGATACGCACCGCCAGCGGGTCGCGTGCGACAAGGCCGGCACCGTGCAGCGGTTCGACGGCCACGCCCTCGTCGAAACCCAGTTCGCGTAAGCGGCGTCCGTCACGCTCGGTCATCGACGACCAGTCGATCGTGCTGATTGTCGCTTCCTGGTCGAAAGGGAGGTCGGCAAGTGTCACCTGCGAGCGATTATCAGTATCGTAAGCGCAACGCCAGTGCCCTGCGAATGGTTTGCATTTCCGAATTCGGGTCACATTCCGGCGGCTGTCATCGGAACTGCATCAAAAACATGGTAACCAAGCGCCGGGCCGAATTGCCCCGAGTCGTTTCCAATGACGCGCCGACAACGCCGACGCGCCGATCATGAGGGACAGACCATGCGCACCTTGAAACTGGCTTCTGCACTGCTTCTGGCCGCGGCTTCGGTTACCGCGGCACAGGCGACGACCGTCCTCGACGCCACGGGAGATTTTCTCGCGAGCTATGGCGGCGCCCATGACGCCGATCTCGACGTGACCGAATTCTCGGTCGTCTATAATTCGATCGCGCAGCGCTTCGACTATCATGCGACGCTGGCGGGCAACATCAACAACGCCATCGGCGGCCGCTATGTCATCGGCGTCTATACCGGCAACAACACCACGCCGAACAACTTCTCCGCCATCGGTGCGGGGGGCGTGCTGTTCAATCAGGCCATTTCGATCTCCAAGGCGGGCGTGGTCACGCTGGGCGCAAATACGCTTTCGGCGGCGACGATCAGCGGCAGCACCTTCTTCGGATCGATCCTGGTCTCACAGCTGACATCGCAGGGCTTCACGCCGGAACAATATGGCTGGAACCTGTGGCCGCGCGATGCGGTATCGGCCGGAACCGCCGCGATCTCCGATTTCGCACCCAATAACGCGGTATTCGCGGCGAGCGTCGTCCCGGAACCGGCGAGCTGGGCGCTGATGATCTGCGGGTTCGGCCTGATCGGCGGGACGCTGCGCCGGAAAGCAAGGCGGACACCTGCCGCTGCCTGAAGAGTCAAACGGCCGGGTAGCGCAACCGCCCCAGAAAACGCCCGAGGCTCAGGCGATCGGGCGCCGAATGCGTGAAGCGCGCCTTGGCCTTTTCGAAGCGCATGATTCCGTCGATGCGCCGCGCCAGAAACGCGCGCGTATCGGCACGGTCTTCGCTTTCGTCGGACAGCATCGCCATGACAGTCGCGGCATAGACACCGCCCAGGATCGCGCGCTTCGAATAATGATTGAAATCGGTCGCCGTATCGCCGGCCGCGACCCACATCGCATCGGCTGCCCGCCAGTTGAGCCGGGCGGCGCGCGCCAGGTTCTGCGGCATGGCGAGCACGGCCAGCGCACGCCGCAAAGCTTCGATATCCTTCGCCACGATGTCCAGCCGGGCCTGGACCAACGCCGTGATCCGGTCGCGGATTTTCATCGATGCCAGCGTCTCGGCCGGCAGGGCCGTCAGCATCGCAGCATCGACATGAGCGAACCAGGCATCGATCATGTCGGATGCGCCAGCGGGGAAAGCGAGGCGTGCTATTGCGATATCGATGCCTTTCGCAAATGCGGCGCGTTCCAGCGCAATCGCCGTCCAGCCGTCGAATGCGGCGTGCTGCGGCAGCTCCGCGGCCAGTAATTCACGCATTTCATCGAGTGTCGGCTCGCTGGTCATGGCAATCCTGTCGTCAACCGAAAGTGACACCTGCGAAATGGGGTGATAGGTCGGTCGCGTCAACGGCGTGCAGGGGCGCGCATCTTAAGTTGGAGGGGTCGCACATGGCGAAATTCTTTGGAAATCTGAACGCGGTGGTCGCAGCGGGCTTCGTCCTGATGCTCGCGCTGCTGTTCTGGACGAACTCGGCCGAAAACACGATCGGATGGATGACTTTCCTGCATGTCATTTCCGGCGTGATGTGGATCGGCCTGCTTTACTATTTCAACTTCGTGCAGATCCCGACCATGCCGTCCGTTCCGGCCGAACTGAAGCCGGGTGTGTCGAAGTACATCGCACCCAAGGCACTGTTCTGGTTCCGCTATGGTGCGCTCTCGACGGTCGTCACCGGCCTGCTGGTCGCGCTGCTGAAGGGCTATCTGCATGAGGCCTTCACCTTTCAGGAGGGCTTCCGCCTGATCGGCGTCGGCATGTGGCTCGCGCTCATCATGGCGTTCAACGTCTGGTTCGTGATCTGGCCAAACCAGAAAAAGGCGCTCGGCCTCGTGGAGGCGGATGCCGACACCAAGGCGAAGGCGGCAACGACCGCGATGATCTTCAGCCGTACAAATACGCTGCTGTCCATCCCGATGCTCTTCGCGATGGTGCTGCAGAATCTGGGTGGCGCTCTCTAAAATCCCCGGGCCGGGCTGGCGCAACGGCGTCTGCCCGGCCTGCCGGTCCGGCAAAGCCAAAAAAGCGCGGGGCGCAGTTTTTCTTCTCTGGCGGTTGCATTCGACGGTTCCCATAAATGCGGAACCAGTTTCAAAAAGGAACGCGAATGCCGACCCTGTTCGATCCCATCAAGTTCGGCGCGATCGACGCGCCCAACCGCATCCTGCTGTCGCCGCTCACGCGCGGGCGCAGCAGCGAGGGCCATGTGCCGGTGACGGCGCTGAAAGCGGAATATTACAGCCAACGTGCGGGCGCGGGCCTGCTCATTTCCGAAGCGACGGGCATCACGCAGGAGGGGCTGGGCTGGCCCTATGCGCCCGGCATCTGGTCGGACGAACAGGTTGCGGCGTGGCAGCCGGTGACGAAGGCAGTGCATGATGCCGGCGGGCGGATCGTGCTGCAGCTCTGGCACATGGGGCGTATCGTCCATCCAGATTTTCTCGGCGGTGAGGCGCCGGTTTCGTCCTCCGCAACGACGGCGCCCGGACAAGGGCATACCTACAAGGGCAAGCAGGATTATGCCGAGGCACGCCCGCTCCGCCTCGATGAAATCCCGCGCGTGATCGCCGATTATGTCCGCGCCGCGAAGAACGCGATCAGGGCCGGGTTCGACGGCGTGCAGATCCACGGCGCCAATGGCTATCTGATCGACCAGTTCCTGCGCGACAATTCGAACTTCCGCGACGATCGATACGGTGGCAGCATCGAGAACCGCATCCGCCTGCTGCGCGAAGTGACTCAGGCGGTTGCCGACACGATCGGCGCCGACCGCACCGCAGTCCGCCTGTCGCCCAATGGCGATACGCAGGGCGTGAACGATTCCAACCCCGTTGCCCTGTTCACGGCAGCGGCAAAGGCGCTGGACGAGATCGGCATCGCCTTCCTCGAACTGCGCGAGCAGAAGGAATCCGGCAGTTTCGGCAGCACCGATGTGCCGCGTGTCTCGCCCGAGATCCGCAAGGTGTTTTCGGGTCCGCTGATCCTGAACCAGGAGTACACCCGCGAAAGTGCCGACGCCGACCTGGCCAGCGGTCTTGCCGACGGCATCAGTTTCGGCCGGCCGTTCATTTCGAACCCCGACCTTGTCGAGCGG
>DDFE01000241.1 GCA_002336985.1 Sphingomonadales bacterium UBA1936
TCGTCTCGGGAACGGCGACAATATCTGCACGCGGTACGCCGACGTCGTCGACGGTGCGTGGCCCGAAATCGAGCAGGTTGCGCACCATGTCGCGTTCGACGGGGGACAGGTCGCCCTGTTCGTCGGGCGCCGGATCGTCCTCATGCTCGTCGATAACCTCGGCGATCTGTTCGCGCAGGCTGGGTTCCGGCGCGTCGCCGAACAGCGCCTTAATGTTGGTCCAGATACCGCTATTGTCGCGGCTACTGTCGCCCTCTTTCATGAGAGTGTTTCGTCATCCTGATATGGGTCGTGGAGACCCAGAGCGGACATGGCGGCCCGCTCAATCGCTTCCATGTGCTCCGCTTCCGCGTCGTCCATGTGGTCGTGTCCTAACAGATGAAGGGTACCATGCACAATCAGGTGCGCGGCGTGGTCGGCAAGCGAGACGCCCTTCTCCGCCGCCTCGCGTTCGCAGACGCCGTGGGCGAGGACGATGTCGCCAAGTAACACCTCTCCATCGTCGGTGTTGGCCAGCGTCTCGATCAGGTCGGGCAGCACCATGGGAAAGGACAGCACGTTGGTCGGCTTGTCCTGGTGCCGGTACTGGCGGTTGAGCGTCTGGACCTCGTCGTCGGATGTCAGACGAACCGCGACCTCGACCGCCGCTGCCATAGTACCGAGTTCGGCCTGCGGGCTCGCCGAGACCGCGGCGTTCGCGGCGCGTTCAGCTAGCCCCTGCCAGTCGCCTTCGGGCCAGGGGTCTTCGCGCAGCGCGACCGTATCAAGCATCCGGTCCCTCGTACGCCTGCACGATGCGGCCCACGACCGGGTGCCGCACCACGTCCCCAATGCCGAAGCGGACCATCTCGATTCCCTCGACCCCGTCGAGCCGACCGACCGCGTCGTTCAGACCAGAGTCCTGCCCCTTGGGAAGATCGGTCTGGTTGGGGTCGCCGCACACGACCATGCGGCTGTTCTGGCCGAAGCGGGTCAGGAACATCTTCATCTGCGCGGGCGTGGTGTTCTGCGCCTCGTCGAGGATGATGAACGATTCGGCGAGCGTGCGCCCGCGCATGAAGGCGATCGGTGCGATCTCGATCTCGCCGCTGGCAATGCGCCGCTCGACCTGTTCGGCCGGCAGGCAGTCGTAGAGCGCGTCGTAAAGCGGGCGCAAATACGGATCGACCTTTTCCTTCATGTCGCCGGGCAGGAAGCCGATCTTCTCGCCCGCCTCGACCGCGGGACGCGACAGGATCAGCCGGTCGACGCTGCCCGTGATCAGCTGCGACACGGCCTGCGCGACGGCGAGATAGGTCTTGCCGGTCCCCGCCGGGCCCAGCGCAAAGATGATGTCGTTGCGGTTCAGCGCCTCGATATAGCGCGCCTGCGTTGCCGAGCGCGGGACGATGGTTTTCTTGCGCGTGCGGATCATCGGGCCGGGCGCGCCGCCGGGTTCGTGGCGGATGATGCCGTCGAGCGTCGGTTCGGACGACATGGCGATCACCGCATCGACCAGCCCCATGTCGACATCCTCGCCCTTCACGACGCGGTTGTAGAGGTCGTTCAGCACGTCGCGGGTGCGGGCGGTGGCGGACGCCTCCCCCTCGATCTGCACCCGGTTGCCGCGCGCGAGGATATAGGTGCCCAGCCTGTTCTCCAGCGCGACCAGGTTCTGGTCGTATTCCCCGAACACGCGCCCCAGCAACTGGGGCTTGTCGAACGTGACCTCGATACGGCTCTTGTCACCGAGGGCGGCGGGCTGTGGCTTTCGGCTCAAATGGTCATCCTATGTACACGCAACGTTACTCACATCATCCACATCGCGGCGCATGCTGCAACGCCGCGCGTGCGCGCGAATGATGACAGCATCATGGCGTGGAGGACAGCAGGAAAAACGCGACGAGCTGGACGGTGGTACAATCGTCGAGATGACCGACATCGTACGAAAACAATACGTCAGCTTTCGGATGCAGCATGAGACTGACTCGCAAGAGGAACGTCGGCGGGTGCGGGTGGTTCAGCAATCGAACCGAGGAGTAAGTCCATGTCAATACTAGATAAAGTTGCCGCCGCGGTGATGCCGTTGGCGGACGAAGAAGATCGCGCTGAAGCCCGTGCGAAGTTTCGTGGCCTCACCGGAAATGCCGAGTGGGTCGGCATGATCCTCGATCACCATCTGAAGTTGGAAAGCCTGTTCGCTCAGGCTTTGACGGCGGCCGACAGTGCCGGTCGAGCGGCCGCGCATAAAGAGCTGGGTGTTTTCCTGACAGGTCACGCCAACGCCGAGGAGTCCGTTCTGTATCCGGCAATGGTCGATACCGGGCACCAGCATGGTGCAACGACGGCATATTCGCAGCAGGCCACGGCCAAGACCGAAATGTTCCTGTTGGAAGGCCTCGATCCGGCGAGCGACGATTATACCGATAAGCTCACCCATGTTCGGGACGCGGTTGCACAGCATATGTACGAGGAGGAAGGCACCTGGTTTGCCGATCTTGCCCAAAGCGAAGCCGATCAGGCTGTCTTGACGAAGCGTTACACCGAAGAATTCACGCGCTACGTCGAAGGCGGCGATAAGCCCGCACTCTTCAACTGATTTAGCTAACGCGGTTTACGGAAAGTTACGGCGACAGCTTACCGGTTTCGGTCCGGCTGCATGACAGGGGATAGCGATATGCGCTGTCCCCTGACGTGTGTTGGATTGCGGTGATGCTTTCGGGCCAAGTACACCGTCACGCTGCCCGCGCCAACCTAGCCCCTGTCAGCGAATTCGGCCCCGCCGCGACCAGGTCGACCTCGACCATATCCCCCACGCCGAGCGCCGGGTCGATCACATGCACCGATTGCAGCCACGGCGACTTGCCCAGCATTTGCCCCGGTAATTTCCCGCGGCGTTCGATCAGCACCTGCGTCCGCACCCCCACGCTGCCCAAGTTGAACGCGTGCTGCTGTTCGTTGAGCAGGGCCTGCAGGCGTTGCAGGCGTTCGTCCATCACGGCCTTTTCGACCTGTGCATCCATCGTCGCGGCGGGGGTGCCGGGGCGGGGGGAATAGGCGAAGCTGAAGGCCTGGGCGTAGCCGACCTCGCGGACGATCCCCAGCGTCTCCTCGAACTCGGCATCGGTTTCGCCGGGGAAGCCGACGATGAAGTCGCCTGAGATCGCGATGTCGGGGCGCGCGGCGCGGACGCGCTCGATGAGGCGGAGGTACTGGTCGCGGTTGTGGCTGCGGTTCATGGCGCGCAACAAGCGGTCGCTGCCCGACTGCACGGGCAGGTGGAGGAACGGCATCAGTTTCTCGACGTCGCGGTGCGCGTCGATCAGGCCTTGACGCATGTCGTTGGGGTGGCTGGTCGTGTAGCGGATGCGCGCGAGGCCCGGCAGTTTGTCCAGCATCGCGATCAGGTCGTGCAGGCCGGTATCGCCGTCCTCCCACGCGTTGACGTTTTGGCCCAGCAGCGTGATTTCCTTCGCCCCGCCGTCGATCAGCGCCTTCGCCTCGTCGATGATCGCCGACAGCGGGCGGGAGACTTCGGCGCCGCGGGTGTACGGCACCACGCAATAGGTGCAGAACTTGTCGCACCCTTCCTGCACGGTCAGGAACGCCGACGGGCGCTGGTGCCCGCGCGCGGGAAGCGCGTCGAACTTGGGGACCAGCGGCATGTCGGTGTCGACCTGCACGCCGTCGCGGGGTGCGGCCTTCAGCATCGCGGGCAGGCGGTGGTACGCCTGCGGGCCGACGACGACGTCGACGTCCTTGGACCGCTTGGCGACCTGCGCGCCCTCGGCCTGCGCGACGCAGCCCGCGACCGCGATCATCGGGCGGGTGCCGTCCTCACGGCGCAGCGAACCGATTTCCGAATAGACGCGGTGCACGGCGCGCTCGCGGATGTGGCAGGTGTTGAGAACGACGACGTCGGCCGCATCCGCACTGTCCGCCGCGACCATCCCCTCGGCGCCGAGCAACTCGCCCATGCGCTCGCCGTCATAGACGTTCATCTGGCAGCCGAATGATTTGACGTGATAGGTTTTGGGCGCGGTCATGGGGCGGGCCTATAGCGGGTGGTGATCGGCTTTGCACGATTCTGCAGTTCAGGACTGCGGCGGTCTAATCGGGTTCGCGCGGTGGCGCGGAGACGCAGAGGGAGAATCCATCCGACGTCATTCCCGCGAAGGCGGGAACCCAACTCCCGCTGACCCGATCGGAGTTGGATCCCCGCCTTCGCGGGGATGACGAGACAGGTGCTGAAACCTCCGCGTCTCCGCGCCTCCGCGCGAACCCTATTCAATTCCCGATGGAGAAGCGGACACCGCGAGCGTGCCCAACGCCGTGACACGCCCTGAGCTCCACGCATCATGTCCCACGAACGCAGGCACCGGGCCGCCGAGGATCGGTTCCAGCGCAGCCTCGATCCGTGCACGTGCCTCCGCCGCGATCGCCTTACGCCCCGGGAAATCGCGGGGGTGGAAGGGTTCGAGGTAGATCGTCCGCACGGGAAAACTGCCCGGCCGGGCAAGCACACGCAACGCATTATACTGGCCGAGTTCCGCACCCAGCCATGCGATCTCCGGCCCGACATCGCCGTAATCGAGCACCAGAGGCTGGACCATCACGCCGGGCGGAGCGGGCTCCAGCACGCGGAGCAGCGGGGACTTGAACGGGAGCAGCGATTTGCCGTCGTCGGTCGTCCCTTCGGGGAAGATCGTGATGCTCCAGGTCTCGGCGATGGCATCCTTCAACCGGTTGATCTGGTCGGCGACGCCCATGCGGTCCTCGCGCGATACGAAGACGGTGCGGTTGAGCGTGCACAGCCAGCCGACCACCGGTGCCTTGCGCAACTCCGCCTTGGCGACGAACGCGCTGCCGCTGGACCCCGCGATCGCGAGGATGTCGATCCAGCTGACGTGATTGGAAATGAACACGACGTCGCGGCGAAGCGGCGTGCCTGTGCGCGAAACGCGCGCGCCCGCGATACGTCCGGCGGTTCCGAGGAACAGCCGGGGCCAGGGCGACGAAGCCCGGAACAGGCGCCAGAGATAATGAAGCGGAACCGTCAGCAGCAGCGCGAGGACCAGACCCGCGACCCGCACGGCGATACGCACCCACCCCGCAACGCTGATCGGTGGCGGGCGTCCCGCCGCCGCCTCAAGCCTTGCGTTCGAGTGCGACGCCATAGAGCTCCATGCGGTGGTCGACGAGGCGGAAGCCCAGCTTTTCGGCGATGATCTTTTGCAGCGCTTCGAGTTCCGGGTCGACGAATTCGATGACCTTGCCGGTTTCGACGTCGATCAAATGGTCGTGATGTGCCTCTGCCGCCGCTTCGTAGCGCGAGCGGCCGTCGCCGAAGTCATGGCGTTCGAGGATGCCGGCCTCTTCGAACAGGCGGACCGTGCGATAGACGGTCGCGATCGAAATGCCGGAATCGATGGCCGACGCGCGCGCATGCAGCGCCTCCACATCGGGATGGTCTTCGGCCTCGGACAGGACGCGGGCGATGACGCGCCGCTGTTCGGTGATCCTCAGGCCCTTTTCGGCGCACAGCGCCTCTATGTCGATCTTACGGTGCATCGCGGCGACGCTAGCCGAAAGCTCGCGCCGCCGCAAAGTACATTAGGTTCAGCGTGACTTGCGACGCTTGGTGCCGAGGCCGATGCTCTTGGCGAGCGTGCGGCGCTGTTCGGCATAGTTCGGCGCAACCATCGGATAATCCGCGGGAAGACCCCATTTCGCGCGATACTGGTCGGGCGTCATGTTATAGTGCGTCATCAGGTGACGCTTGAGCATTTTCAGCTTCTTGCCGTCTTCCAGGCAGACAACATAGTCGGGCTTGATCGACGCGCGGATCGAAACGGCGGGTTCCTGTTTCGCCGCCGGTTCGGCAGGTGCAGGGCCCGTCAGCGCGGTTAGTGCGCCATGGACGTTCGAGATCAGAGCAGGCAAGTCATTCACCGACACGCTGTTGTTGCTGACGTGCGCCGCCACGATATCGGCGGTCAAGGTGATCATCGTTTCCTGTAGTTCGTTGGCTTCGGACATTAGATTATCCAATCTTATCGCAGTCGAATATTTAGGGAGGTAATATTCGTACAACTGTCATGTATCCCTGACAGCGTTAGACCGCAACAATAGCCCTGGTTCAATTTTTGTGTAACGCGGCGCGGAACGTCAAAGCATCGCGCAGCTCGCCGTCATTTCCGCGATAATAATTCGGGCGGCGCCCGATCGCGTGAAGTCCTTCTTTAGCATAGAGTTCTATTGCCGGGTTGTCGGCGCGCACTTCCAGGAAGTAAAAACCGGCTCCTTCCGTAGCGGCAACCTGCATCGTCTCACGAAGAAGAAACCTGCCGACACCTTGCTTTCGCACATCGGGCAAGACGGCGAGCAGCATCAGCTCGGCCTCGTCGACGACGGTGCGCAACAGCGCAAATCCGCAAGGTTCGGGATTACGCGCGATCAACATGGTCGCGCCCGGCATCGCAAGAACACCTGCGCACTGCGATGCCGTCCATGCTTCGCCGAACTGCGGGTCGAACGCGCGGGTCATTACCGACATTGCGTCATCGAGGCCGTCGAGGCCGTGACGCGTCACCGTCAGCACGGGATGGCCATCGGCTTCGCGTCGGCGCCGCGGCCATAGAGCGGCACGGGCGGCAGGCCGGCGGCGATCGATCTGCAGTGTCGGGCATCGGGACTCACATCCGCAGCATCGCCGAAACCGCGGGCTTCGACCAGCCGTGCGGCGGCATTTCCGATCACGCGGTGCTCGCGGATCTCGCCGACGGCCGCTGCGAAGGGCAGGGAACGGGGCGGGTTCAGCGCGCGCCCCTCTGGATCGTAGCGGCCCACGAACAACTCGCCATGCCCGCCCTCGATCGCGACGGCGGTATCCGGTTTTCCGCCGTCGATCGCGGCGATCAGTGCCAGCGAGGCGAACCCGTCTACCCGCGCATTCCAGCCGAATCCCAGCGCACGGGCCGCCGCGATCCCGACGCGGATACCGGTAAAGCTGCCGGGTCCGACATCGACGAGAATAGCATTCGCACGTCCGCCATCGTCGAGGGCAGCGATCATCGGCAACAGCCGTTCCGCATGCCCCCGCCCGACCGGCTGATGGGCGAAGTCGATGAGG
>DDFE01000069.1 GCA_002336985.1 Sphingomonadales bacterium UBA1936
CGCCGATTCCCGCAATGGCGATAAAAATGAAGAGAACGGCCCACCGTGCCCGCACGGAAAGCGCCATGATGCTTGCTATCATCGCCTATTCCTCCTCGCCTGCGCCCTTGGCCAGTTCGGCCTTGAGCAGGAAGGAGTTGCGCGCTGCGATGATATGTCCATCGCTGAGGCCCGTCAGAACCTCTACCCGACCGGCGCTACGCTGGCCGAGCCGCACCGTTGCGGCGCGAAATCCTTTCGCCGTTTTCACAAATACGACGTCACGGCCTTCAAGCGATTGAACAGCGTCTTCAGGAACAACGATCGCATTGGAACCAGTCGCATTTGCTGGCATCAAGCGGACGCGAACAGCGAGACCCGGCTGAACGCCGGGCGGCACATCGAGGACAGCGGTCGCTGAGCGCGTTTCGCGGTTGAGTGTCGGGGTAACGGAGCGCACCTTTGCATCGAGAGTCCGCCCATCCGGCAACTCGATAATTGCCCGATCGCCGGGCGTGATGCGCTGTGCGTCCGCCGGTGCGATTGCTGCTTCGATCTGGATCTTGTTCGGATCGGCAACGCGGAATAGTTCGGTTTCCGGCTGGACATACGCCCCCAGGGATACGGCTTCAGACGTTACGCGACCGGAAATCGAGCTTGCGACGACAACGCCACGGCCATCACGCGTCACGTTCGCAGCACCGGTTGATGCCTGGGCACGCCGCGCTTCTGCTGCGGCGACCACGGCTTCCGCCTGCGCTTGCTCCAACTCGACGCGCGAAGACACGCGCTCTTTGAAAAGGAATTGTTCCCGCGCCAGTGCCCGCCGAGCGAGCGCCAGCTTGGCCGACGCGGTTGATCGATCGGCAGCAAACTGCGCGGCATCCCGGCTTTCCACGATCGCCAGCGCCTCACCTGCCCGGACAGGGTCACCCAATCGTTTGAACACGCGGGTAACTGCGCCAGCTGCCCGTGCGGTCACGATCGCTTCGCCGGAAGGAGATGGGGACACGACCGCTTGCGACACGATTTCGGCAGCGAGGCCACCGGCCTTGACCACCTCTGTCGCGATATTGGCTTGCCGGATCGCGGCATCGGTCAGGTCGACATTATCTGCTTGTGGTTTCGGACTTTCGGCGGTCTGCAAGGTTGCAACAGCATTGCCAGAATTGCTCGTACATTTTGCGAGAGAAAAGCCGCCGAGAGCGGCAAACGCGATTGCGCTGGCGACGCCTGCGATGAGGCTCTTGTTATTTGTCATCGATTGTCTCCGGGAAGTGCGGGCGCAGGCGCGGTCAGGCGCGCCAGTCGGGCCTCGGCATCATGGTATTGGGCGAGCGCATCGATCGCGCTGCTTCGGGTCTGAGCGAGCGTTCGTTCGGCATCGAGCAGGACAAGTTGATCGAACTTGCCCTGACGGTAACCGACGCGGGCGATACGTGCTGCCTCGGTAGCTGCTGCAATGGCTGGAACGGAGGACCGGGCACCTGCTGCAGCATTGTCACGATCGTGAACTGCGTTTGCGATGTCCTGGCTTGCTTCGAGCATCGCTGCCCGCCGACGCGCGTCTGCCTGCGACTGCTCAGCCGACGCCTGCAACACCGCCGCCCGTCCGTTGTTGAGGAAAGGAAGTGCGACCGACAAGCCGACGAGAGCAGCAGTATCGCCCGTTGCCGAAAGGCGTCGGGTTCCTGCGCTGATCGAGAAATCCGGAGTGCGCTGGCTACGTGCGAACCGAACATTTGCGGCTGCAATACGCAAATCCGCGCGCGCAGCTGCGACAGCCAACGTGCCTTCCGCCGACGGGGCGGTCTGCGGCCCATAAGGCGTCAGTTGATCGAACCACGATTGGTCCAGTGCCCCGACAATCGGTTGGTCTACCAAAAGGGCGAGATTGGTTCGGGACACGGACTTCGCCCGTTCCGCTTGCTCAAGTGCTGCCTGCGCATTGATCAACGCAACCGACGTACGTTGCTCGTCGATGGGTGGGTTTTCTCCCGCCGTTACGCGCAAACGTGCTACACGCTGAGCTTCGCCCGCGATGGTAAGCTGATCGCGGGCGACAGCCAGACGGCGCTCATTCGCGGCTGCCTCGATATAGGCTTGCGTGACGCGCAGACGAACATCGGCCTGCGAGATTGCCGTTTCCAGTTGAGCGCGATCGATGCGTGCCTCGGCAACCCCAATACGTGCGTTCCGTTTGCCGCCAAGTTCGACCGGCAGAGAGAACGACACCGTCGTCTCGGCTTGATCGAACCCCCGGTAAGGTCCGCTGCCGACGACGTTTTCCGTGGCGGCTGAAACCGACGGATTTGGTCGTAACCCTGCCACAGCGCGGCCTGCCTCGGCAGCGCTCAGGCCCGCATTGGCAGCTTCGTTCGACGGAGATGAAACGCCCGCCCGGGCGAGCGCTTCATCAAGCGTAAGGATGCCCTCCACCACAATCGGCGGCGACGTTTGCGCCTGCGCAATGCCTGCACAGGACGCCGCGGCAAGCAATGCCGCGACAAGTTTTTGCATTTAGAAAACTCCTGAAAACCAGACTTGTCCCACACCGAACAGGCGCAGGGGTGTGGCAATCAGGCTCGAGGAGGTCTCAGCGCAGGATCTGTCGCGGACGACGAGAGAGAAGCTTGCATCGATGGTGAAGCGCGCTTGATTTGGACGTGGTGCGCGAGGTGCGTCGCAAGTTCGCAGGGCGCGGCAACATGATCGCCGTGGCAACTCGTATGATGGTGTGGGTAACTCTTATGCCCATCAGCCGGAACCTCGTCTTGGTCTCCGGCGGCATGACCCAAATCGATTATCAGAGGGCCCGTGACCGCAGCCCTACCGTTATCAACAACCGGCTCTGCGGCATGCACAAGCGTCGTCGTTCCCAGAGAGACCAAGAGCGCCAGGCAGGCAAAAAGGGTCATCAATCGATACACGACTATCGAGCCACATCAGGATCAGGGAACAGCGCGATAGGGCGCGACCAAGCGGGAAGCTGGCGCCCCTCCGCTACTCGCTGCCCACTACGAAACATTCCCATTTCTACCTCGAACGAATCGATGTGAGGCAGTATATGAACCCTGTAGTTACTTCAGGGTCAAGGCAGCGCATGAAGATCGGCGAACTCGCGCGCAAGACGCAAACCAAGGTCGAAACTGTCCGGTTTTACGAAAAGATCGGACTGCTCGGTGTCCCCGAACGAACCGAGAGCAATTACCGGGATTACAGCGATCGGCATCTTGAGCGGCTGGCCTTCGTCCGTCGTGCCCGTGATCTCGGGTTTGCACTCGATCAGGTGCGCGCCCTGCTCGCACTGTCAGACGGAGGAGGCGAAGGGTGCGATGCGATCGACAGCGTTGCGCGCGAACACCTAGCTGAAATAGATCGCAAGATTGCTGGACTCGAAGCGTTGCGTTCCGAACTGACCAGCCTCGTGGACCATTGCAGTGCTGGTCCGGTGTCATCCTGCAAGATCATCGAGGCGCTTATTCCACGAGGCGCATGTTTTACTTGATGGACGTGTTTCAGACACTGGCACTCCGACCGGCGGCGCGGAGATCAACGGTTCGCCTGGTTTCCAGGCCAAGGCAACCTATGACCTCAAGGCGGACAAGCTGGCCGTTCACCTATGGGTATGCGGAACTATACGGACGAGTTCGACGTCTGTGCAGTTCTTGTTCTCGACCGATGCGCTGGTAATCGGTTCTATCCTGTTCTTCTGAGCCGAACAGGGACTAAGGCGGAAAAGGGACGGTCCGGTTCGGGTCGCCTCTTTTGCTCCGCTGATAAAAGCTGTTTCCACGTCATGCGCCCGTTTCTGACCTTGCCATTTATCGCACTGACCGTGCCGACAGTCCTTTGGGCGCAGCAGGCGACAAAGGCTGCGCAGGCCGACGACATCGTCGTCATTGGAACGCCCCTTCCCTTGCCCCCCGGCGTCCCGGCCTATGGTTCGGTCACGATCAATCACGACCGGCTGACCGGCGATGCGTCCGGACGGGTCGAAAATGTCCTTTCCGATGTCGCCGGGTTTCAGCAGTTTCGCCGATCCGATAGCCGGTCGGCCAATCCGTCGGCACAGGGCGTTACGCTGCGCGCGCTCGGCGGCAATGCATCGAGCCGGGCACTCGTGCTGCTCGACGGCATGCCGCTGGCCGATCCGTTCTTCGGCTATATCCCGTTCAACGCGCTGGTTGCCGATCGCTTTGCAGGCGTGCGGATTACCCGCGGCGGAGGCGCCGGGGCATTCGGTGCGGGCGCGGTTGCGGGAACGATCGAACTGGCGAGCGCGACGCGCGGCGACCTGTCCCCATTTTCCGCTGGCGGTTTTTACGGCAGCAACAACGCGGTCGAGCTGTCGGGCACAGTATCGCCCGATCTGGGCGGCGGTTTCGTCAGCCTGTCGGGCAAGTTCGAACGCGGCGACGGTTTCTTCACGACTCCGGCCAGCCAGACGACGGCAGCGACCGTACGTGCACGCTACCAGGACTGGTCGGGCGGATTGCGCGCCGTCGTGCCGGTCGATGCCCAGACCGAGATCCAGGCACGCGGCCTGATTTACCGTGATGAGCGCACGCTGCGCTTCGCGGGTGCGGACAGCAGTTCGGAGGCGCAGGACGCCAGCGTCCGCCTGATCCATCGCGGCGACTGGGCCATCGATGCGCTGGCCTATGTCCAGACACGCAATTTCACCAACAAGGTCGTGAGCGCGACGACGTTCAAGCTGACGCTCGACCAGCGGAACACGCCGGCAACCGGTGTTGGGGGCAAGATCGAACTGCGTCCGCCGGGTGGCCCCAATCACGTCCTGCGCATCGGCGTCGACGCACGATTTGGCGACGGCACGCTCTATGAGGACGCCTACGCCGCGACCGGCCTTGTCACCGCACGGCGCACGGCGGGCGGCAACACCAGCACTGTAGGCGCGTTCCTTGAGGACGACTGGACGCTCGGCCGCCTGATCCTGACCGCGGGCGTGCGCGGCGACCGGTGGACGATCACCGACGGTTTCTTTCGTGAAGCGAACGCGGCGGGCGCGGTCACGACCGATACGCGCTTCGCCGACCGTGACGAGTTCGAGGCGACGGGCCGTGCGGGTGTGCTGTTCAACGCCAGCGAAGCGATTGCCCTGCGCGCAGCGGGATATACCGGTTTTCGCCTACCGACCCTCAACGAACTTTACCGCCCGTTCGTCGTTTTCCCGATCACGACGCAGGCCAACGCTGCGCTCGGCCTCGAACGGTTACGCGGCGCGGAGGTCGGGTTCGACCTGAAGCCCCTGCCCGGCATCGCATTCGGCGTCACTGCCTTCTACAACCGGCTCGAAGGCGCGATCGCCAACGTGACGATCGCCACCAACGTCCGGCAGCGCCGCAATGTCGATGCGATCGTGGCAAAGGGGATCGAAATCACCGCACACGCAGCGCACGGCCCCTTCTCGCTCGACGCGTCGTATGCGTTCAGCGACAGCAAGGTCGAGGCGTCAGGCACGTCTGCCGCGCTCAACGGCTTTATTCCTGCACAGAGCCCGCGG